>JBMOGO010000017.1:0-42389 GCA_049318305.1 Polymorphobacter sp.
GAGGACCAGGTCAAGATCTGGCGCCGCAGCTTCGACATTCCGCCGCCGCCGCTGGCACGCGGGTCACGGTACGACCTGTCGGGGGATCGCCGCTATGCCGGTATCGTCATTCCCGATGCCGAAAGCCTGAAGGACACGATCGCGCGGGTGCTGCCTTACTGGGAGAGCGCGATCGTTCCGGAATTGCGCGCCGGCAAGCGGGTGATCATCGCGGCGCACGGCAATTCGCTGCGCGCGCTGGTCAAGCATCTGTCGGGGATTTCGGACGATAACATCGTCCATGAAGAAATCCCCACCGGGCGGCCGATGGTCTATGATCTGGCCGACGACCTGACGGCAAACGGGCGGCACTATCTGGATTGACGCCATATGGCGACAGGTTGCAAAAGATCACTGGCGCTCGGATCGTTTGTTTTCAATGGCTAACTGGCCATAATTTGTCGAAACGTTGATACGGGTTGATGTCTTGCAGGACGACTTTTCCGGGTCTAGATCGCCCGGACCTCGACCTTGCGAAACTTCACCACGCCCGCGCCATATTGCAGGGTGATGCGGCCGCCGGCATGGGTGGCATCCTGCACATTGTCGACGGTCCGTCGGCCATTGACGGAGACAGTGAAGCGATCGCCCTTCGCCTTGATGTCCATCACATTCCAGCGCCCGCCCGTCTTGGGCATGGTGACGACCTTGGCGACGCCGACAATCGCACCCGTGGCATAGGCCTGATCGGGCCGCTGTTCGAAGATGTTCACTTCATAGCTATTGTCCACCGTCACCTTGGCCGGGTCGGTGCACCGGATGAAGATGCCGCTGTTGGCGTCTTCGCTGACCCAGAACTCCACCCGGATCTGCACGTCGTCAAACGCCTCGTCCGAGACCAGGTAGCTGATCGGCCCATGATCGCATTCGAGGCTGCCGTCCCGGATCGTCCAGGCCGCATCACCCAGCCGAGTCCAGCCCTGCAGGCTGTGGCCATTCCACAGCGCCCGCCATCGTGCCGCGGCAAGCAAAGGCGCAGGCCGCACGATCGCCAGCGCCGCCATCGCCAGGCCTCCCCGCAGCATGAAGCCGCGCCTATGCGTGCCCATAAATTTTGCCCCCCGTTGCGAGAGCGTGACACCCGCCGGACAGGCGCGTCAATATCGCCCGGCCATTACGCCCCGGCCAACCGCCAATCGAGTGTTTCGCCGGCGTGGAAGGGCACGACGTCGTTGATGCGGTCGGGCACCTGCACCGCCACGCGTTCGAGCGTCACCGTGCCCTCGTTGAGTGGCAATTCGTAAAAGGCCGGGCCGAATTCGCTGGCGAACCCCTCCAGCCGGTCGAGCGCGCGTTCCTGCTCGAAGGTGCGTGCATAGCTCTCCAGCGCGAAGGGTGCGTTGTAGCAGCCGGCGCAGCCACAGGCGGTTTCCTTGGTGGCTGCGACGTGCGGCGCCGAATCGGTACCGAGGAAGAATTTCGGGTTGCCGCTCGTCGCCGCCTTGCGCAGCGCCAGTTGATGGGTTTCGCGCTTCAGCACCGGCAGGCAATACAGGTGCGGGCGGATGCCACCTTCGAACATGGCGTTGCGGTTGATGGCGAGGTGATGCGGGGTGATCGTCGCCGCGACCGTGGCCGGCGCTGATTCGACGAACGCCACGGCTTCGGCGGTGGTGATGTGTTCAAACACGATCTTCAGCGCTGGATAGTCGCGCACCAACCCGGTCAGCGTCCGGTCGATGAACACCGCCTCGCGATCGAAGATATCGACGTGCGAATCTGTGACTTCGCCGTGGATGAGCAGCGGCATGCCGATGCGCTGCATGGTCTCCAGCGCGGCGCTGATGTGGCGGACATCGGTGACGCCGTGCGCCGAATTCGTGGTGGCATTGGCCGGGTACAGCTTGGCGGCGGTAAAGATGCCCTCGCCATGGCCGCGCTCGATCTCGCCAGCGTCGATGCCGTCGGTCAGGTAACATGTGATCAGCGGCGTGAAGTCGAGCGCCGGGTCGACGGCCGCCAGGATGCGGTCACGATAGGCAGCGCCGGCGGCGGCGGTGGTGACCGGCGGTTTCAGGTTCGGCATGACGATGGCGCGGGCAAACTGCCGGGCGGTGGCATCGACGACAGCGGACAGCATCGCGCCGTCGCGCAGATGCACATGCCAGTCATCCGGGCGGCGGATAACCAGCCGGTCGGGGGCCGGGGTGGCAGGCGTGGCGGGCATCGATCAGGCTCCGGCGAACGGGGTGTGATGGCTGGGTAGCGCCGCAACCGCGGGCGGGCAACCGGCCTAACTCGAAGCTTTGTCGGTCGATTTGTCGAATCCATACAAGGAATACCCCCAATTGGGTAATGACTCCTCTGGCCCCCGCGCTTATCGTTGTTTCGAGGGAGGGGGGACTTGTGCAAGTAATTGCGAGTAGCGTCGAGCGTCCGTGCCTTCTGGCGGCGCCGAAAATCACATCCATGCTCATTGCTCTGGCGACCGTCGCCGGAATTGTGCTGCCGTATCTGCCGGCCAATGCCCAGGTTGGTACCACCGGGTTGCCCACCCGTGAAGAAATCGACCCCAGCCGTCGCCAGGCGCCGCCGCCGACGGGCGCCCGGCTCGCCGTTGACGGCGATGTCGAACGCAGCCCGTGCGCGCTGGCGGACCCGACTTACGCCGCGATCAAGGTGACGCTGACGTCGGCGGTGTTCAACAATCTCGGTCCGGTGGCGGCTGCCGACCTGGAGCCGGCGTATCGCGCCTATCTTGGCACCGAACAGCCGATCGCGATTGTTTGCGAGATCCGCGACGCCGCGGCGACCGTCCTGCGCAACAAGGGCTATCTTGCCGCGGTGCAAGTGCCGGCGCAGCGTATCGAAAGCGGCGCCGTCCGCTTTGAAGTGCTGTACGCCAAGCTGACGGCGGTGCGGGTGCGCGGTGATGCCGGCCGCAACGAGCGCCAGATTGCCCGCTATCTCGATCATCTCGCCACCGGCCAGGTGTTCAACCGCTTCGAGGCGGAGCGGTATCTGCTGCTGGCGCGCGACATTCCGGGGTTCGACGTGCGGCTGTCGCTGAAGCCGGCAGGCACGGCGGCGGGGGACATGATCGGCGAATTCAGCGTGCGCAGCACCGGCTTTGAAGTCGACATGAGCGTCCAGAATTATGCGCCATCGGAAACCGGCCGCTATGGCGGCCAGTTGCGGGCGCAGGCCTATGGTCTGACCGGGCTGGCCGATCGCACGACGGTATCGCTCTATTCGACGGCAGATTTCACCGAACAGCAGGTCCTGCAACTCGGCCATGATTTTGCGCTTGGCGGCAATGGCCTGCGGCTGGTCGGGCATTTCACCTATGCCTGGACGCGGCCCGGGCTCGGACCGACAATTCCCGATGTCTATGCAACCTCGCTGTTCGCCAATATCGAGGCGAGCTATCCGTTCGTCCGCACCCAGGCGTTTACGTTGCGCGGCACTGCTGGCTTCGATTTCGTCAACCAGGTCGTCGATTTTGCCGGGCAACCGCTCAGCGAGGATCGGCTGCGCGTCGGCTTCTTCCGGCTCGATGCCGATGCCGTCGACATGCAGGGCGTCGGCCCGGGCGGCACCACCGGCTGGCGGCTGGCGGCATCGCTGGAACTGCGCCAGGGCATCGATGTCTTCGACCCCAGCCCGAATTGCCTCGCCAATACTGCCAATTGCGCCGGCGCGGTGGTGCCGCCGAGCCTCGTCGACGGCGATCCGACGGCGACGGTGCTGCGCTTCAACGGGCTGGCCGAACTGCGCTTTGCCACCAGCTTGACGCTGGCGATCCAGCCGCGCGCGCAGATTTCATCGGGGCCGCTGTTCTCCTTCGAACAGTTTGCCGCCGGCAATTACACCATCGGGCGCGGCTATGATCCCGGCGTACTGGCCGGCGACAGCGGCGTCGGTTTTTCGACGGAGTTGCGCTACGATCGTTTCGGCATCTTCCCCGAATATGAAATCGGTGCGCAGCCCTATGCCTTTGTCGATACCGAATGGGTGTGGAACCGCGGCACGCCGCCGGGTTTTGACCCACAGCAGGTGACATCGGTGGGCGGCGGCGCGCGCATCGGCTGGTCTGACAAGGCGCGGCTTGACCTGTCGGTGGCGGTACCGCTGCGCGATGCCGGGCCGGTGAAAAGCGGCGATGTGCGCTTCCTGATGTCGCTTTCGATGCGGCTTCTGCCATGGTCCGCTCGCTGATGCGCCGGGATCCCAGCTTGCGCAGCAACCGGCGCCTGCGCTGGATGCCGCTGCGGGTGCCGCAGGGCGTGCGCGGTGGCGACCTCGCTTCGCGCGGCGGTGGTGCACACCGCGCGGCGGTAACCGGCGCATCGCGCACGGCGCTGGCGGCGTTGCTGATCACCCAGCCGCTGACGACGGCACCGTTGCTTGCGCAGGCGTTCCAGGGCACGCCGACTAATCCGTTCGGCAGCGTCACCTTTGACCGGTCAACGCCGGGCACTGAAACCATCACGCTGAATTCGCCGCGGGCGACGATCAACTGGGCTCCGACCGAACCCGGCAACGGGCCGATCAATTTCCTGCCGCAAGGCAATACCGCCAATTTTGTCGTGCAAGGCGGCGCCAATGGTGTTGGCGGCACGGTGCTCAACCGCATCATCGCGGCCGATCCGACGCGGACAGTGGTGTTCAATGGCACCGTCAACAGCGCCGCCAATGTCGCGGTCTGGTTCTACGCGCCGGGCGGCATGCTGCTCAGTTCGACGGCGCGGTTCAACGTCGGCAGCCTGTTGCTGACCGCCAATGACCCGGCGACCAATGCCGGCGATTTCATCACCAACGGCAACCAGTTCAGCCTGGCAGCGGACAGCGGCAGTACGGCGGGCATCACCATCGCGCAAGGCGCGCAGATCAATGCGCTGACACAGGGCAGCTATGTCATCGCCGTGGCGCCGCAGGTGGCGCAGCGCGGTGATATCACGGTGGCCGGGTCGGCGGCGCTGGTGGCTGCCGAAGCGGTCGATCTGACGCTCAACGCCGGGCTGTTCGACATCAATGTGACGCAGGGCACCAGCGCCAGCGGCGAAGTCGTCACCCATACTGGCAGCACCACCGGCCCAGCGGCGCTGACCGGGGCCAACAACCGAGTTTATCTGGTCGCGGTCCCCAAGAACGACGCGATTACCATGTTCGTGGGCGGCGGCGGCACCCTGGGTTTCGATATCGCTGGCGCTGCCAATATCGATGGCAACACCGTTGTGCTGTCGGCCGGGCACAGTGTCGTCGGCACCGCGACCGGCGACCCGTTCGCCGACACGCCATTGAATGGTACAGCGGCCGATATCATCATCACCGAAGGCAATTACACATCGGCGCTGACGGCGCGGGCGTCGAATTCGGCGCTGGTCGAACTGATCAGCGACCAATTCCAGAAGGTCGGCAATTTCGCTTCGGACCTGAGCCTGCGCGGCGGCGTCGAGGCGGTGGTCACCGGAAATGATGGCGCCAGCGGCTATGGCGCGCTGCTCAGCGTGGGCGGCACTCTGCTGGTATCGGCGGAAACGCGGTTCCTGACCACGGCGACGGCCGTGACCCGAACTGGTGGGACAGCGACGATCAGCATCGGATCGGGCCTTGCCGTGCAGGTCAGCGGCGATGTCTTCGTCAATGCCAGCGGCGAAGGCGATATCGGCGGTGCCGGCAATGGCGTCGGTGGGTCGGCTGGCGTGTTGGTCAATGGTGGTTCGGCCACCTTCGCCGGCGGGTTGACGGTCGCAGCGGATGGCACCGGTTCGTCGGTCGATTCGCCAGACGCTGTCGGGCGTGACGGCCAGGGCGGCGGCGCCACGATTTTCGTCAACAACGGTGGGTCGATCGATGTCGGCTTCGGCAGTTTCGTGCGGGCGCTGGGCGTCGGCGGCCGCAGTGATTCGGGCAGCGGCGGCAACGGCACGGGCGGCACGGCACTGGTCACGGCGGTTGGCAGCGACGCGCTGACCTTCTTCAATTCGGGCATCAACATCAACGCCACAGGCTTTGGCGGCGGCGCCGATGGCGTCGGCACTGTCGGCGGTATCGGCCAGGGCGGCAGCGCGATCCTGCGCGCTGATCGCGGCTCGATCTTCAGCAATTTCGCCGCGACGCTGACGGCAGACGGCGAGGGCGGCGGTTTTAATTCGGATGGCAACACCGGCATCGCCGGCGGTGGTGCCGGGATGGGTGGTACGGCGCGGATCGAAACTTTCGGCAGCGGCGGGTCGATCAGCAACATCAACGCCGGCTATTTCGTCTATGCGCGCGGTGTTGGCGGCACGGCGGCGGGCGTTGATCAAGCCGGCGGCGCGGCAACGGGCGGCACCGCACAGGTGTTGGCGCCGACCGGTTCGATCACCATGACCAATGGTGATGTCATTCTGGAGGCCGGCGCGACCGGCGGCGATGGCAGCACCGGCGGCAATGCGCAGGCTGGCACGGCACAGGTCGAGGCGCGCGGTGGCAGCATCACCTTCAGCGTGGCGGGCGGCAGCAATGTCCGTGTCGAAGCATCGGCACGCGGCGGTGATGGCGATGATGTTGGCGGCAACGCGGTGGCCGGCCTGGGCGGCGATGGCGGCGTCGGCACCGGCGGCAGTGTCACGATCCGCACCCAGGACACGGGTTCGATCAGTATCGCGCAGGGTGTTTCCGCCTTTGCCGATGGCAATGGCGGCGCGGGTTTTGATGGCACCGATGGTGCGGGCATCGGTGGCAATGTGCTGGTGTCGGCGAATGGCAGCGGCAGCATGTCGGTTGGCTATGGCGTCTTGATAAGCGCCGACGGCACCGGTGCTGGTGCATTGCCGTCCTCCGGCGGCCCCGCCGGCGGCTTTGGCGGGATCGCGCAACTGCTGAATTCGGACAGCACGTTGACGGTCGGCGGCGGCATCACCCTTTCCGCCGATGGTTTTGGCAGCAGCGGCGGCGATGGCACCGCCGGCAGCGTGACGATCACCGTCGATTCAGGAACCTCCAGCTTTGGCGGCAATGCGCTGCTGTCGGCTGTCGGCTTCGGCAGCGGTTTTGGCGATGCCGGCGGCGGTGATGGCCGCGGCGGCGACGTCAGCGTGCGCGTCGCGGCGGGCGGCGCGCTGGATTTCGGCGCGCGGTTGACGATCGACACGCGCGCCTTTGGTGGTGACAGCGACAATGGCTCCGGCGGTAGCGCCTTTGGCGGCGCGGTCCTGCTCGAAAGCCTGAGCACGCTGTCGGCAACTGCGCTGCAGATCAATGCCCAGGCTTCTGGCGGTGACGGCGCTGCGAATGACGGCGGCACCGCCACCGGCGCCATTGTCGCCATCATCAGCGGCGGCGCCATCACGCTGACCGGCGGCGTCAACACGATCGATACCCGCAGCTTTGGTGGTGACGGGCTGGACGGCGGCCTTGGCGGTGACGCGATCGGTGGCAGCATCACTGTCGCCACTGTCGGCAGCGGCAGCCTTTTGGCCAGCGGCCGGCTGGACGTGCTTTACGATACCAACGGCGGCCGTGCGCTGCTCGATCTTGGCGGGGTGCCGACCGGCACTGGCGGCACGGCGGTCGGCGGTAGCCTGACCATTGCCGCCGATGGCGGCAACATGACGTTCAGCGACGGGCTGGCACTGTCGGGCCGCGCTACTGCTGGCGATAGCAGCGATGGCGGCAGCGGCGGTACGGCGCTTGGCTCGGTCACGGCGTTGCTTGCATCATCGGCAACCCTGGCAATCGGCGGTTCGCTGTCGATCGACGCCATCGCCGATGGCGGCAACGCCTTCTCGATGACCGGCCTGGGCGGCGATGGCGGCGTCGGCACCGGCGGCAGTGTCACGATCCGCACCCAGGACACGGGTTCGATCAGTATCGCGCAGGGTGTTTCCGCCTTTGCCGATGGCAATGGCGGCGCGGGTTTTGATGGCACCGATGGTGCGGGCATCGGTGGCAATGTGCTGGTGTCGGCGAATGGCAGCGGCAGCATGTCGGTTGGCTATGGCGTCTTGATAAGCGCCGACGGCACCGGTGCTGGTGCATTGCCGTCCTCCGGCGGCCCCGCCGGCGGCTTTGGCGGGATCGCGCAACTGCTGAATTCGGACAGCACGTTGACGGTCGGCGGCGGCATCACCCTTTCCGCCGATGGTTTTGGCAGCAGCGGCGGCGATGGCACCGCCGGCAGCGTGACGATCACCGTCGATTCAGGAACCTCCAGCTTTGGCGGCAATGCGCTGCTGTCGGCTGTCGGCTTCGGCAGCGGTTTTGGCGATGCCGGCGGCGGTGATGGCCGCGGCGGCGACGTCAGCGTGCGCGTCGCGGCGGGCGGCGCGCTGGATTTCGGCGCGCGGTTGACGATCGACACGCGCGCCTTTGGTGGTGACAGCGACAATGGCTCCGGCGGTAGCGCCTTTGGCGGCGCGGTCCTGCTCGAAAGCCTGGGCAGCCTTGGGGTTGCCAACGGGCTGGTCGTCGATGCGCGCGCGGCAGGCGGCGGTGGCTTCGATACAGATTCAGGCGCGGCCACCGGCGGCGATATCAGCATCAGCGCCGATGGCGGCAGCATCGATGTGCTCGGCACCGCGATCAATCTCAACGCCGGCGGCACCGGCGGCTCGACGCTTGATGATGGCGAGGGCAGCTTCGGCACGGGTGTCGGCGGTGCCGGCACGGGCGGCAGCATCGCCATCGCGCTGGCCAACGCCGGCCAGTTCAACAGCCTGGGCGGTACGGTTTCCGCCATCGGCCTCGGCGGCACCGGCAACAACGCGGTTGGCGGCACCGGAACCGGCGGCAGTTATACCGCCAGCGCCGCATCGGGATCGACATTGCAGCTGCTCGGCGCCGACGTTTCTGGCATCGGCGGCAGCTTCTTCGATATCGGCAGCGGCGGTGCGGGTGTCGGTGGCAGCGTCGCCATCACGACGGACGGCGGCAACCTGGTCGGCGGCGGCGCCGCTCCGCTCAGCTTCATCGCCGGCGGCAGCGGCGGCGCAGGTGACGTAACCGACGGCGGCCAGGGCGGCAGCGGCAGCGGCGGCAGCTTCAGCCTGTCACTAAGCAACGGCGCCAGCTTCGATGCCGGCACATTGGGGTTGGCGGGCGTGCTGGTAGCGGCCGGTGGCAGCGGCGGCGATGGCACTTCCGGTGGTGATGCAACCGGCGGCATCGCGGCGATCACGCTGACCGGCGGCAGCAGCTTTACCCTGCCGACGCAGGACCTCGAAATCGGCGTTTCGGCCTTTGCCGGCGCTGGCGTGGAAACCGGCGGCAACGCGCTCGGCGGCGGAATCACGTTGGCGGTCGATGCCGATTCCAGCTTCACCGGCACGGGTGTCAGCAGCCTGTTCAGCACCACCGCCCAGGCCGGCAATGGCAACAGCACCGGCGGCACGGCGGTCGGCGGCAGCACGGTTATCACGCTGGGGCTCGATGGCGGCGCCGCGACCGGCAACGGCATCAGCTTTGGCACGCTCGGCATTGCCGGCGATGCTTTTGGCGGCACCGGCAGCAGTGTCGGCGGCAGCGCCGTGGCCGGGTCGGCACGCCTTGATATTCGCGGTACGGCGCTGACCGTCGCCGGGCTCGACCTGGGCCTTTCCGCTATCGCCGGGGCGGGCGATACCGGCGGCGCGGGCACCGGCGGTACCATCGACCTGGCGTTCAGCAGCGGCGGCGCGCTGGTCGGCGCGACGCTGTCGCAAATCAACATCACCGGCCAGGGCGCCGATGGCAGCAATGGCGATGGCGGCGCCGGCTTTGGCGGGTCGTTCAGCCTGACGCTGGGCGACGGCGTGCAACTGACGCAAGGCCTGGATGTCGATGCCAGCGGTCTCGGCGGCCGGTCGTTGGCTGGTGGCACCGGCGGCGCCGGCGTCGGTGGCAGCGTGCTGGTTTCGCTGGGCGTCGGTGCGGGCCTGACCGCCGACAGCTTCAGCCTTGTCGCGCTGGGGCGCGGCGGTGACGCCAATGGCAGCTTTTTCTCCGGCGGCGGCGGTATTGGCGGCACGGTCACCGTGGCGGCCGATGGCGCCAGCCTGACACGGTCGTCGCCGGGGCCGACGCGGCTCGATGTCCAGGGCTATGGCGGCATCGGCGCATCGGGCGGCGATGGTAGCGGCGGCCAGGCGCGGATGACGCTGGTCGGCACGACAACATCGCTGCCGGGCAGCATGGAAGGCGGCCTGAGCATCCTTGCATCGGGTAATGGCGGTGAAGCGCTCGACAGCGGCGGCACCAGCGGCAGCGGCTTTGGCGGCCTGGCGCTGCTCGCGGTTGATGGCGGCAGTTTCGATACCAGCCAGCAGACACTGATTTCGGCGCGCAGCGACGCCGGCGAGACCGCTGGCGGGCTGGGCACCGGCGGCAGCGGCGGCAGCCGGGCCGAAATCGACCTGCGCGGCGTGACCGCCAGCTTTGACGAAGTGCGCATCGATAGCCGGGCCTCGGGCCTGGCGGCGACCGGCGGCACATCGGCGTTCGGCAACCCGGGGCAGACCGGTGGCACGCTGACGGTAAGCGGCAGCCTGGTAATCACCGCCTCGGCGGCAGCCCTTGGCGACGGCGCATCGGCCATCGGCGGCAATGCGATCCTGCAGCTGGGCAGCGGCACCAGCCTGGGCGTTGTCGGCACGACGACGCTGGACGGCAGCGCGTCGGCGCTCGCAGCGCAAGGCGGGGTTGCCGGGACGGCGCAGGGCAATACGGCGGAATTCACGGTCGATGGCACCGCCAACCTGACCAATCTGATC
Source organism: Polymorphobacter sp. (assembly GCA_049318305.1). Taxonomy (GTDB): domain Bacteria; phylum Pseudomonadota; class Alphaproteobacteria; order Sphingomonadales; family Sphingomonadaceae; genus Sandarakinorhabdus. The sequence goes on from JBMOGO010000017.1 coordinate 10,713, forward strand.
ATCGATGCCAACGCCCGGACGCGCGTGCTGGCCGGGGATCTCGGCGGAGCGGCGACGGGCGGCACGGCGCGGGTCACCGGCGGCGGCGGGCTGACCGCGACCACAGCGACATTGCGCGCGACGGCGCAGGCCGGGGGCAGCGCCGATGGCGTCGGCGGAGCAGCGATCGGCGGCACAACCGAGCTGACGCCGCTTGACGGTGCCACGCTGGTGTTCACCGGTTCGGCCGGCGAAGGGCCCGTGGTCGGACTGTTTGCCGATGCAAGTGGCGGCACCGGGCTGGGCGGCGGCGCGGCGACAGGCGGCGCGATCAATGTGGTGGCACCGGGCGAAGCAAGCGCGATCCGGCTGACCGGAACCGGCGCCGACCTGGGGCTGAGCAGCACGGCCATCGGCGGTGCCGGCACCGACCTGGCCGGCGGCGCGGCGAGCAGCGGCGTGGTCTCCGTCAGCGCGGTGGCACCTGGCAACAAGACGGCGGGCACTATCAGCGCGACCGGAAGCTTGACGATCACCACCACTACGATCGGCGGGGCCAGCACGAGCGCCACCGGCGGCGATGCGACGGCGGCGGCGATCAACGTCATGTCCGGCCAGGGCAGCCTGGCGTTCGGCAGCATCGCCATTGCCACCGCCAGCCGCGGCGGCGATGGCGCGGTCGGCGGCGCGGCACAAAATGCACGCACCACGCTCCAGTCGCAGCTCGGCAGCATTGTTGCTGGTAATCTGACGTTCACCGGTACTGCCACCGGCGGCGCTGGCAGCAGCGGCGATGGCGGCACGGCGCTCGGTTCGCAATTCACCAGCTTCAACGCCAGTGTCGAAGGCGCGCCGCCATCGGTGCTGACACTGGCCACTGTCGGTATCGATATCAGCGCGACCGGCGGCGCCGGCGGTGTGGGTGCGCCCGGCGCGGCGGGCGGGGCCGGCGGCGCGGCCACCACGCAAGGCGGCTCGCTGTTCGGCGATTCGATCAATAGCCGGTTGAATATCGGCAATGTGACCTGGCTGAGCACGGCGACCGGCGGCGCCGGCGGCGCTGGCGGAAACGCGCAAAGCGGCAATGGTGGCGCGGGTGGCGTCGGCGGCGCGGCGACGGGCGGCCAGATCCGGATCGGCATGTTGCACGGCATCTCGCAGAACGGCGCGGCGACCGTGCTGTCCGGCACGGCGACGTTCGGCGACCTGACCGTTACCGCCAATGGCACCGGCGGCCGCGGCGGCAATGGCGGCACTGGCCTGTCACTGCCCAGCGGCGGCAATGGCGGCAACGTCACCCTGTCGCAGGTCGAACTCAGCGCCCGGCACGGCCCGCTGACAGTCGGCAATGTCCTTTATTCCGCTGTGGCGCGCGGCGGCGCAGGCGGTAATGTCACCGGCATCGGCGGCAATGCCAGCGGGGGCGCCATCGACATCACCGTCAACGAAAGCGCCCATACCGGCGACCCGGCGACCATCACCATCGCCAGCTTCAGCGGCGACGCCAGCGCCTTTGGCGGCAGCGGCACCGATGGCGGCGGCAATGCCACCGGCGGCCGCGCCGCGCTCGATTTTGCGCGCACCCCGCTGCGGCCGAACGACCCCGTCATCGGTAATGTCACCATCACCGGCGGCCTGACGCTGACCGCCGATGCGACCGGCGGCAGCGCCGATATCACGCGCGGCACCGCCGGCACCGCGACCGGCGGCACGGCGCGTATCACGGCGGCGGCGGGCACGCTGGCGGTCGGCGGCGCCGCTGTCCTGTCTGCCGCTGCCAGTGGCGGCACCGGCGCGACCGGCGGCACGGCAACCGGCGGCACGGCGCGCCTTATCCTCGACGCCGCCGATGTCACGCTGACCGGCAATCTGTCGCTGGCGGCGAGCGCCACCGGCGGCACCAGTTTCCAGGGTGCTGGCGGCGATGCGGTCGGCGGACTGGCGGAGATCGTCAATGGCGCGGTCCCGGCGGCCTCAAGCCTGACGGCGAACGCGATCTTCCTGCGCGCCGATGCGACCGGTGGCACCGGCGTCAATGGCGCAGGCGGTGCCGGCACCAGTGTCGCGGCGCGGATCGCCGTCGCCCAGACCGATATCACGGCGGCGGGCGACATCGGCGTGTTTGCGCTGGCAACCGGCGGGTCGGGCGACACCACCGGCGGGTTCGGCACCGGCGGCAACGCCGAGCTGTTGTTCGCCGGCGGTACCATCAATGCGGGTCTGCTGGCGGCGAGCACCACGACGTCCGGCGGCGCCGGTGATACGGGCGGCAACGCCTTTGGCGGCACGGTGTTGGTGCAGGCCAGCGACGGCGCCGCGGTCACCACCGGCGCCGGCCTCAGCCGCTTCAACGCCCGCGCTTTTGGCGGTGACGGCAGCGGCGGCAATGGTGGCAATGGCATAGCCGGCAACGTGACGCTGGCCACGCTGGCCGGCACGGCGAGCAGTTTCGACCTCGGCCAGGTGCAATTGAGCGCCTATGCCGAAGGCGGCGGCAGCGGTGGCACCGGCGGCAATGCCCAGGCCGGCACCGCGACGCTGAGCGCCGCCAACGGGCGGATCGCGGCGACCGCGAGGGTGTTGTTCGATGTCGAAGCCTTGGGCGGGACCGGCGCGAGCGGCGGCGGCGCTGCCACCGGCGGCGCTGCGACGATGCAGGCGAGCGGCGGCACGGTCAGCGCCGCATCCGCGACGGTGCGGGGCACAGCGACCGGCGGCAAGGGCAGCGCCGGTGCTGGCGGCAGCGCGACCGGCGGCAGCGCCGCGCTGACGGCGAATGGCAGCAGCCTGACCCTGACCGGGGCGAGCGACACGCAGATCAGCGTCGGTGCGGTGGGCGGTGCGGGAACGACTGGCGGCGCGGCGAGCGGCGGCAGCGCGACCGCGCTGGCGACCGGCGGCGGCAGCATCGGCATCACGGCCGGGCTGATCGTCGACAATATCATCACCGGCGGTGCCGGTGATAGCGGCGGCACGGCTGGCGGCGGCGCGCTGCTGGTGCGCGCCGAGGGCAATATCGCTGCCAACCGCATCGCGCTGACATCGACGGCGCAGGGCGGCAGCAGCGTTGATGGCGCGGCCGGCGCGGCGCTGGGTGACCACCGCGTCGATATCGAAAGCCATGGCGGCAACGTCACCACGGTCGCCGGCGTCACCCTGATCGCCAGCGGTTCCGGCGGCAGTTCGAGCGGCAACGGCAGCGCCGGTTCCGGCAGTGGCGGCACCGCGACGCTGGTTGCGCTCATCGGCGGCAACAGCATCGATACCGGCGCCGGCGCAGCGCTGGTTTCGGCCGATGGTACCGGCGGCAGCGTTGCCGGCAACGGCGCCAGCGGTGGCTCCGGCCGCGGCGGCACCGCGCTGATAAACGCCAGCGCCACCAGCATCAGCATCGGCGGCAGCCCGACCGTGCGCGCGCTCGGCACCGGCGGCGGCGCGGCGGCAGGCACCGGCGGCAGCGGCAGCGGCGGCACAGCGACATTCCAGGCGGTTCTGGGCGGACAACTGGCGCAGACCGGCGGCGCCGGCGTGGTGCTGGTGGATGCCGTTGGCACCGGCGGCAGCGGCGTCAGCGGCGGCGCGGCAACCGGCGGCACCGCCGAAATTTCCACCGCCGGCGCTGGCAGCGGCATCGCCTCGGCGGCGCGTGTGCTGGTGCGCGCCGATGCCAATGGCGGCGCCGGCACCTCCGGCGCGGGCGGCACGGCGGCAGCGGGCACGGCGCGCTTGCTCGCCAGTGGCGGCGCCAGCTTCAGCACCGGCGGGCGGGCTTCGGTTTCGGCGCAGGCGACCGGCGGCGCGGCGGTTGATGGTGCGGCGGGGGCAGCGACTGCGGCCGGGCGCGCGCTGATCCAGGCCAATGCGAGCACAATCACCATTACCGACCGGGTCGGCGTCAGCGCGGTCAGCACCGGCGGCAGCGCATCGGGCAGCGGCAGCGGCGGTAGCGCGGCGGCGGGCAATGCTATCCTCCAGACGCTGGGCGCCACCGGCAACATCAGCATCGGCGGCGATGCATTGGCGCAGGCCATCGCCTTTGCCGGCAATGGCAGCGCGGCGACCGGCGCCAACGCCACCGGCGGTCAGGCGCTGGTGCTCGCCACCGGCGGCACGCTGGCGGTGCAGGGCGCGTCGCAGATCGTTGCCAATGGTGTCGGCGGCGTTGCCGCGGCGGGCGGAACCGGCACCGGCGGGCTGGCCTATGCCGGCAATGGCATCGGCGGCGGCGGCACGCTGACGCTCGGCGCCTTGCAGATCGAAGCCAGCGGCACCGGCGGCGCAGCCCAAAGCGGCCGCGGTGGTGACGGGCGCGGCGGCACCGCCGAAGCCGGGCTGGAATCGCCGCTGCCGGGCGCCGTGCTGACGATCGGTGCGGTCACCGGCAATGCCAGCGGCATCGGCGGCGCGGGCGGCACCGGCGCTGTCGGTCAGGCCGGCGGGCGCGGCGGCGATGGCTTCGGCGGCTATCTGGCGGTCGGGTCGAGCAGCAGCGACGGCACGATCACGACCGGAAACCTGGCGCTGGTGGCGCGCGGCGTCGGCGGCGCGGGTGGCGCCGGCGGCAGTTCGGCGCAAGGCAGCGGCGGTGTCGGCGGTGCGGGCGGCAATGCCATCGGCAGCAATGGCGGCGGCGTCGGCTCGTCGGATCGCACGCCGGGCACCACCGCGGGCGTGTTCAGCTTCGGCACGGTGAGCTTTGATGGCTCGGCGGTCGGCGGCAATGGCGGCGCCGGCGGTATCGGCGGCAGCGGTTATGGTCCGTTCGTCGCTGCCAATGGCGGCAACGGCGGCAATGCGACCGGCGGCACGCCGTCGTTCGGTGCCGATGGCGGCACCGTCACCATGGGCGCGATTACCGCGCTGGCCACCGGCACCGGCGGCAATGGTGGCAGCGGCGCTGTGTTCGGCGCGGGCGGCAGCGGCAGCGGCGGCAACATCGCGACCGGCGGCGGCACCAACAGCAATGGCGGCGCCGCCAGCGTGTTCATCGGCCAGTCGGCGAGCAGCGACGTTTCGGGCTTTGGCGGCAATGGCGGGCTGGGCAGCAGCGGCGGCGCGGGCACCGGCGGCTTCAGTCGCAACGGCGGCACCGGCGCGCAAGTGACGTACAATGGCAGCGTGACCGCCACCGCCACCGGGCGCGGCGGCAACGGCGCGGTCGGCGGCGACGGCACCGGCGGCACGGCGCAGCATGGCGCCGATGGCGGCGCGGCGACGATCACCGACGACCTCAACCTGGTAGCGACGGGCATCGGCGGCGACGGCCGCACCGGGCAAAGCCTGGCGGGTGGCGCCGGCACCGGCACCGGCGGTGCGGCTAACCTGCTGGTCATCGGTTCCGGCTCGGCGACGGTCAATGGCGCGGTGCTGGCCAATGCCAGCGGTACTGGCGGCGATGGCGGCACGTACAATGGCGTGTTCGGGCGCGGCCTGGGCGGCAACATCGCGCTGGAGGCCGGGGCCGGCACGTTGACCATCGGCGGCGCGCTGACCGCGATGGCGGATGGCCGCGGCGGGATTTCAAGCGATGCGCGCGGCGGCAACGCCCGGCTGACGGCGACCAGCGGCACCGCGACTGTCGGCGGCAGCGTCCTGGTGTCGGCGGCGGCGACCGGCGGCAACGGCACGACGGGCCTGCGCGGCGGCGATGCGGTCGGCGGCAGCAGCGAAATTTCGGTTAATGGCAGCGGCGACATCACCATCGCCGGCAGCACCGTCGGCATCAGCGCGGCTGCGACCGGTGGCAATGGCGGCAGCAGCGGCAATGGCGGCGCGGCGACCGGCGGCACGGCCTTGCTCGCCGCGAGCACCGGCAGCATCGACCTGTCGGGCGCCGGCACGCTGACGCTGAGTGCGCGCGCCCGCGGCGGCAGCGGCGTCGATGGCGGCGCGGCAACCAGCGGCACGGCGACGATCCGCGCGGCGAGCGGCGGCAGCATCACTGCAGCGCTGGCCGGGGTGATCGATGCGCGCAGCGATGGCGGCGAAGGCCTGTCGGGCAGCGGCGGTACGGCGACCGGCAACCGCGCGCTGATCGAAATTCAGGGTAGCGGCGGCTTGCTCGATCTGGGCGGCGTGCTGTTGTTCGGGGATGCGAGCGGCGGCGCCGGCGCGACCGGGGGTGATGGCGAGGGTGACGGCGGCGCAGCGACGGCGGCGGAAACCATCGTGCGCGTGTCGGCCGGCAGCGCCAGCATCGCCAGCATCGGTGCATCGAGCGCGGCAACCGGCGGCGATGGCGTCAACGGCGGCGCGGCGCTCGGCCGGCAGACGCTGGTGCGGACCGAAAACACCGGCTCGCTGACGGTTGCCGGCAATGTCGACATCGCCTCCACTGGCACTGGCGGCGATGGCAAGGTCGCTGATGCTTTCCTTAACTTCGGCGGCAATGGTACCGGCGGCAACGCCGGCATCCTCGCCAATGGCAGCGGCACCCTGGCCATCAACGGCAATGTTGCGGTCACCGCCACTGGCACCGGCGGCGATGGCGGCAGCTTTGGCGCCGGGCGCGCCGAGGGCCGGGGTGGTCGCATCGATGTCAACGCCGGCACCGGCGTGCTGAACATTCGCGGCGACGCGATCCTGACCTCGGACGGCATCGGCGGCGATTCGGCGGCGGGCTTCGGCGGCACCGCCTATCTGGCGGCGTTCAGCGGGTCGACGAGCGTTGGCGAGACGGTGCAGGTGCTGGCGCGCGGCCAGGGCGGCAGTGGCCGTACCGGCTTTGCCGGCGGCGCGGCGACCGGCGGCGACGCGCAAATCTATGTCATCGGTACCGGTTCGATCACCCTTTCGGGTGGCGAAGTCGATATGCTGGTCTCGGCAACCGCGAGCGGCGGCGCTGGCAGTGGTGCGGCTGGCGGCGCAGCGACCGGCGGCAATTCCCAGATTTACGTCGATGGCGGCCGGTTGGACACCGGCGTCGATGGCAGCCTGACCATCGACGCGAGCGCCGCTGGCGGTGCCGGCCGTAGCGGCGGCGCGTCGCGTGCCGGGTCGGCGGCCCTGCGCAGCCTCAACGGCGCTACGGTCGGCATCGGGTCGGACGCACGGCTTTTCGCCGCATCGACCGGCGGTGCCGGCAGCACCGGCAGTGGCGGCAACGCGGCGCGCGGGTCGGCGACTGTCAGCGCCGCGGCGGGCACGTCCGCGACGATCAGTTTTGGCGGCGACCTGATTTTCGATGGCACCGGACAGGGTGGCAGCGCCTTGGCCGGCGCGGGCGGCAGCGGCCGCGGCGCCAATCTGCTGCTGGAAGCGCGATCGGGCAGCATCACCATCGCCGGCGCGGTCGACATGGCCAGTACCGCTTTCGGCGGCGCAGGCACCAGCGGCGGTTTTGCCAGCGCCGGTGATCTGGAGATCACCGCCAGCAACGCGACCCTAACTGTTGCCGGGACGCTGGATGCAGTGGCGCAGGCGACCGGCGGCGCCGGCAGTTCGGGCCGTGGCGGCGATGGCGAAGGCGGCTTCATCGAGGTCAAGGCGCGCAGCGTCACGGCCGGCAGCTCGCTGTTGAGCACTGGCGACATGACGCTGTCGAGCAGTGCCTTTGGCGGTGCTGGCGGCGCGGGCAGCAATGGCAGCAGCGGTGGCAGCGGCGGCGATGCGTTTGCCGGCGATATCGAAGCCTATGCCCACGCCTATAATGGCGTGCTGACGACCGGCGCGTTCGCCGCCACCTTGACCGCCACCGGCGGCGCCGGCGGACAAGGCAGCGATTCCACCAGCGGCGCGCCTGGTGCCGGCGGCAGCGGCGGTGATGCGTTCGGCGGCGAGGGCTTCTTTGGCACGATGAGCAACGGCACCGGCAGCGGACCGCTGACCGGGGCAACGACGCATGGCAGCTTTGCCGCCGATGCAACGGCGAACGGCGGACGCGGCGGCGATGCCGGCGTCGACAGCGGCGGTTACGGTCCGTTCGTCGCGGCCAATGGCGGCACCGGCGGCGATGGCTTTGGCGGGATAGCGCAGATTGAAGGTCGCGGCGGCGTGGTCAGCATCGGCGATGCAGTGCTGACGGCGCGCGGCCTGTTCGGCGAAGGCGGCGCGGGCAGCAATGGCGGTGCCAATGGCGCCGGCGGCAGCGGTTTCGGCGGCGAAGCGGCGGTCACCGTCTCGCCGCACTATTTCACCGGCGGTACTGGCAGTGTGACGCTCGCTAGCCTGGATGCGCGTGCCGATGCGGGTGCGGCCGCCGGCGGCGATGGTGTCGGCAGCGCCTTTGGCGGCATCGCCGAAATCGGCGCCGGTTTCCATGAAGATGTCGGCGCGGCGGCGGCGACGAGCACCGGCACGCTGATCATCACCGGCAGCCTGGGGCTCGATGCCTCGGCGCGCGGGTTCAGCGCGGTTGGCGGCGACGCCGGGGTGACGCTGGTGGCGGGCGCGATCACTGTCGGCGGCGCAGCGGCGCTGCGCGCCGGGGCGACCGGTGCCGATGCCACCGGCGGCGCCATCGACCTGGCGTTCGACCGCGGCGCATTGCTGTTTGGTGACGCGGTCAGCCTTGATGCGGCCGCAACGAACCCAAGTGCCATTGCCGGCCCGGCGTCGCTGGTGCGCGGCGGCGATATCACCATCAGCAGCGGCACGCTGGGAGGCAGCCTGGGGATCACCGGCAGCCTGGCGATCGATACCGGTGCGGTGGCGCAGGTAGACGGTGCGGCGGCGCGCGGCGGCACCACCAGCATTGCAGTTGAAAGCGGCGCCGGGCTGACCATCGGCGGCGCACTCGATATCCTGGGCAATGCCAGCGGCGCGAACGGCACCGCCAGCGTCGGCGGCGCGGCGACCGGCGGCTCGGTGACCATCCGCAGCAGCGGCAGTATCGGCGTGACCGGCGCGACGCTGATCCGCCAGAATGGCAGCGGCGGCAGTTCGGGCAACGGCTTTGTGGCGGGTTCCGGCACCGGTGGCACGGTGGAAGTGTCGGCGGACGGTGGCAGCCTGGCTCTGGGCGCGCTGTCGATCGAAGGACGCGGTCGCGGCGGCAGCAGCAGCGCCAGCGGCGCGGGCGGCACCGGCACGGGCGGCTTGGCGCAGCTTCTGGCACTGAACGCCGGCAACGTCTCTGCGACCGGCAAGACGCGCATCGATGTCGGCGCGACCGGCGGCGGCAGCGCCGCTGCGGCCGGTTCGGCGAATGGCGGACTGACGCAGGTGCGCGTGACCAGCGGCAGCGCGGTGCTCGCTGGCCTCGAACTTGACGCAGCCGCGACAGGCGGCAGTGGCGCCATCGGCGGCAATGCGCTTGGCGGCCTGGGCTTTGCTTTTGTTGAGAGCGGCAGCCTGACGGTGACCGGCGCGACGACCGTGAACGTGACGGGTCGTGGTGGCTCCGCCTTTGCTGGCGGCGCTGGCGGCACCGGCACCGGCGGCAGCGCCGAATTCACCATCTTGGCGCCCTTGACCGGCGCTATCCTGAGCGGCGCCGCGGTCAGCCTCGATGCCAGCGGGTTCGGCGGCGACGGCGGCAGCAACAGCGGCGGCACCGGCGGCGCCGGCGGCACCGGCACCGGCGGCAGCGCGCGCAGCGGCTCGGACAGCAGCGCCGGCTCTTACAGCGTCGGCGCGCTGGCGCTGACTGCGAATGGCACCGGCGGGCGCGGCGGCGCTGGTGCCACCGGCGGCCGCGGCGGCAATGCCGTTGGTGGCCAGGCCTTTGCCGGCAACAATGTCACGCCGAGCCTGTTGGTCGGCAGCATGGATTTTGCAGCGTTCACCGCCAGCGCCGCGGCGAGCGGCGGCAGCGGCGGCAGCGGCAGCAGCGCGGGCGGCAACGGCGGCAATGCCGTCGGCGGCGGCGCAGGCCTGGGCGGCAAGGGCAGCACCATCACCGTCGCGGGCGCGATTGCCGCCGATACCAGCGCGGTCGGCGGCAATGGCGGCGGCACCAGCGGTTATGGCACGATTATCGGTGCCGGAGGCTCCGCGGCCGGCGGCTTGGCAATTGTCGGCGTTTCCGGCCATTCGGTGTCGGGCAACCCGAGTACGCTGACCGGCGGCGACCTGGTGCTGACCAGCAATGCCAGCGGCGGCAGCGGCGCCAGCACCGGTGAAAGCCGTTTCGGCAGCGCGCAAGTCGGTGCCGCTGATGGTGATGTGACGCTGGCATCGGCCGACCTGCGCAGCAGCGGCAACCTGCCGGGCAGCGGCCAGACGATCAGCGGCTTTGTCACGCGTAACGGCACCATCACCATTACCGGCGATGCCAGTGCCAATGCCCCCGGCGATGTCGCGCTGGGCGCCGATGGTGGCAGCATCGCCATCGGCGGCGCCCTGACCCTCACCGCCGGCCGCGATATCGTACCGGAGATCGCGGGCGTGCCAGCGGTTCCGGGCACCATCACCGCCGGGTCGGTGGCGTTGACGGCAGCGCGCAACATCACGCTGGAGTCGAACCTCGTCATCACTGGCGGCGCCAGCTTCAACAGCGGCAATGACATCACGCTCGGCGATATCGATGTTGTCGAACCCCTGCTCATCGCCGCCGGCGGCGCGCTGACCACGGGCACCATTCTTGCCGACCAGGGTGTCGACCTCAGCGGCGGGCGCTTCGTCTTCACAGGCGCGATCGAAAACCTGGCCGGGCTGACGCGGATTGCCTCGGGTGGCGCGTTGACGACCAGCAGCATCACCGCCGGCGGCGCAGTCGACCTGTCCACGGCACCGGGGCCAGGCGCAGACCTGTTGACCGGCGCGATTGTGGCGGGCGGCGATATCGGTGTCGCGGCAGCGGGCAATATCGATATCGTCAGCGCAGCATCAACGGCGGGCGCCATCACCATCAGCGGCGCCGGGCTACGCAGCGGCAACCTGCTGGCGACGACCGGCATTGACTTGTCGAGCAGCGGCGACTTGCAGGCCGGCACGCTGACCGGCGGCAGCGGCGCCGTGCTGGCAGTGGCGGCGGGCGATTTGACCACGGGCGCGATCGGCGGCGCTTCGGCTAGCCTGCGCACTACCGCGCCGATGGGGGCGACGGCGAACATTCTTGCCGGGCCGATCACGGTGGCGGGCACTGTCGGTATCGATGGCTTTGGCGATGTCGAAGTGGCAGCGATTGCCGCGGGTGGCGCGGTCGATCTGCGCGCCGCCGGCACGTTGCGCGCGGCGACCATCAATAGCGGCAGCCTCGCGCTGCTCGCTGGCGGGCCGATCATCGCTGGCGACATCATGGCGTCGGGCGCTGTCGGCATCGATGGGCTGGCATCGGTGCAACTCGGCGGCGTGTCGAGCGGTGGCACACTGCGCATCGACGCCGGCACCAGCCTGACCACGGCGGCCATCGACGCAGCGACCGGGATCGACCTGCTCGCCGGCGGTGACTTGACGACAACCGGCGTGCGCAACGCCAGCGGCCTGACCCTGCTGCGCGCCGGCGCGGCGTTGACCACCGACGACATCGACGCCGGCGGCGCGGTGCGCCTGCTGACAACAGCGCCGGCGGGCCAAGGCGGCATCACGACCGGCGCGATTGTCGCCGGCAGCGACGTGCTGGTCGATGCGACCGGCGCGGTCATGGCCGGCGCGGTCACCACTTCGGGCCAGGTGGCGATTGCGGCACGCGGCGGCACGCTGACGGTCGGCGATATCGGTGACGGGCCGGCGGTGGCCCTGCTGGCGGGCGGCAATGTCGCGACTAGCGGCATCGCCACCAGCGCCGGCGGCACGGTGTTCGTGGGCAGCGACAGCGCCGCCGATCTGATCGTGCGCAACGCTGATGGCACGATCGACCTGACGGCGCTGCTGGCGACGACGCCGGTGCGCCTGGCGGGTGACATCAGCTTTGGTGGCATCATCGATACCGGCCGGTTGACCGCGGCGGCGACCGGGCGGATTTCGGCGACAGCAGCGATCCTCGCGTCGCAAAGCTTGCGGCTCGATGCCGGTTCGCTCAGCCTGGGTGCCCTGGTGCTGGGCGGCGATGTCGAACTGATCACCGACAGCGACCTGACGCTCGGCGATGTTCGCGCCGATGGCCGCATCGCCTTTACGGTGGCGGGCAACATCAGCGCGGGCACGCTCAGTTCGGGCAATTCGGTCAGCCTGACCACTACTGCGGGCGGCAACATCACCGCCACCGGCCTCAATGCCGGGTCGCAGCCGCCGTTCGTCGGCCAGCAGGCGACCTTCGCCGTGACGGTCGACAGCGCCGGCAATGCCAGCCTGGGCATGGTGGAAGCGCGCGGCGCCATCGACCTGGCCGCGACGGGTAATCTGACGACGATGACGGTCGATGCCGGCGACACGGTGCGGATGGCCGCGGGCGGCGCGGTTGTCGCCACGGGTATCATCGGTTTCAACGGCATCGATGTCAGCGGCGCCAACGTCAGCACCGGCAACCTGCTCGACAGCAACGGCCTGGTGCGGATCGCCGCCAGCGGTGCGGTGTCGACGGGTGACATCAGCACCGGCGATGCGGTTCGCTTGACCGGCGGCAGCATCCGCGCCGGCAATATCACCACCGGCGGCGATGTCAGCGCCGATGGCAGCGGCGCGGTGACGGTGGCGGGGGTCGATACGGCCGGGTCGATCGTTATCGTGTCGCGCGGCGCCGGGATCGACGTCGGCACGCTCAGCGCCGGGCCGGCGGTGGTGCTGCTGGCCGGCGACACTGTCACCACCGGCGACATCGTTACGTTGAACAGCGGTGATATTTGGATCAGCAGCGATGCGCAGGCCGGGCTGATCGGGGTCGATGGCGCCGGGGTGGTGGATCTGAGCAATTTGCTGGCCTTGATGCCAGCGGCTCTGACTGGCGAAGTCATGCTGGGCGGTCCGCTGTCGACTGGCCGGGTGAATGTGGCGGCGACCGGGCGTGTGGGCAGCGCGGCAGCGATCACGACGACGGGCAATCTCGGGATCGAGGGCGGCAGCATCGACCTGGCCGGGCTGTCGATCGGCGGCGCGGTGCGGCTGACGGCGGCCAGCGCGATTGGCACCGGGGCGATTACCGCCGGCGCAGACATCTTCATCGACGGCGGCAGCGTCGCGATAGGGGATGTGCTGACCAGCGGCGGCTTTGCCGGCACGGCACGTGTCGGCGCGCTCGACACCGGCTCCATCGCTGTCGGCGGCGATGTCCGCGTCGAGGGCGGCGCGGTCAGGCTGGGCGCTGTCACCGCCGGTGGTATGGTCGACGCGTTGGCAGCGACAAGCCTCGCGCTGGGCACGGTGGTGGCCGATCGCGACGTGACGCTGCGCGCCGGCGGGGGTATCGCGGGCAGCACGTTCGGCGCCGGTTACGGCGTGGCGTTGACGGCGGGCGGCGATATCGGGTTGACGGCGGTTACCGCGACGGGCGGCGTGCAAGTGACGGCGACCAGCGGAGCGGTAACGCTGGGTAATGTGCAGGCGGGCAATGCGGTTATCGTCGACGCCGGCAGCCTGAACGCGGGAACGGTGACGGCGGGCCGCATCGACCTGCAAACCGCCGCCGGGTTGGTGACGGCGGCGCTGGACAGCGGCGGCGAGGTGAATTTCACCGCCGGTGGCAGCGCGCGGACGGCGGCGATTTCGGCAGACGGCGATGTGGCGGGCACGGCGGGCACCGACCTGACGACAGGCAGGATCATGGCGGGCAGCGGCATCGCGCTGGGTGCCGGCGGCAGCGTCGTGACCGGCGATCTGCGCAACAGCAGCGAACTGGTCCGCGTGGCCGGGGCCGGCGGTGTTGACGTCGGCGCGATCGACAACGATGGCGCGGTGCGACTGACCGGCGGCTCGATCAGCGCCGGGGCGATTCTGGCGACCGGCGATGTCAGCGCCGATGGCAGCGGCGCGGTGACGCTGGCGGATGTGGCGACCGATGGCGCGCTGCTCGTTGTGGCGCGCGGCGCGGGTATCAGCGTCGGCACGATATTGACGGGTGTCGCGCCGGGTTCGTCGGTTGCGCTGCTGGCCGATGGCAATGTCAGCACTGGCGCGATTACCGAGGCAGCCGGCGGCGATGTGCGGATCGGCAGCGCGGCGCAGGCCGATCTGGCGACGGTCGACACTGCCGGCAAGGTGGATCTGACCGCCCTGCTGGCAGCGGCACCGCTGGCGCTGTTCGGCGATGTGACGCTGGGCGGGCCGGTCGATACCGGCACGCTGGTAGTGGCAGCCACCGGCTGGGTGGGCACCGCTGCGCCGATCAACACCGCAGCCGACCTGCGGATCAGCGGCGGCACGCTGGCGCTGGCCGGGCTGACGGCGGGCAATGATGTGGTGCTGCGCTCGCTGGGTGATCTTGATGTCGGCACGATCATGGCCGGCGGCAATATCGCCGCCGACGCCGAAGGCGCTGCGGTAGCTGGGGCGATCAATGCCACCGGCACGGTGCTGTTCACCGGCGACAGCCTGCAATTGGCGGCAATCACCGCCGGCGACCAGATCGCGTTGACCGCCGACAACGCCCTGCGCACGGCAGCGTTGATGGCCGGCGACCTGGTCGCAGTGCGCGGCACCAGCGTGATGACCGGCGCCGTGACGACGGGCGGCGATCTCGATGTGACGGCGACTACGACGGTGATGCTCGGCGCGATCGCGGCCGATGGCGGCATCATGGTGCGCGGCGGCGATTTGGGCGGGAGCACGCTGTTGGCGCGCGGCGGCGGGCTCGCCATTGCCGCCACTGGCGCTATTGGCTTTGGCACTGTGTCGGCAAGCGGGCCGATCAACATCATGACGCCCGGCGCGGTGACTCTGGGCGACGCCAGCGGCGGCAGCGTGTTTGTCAGCGGCGGCGCGGTCGACCTGGCGGCGGTGACGGCGGTGGCCGGCATCGATCTGCGCGCCACCGGCGATCTCCTCGCCGGGGCGCTGAACGCTGGCGGCGCGGTCGATGTGTTCGGGTCTGCGGCGGTAGAGACCGGCGCGATCGTTTCGGGTGGCAGCGCCGCGCTGCGGTCCCTGACCGGACTGGTGAGCGGCAGCATCGACGCCGGCAGCGCGGTGCGGATCGATGGCGGCACGGTTTCGACCGGAGCGATCACCACGCGCGGCGGGCTCGATGCGTTGGCGTCGGTCAGCCTGGGGCTCGGTGCCGTTACGGCGGACCGCGGCATCACGCTGGCGTCGGCGGGCGGCATCAGCGGCAGCAGCATCAGCGGCGGTGGTGGCTATGGCCTGGCGGTCACGGCGGGCGGCGATATCGGGCTGACGGCGATCGATGTCTCGGGGCCAGTGAGCATTGTTTCAAGCGGCGGCGACGTCGCGCTGGGTGGCTTGCTCGGCAGCGGCAACGTCCGGGTCAGCGGCGGCGACCTGGCGCTGGCAACGGTCGCGGGCAGCAGCATCGAACTGCGCGCTGCGGGCGACCTTGTCGCCGACACGCTGACCAGCGGCGGCAGCGTCGCGCTCGGCAGCGTCGGCAGCGCCCGCACCGGTGCGATCAACGCCGGTGACGATGTGGATGCGAACGGCGGCACCAGCCTGGTCGTCGGCGCCGTCATGGCGGCCGGCGGCGCTGCGCTGCGCTCCGGCGGCAGCATCACGGCGGGCGCGATCGACGCTGGCGGTGGCTATGGCGTGGTGATCACCGCCGGCGGCGATGCCGGGTTGGTCTCGGTCACTGCGCAGCGCGATGTGCAGGTCACAGCGGCCGGGGTGTTGACGACGGGCGCCGTGGTCGGCGACGATGTGCGGCTTGATGCGGGCAGCATCGCCGCCGGCACAGTGTCCGCAGCGACCATCGACCTGCGTACCGCGACCGCGCTGACAACGGCCGGGCTTGATGCCGAAGGCGGGATCGCCTTCACCAGCGGCGCCAGCGCGCGGACCGGCAGCATCATGAGCGGCGGCGCGGTAACGGGTGTGGCGGCGACTGCGCTTACCACCGGTGCCGTGCAGGCGAGCGACATCACGCTGTCCGGCGGCAGCGTCACCACCACGGCGTTGCGCAGCGAAACCGATATCGACATCACCGCCACTAGCGCCATCACCACCACCACAGTCAGCGCCGGGGACCGGGTGTTCCTTCGTGCCAGCGGCACCGATGCGGCCATCACCACCGGGGCGATCGACGCCGGCATCGTCAATCCGTCGCTGGCCCAGGTTGCGCAGTACAGCGTATTCATCGATAGCGCCGGCAGCGTGCTGACCGGCAGCATCGCAGCGCTTGGCTCGGTCGGGGTCATCGCGTCCGGCGGCTCGTTGACCACCGGGGCGATCACCGCCGGCAGCACCGTCGTGCTGCTCGATGGCGATGGCATCAACACGGGTTCGATCACCACCCCGGTCAGCGGCGGCGTCTATATCGCCACGCATCTGCAGGAACCGCTGATCGCCTTCGACCTGGCGGGCAACCCGGACTATGCTGCGCTGTTCGCTGCCACCCCCCAGCGGCTGGTCGGGGATGTCCGTATCGACGGATCGATCGATACCGGCCTGTTGCGCGCCGCGGCGACCGGCAGCATCACCATCACCGGTGCGACCAATGCCGCCACCGGCGCACAGCTTGATGGCAATAGCCTGGCGCTCGCCGGGGTCACCGCCGGCTTCATCGACCTCGTCAGCGACAGCGACCTGACGCTGGGCGTGCTGACGGCTGCGGGCGATCTCGATGTCGTCGGCGGCGGCGCGGTGTCGCTTGGCGCCGTGCGCGCCGGCAATGACATCGATGTGCGCGCCGCGACCGATCTCGACGTGGACAGCGCCAGCGCCGGCAACCGCATATTCCTGCGCGCCGGCGGCAACATCGTCGGCGGAGCCATCGATGCCGGGATCAACGGCGCCTCGCAGGACCCGAACGCGCGCTATGGCGTGTTTGCCGATGCGGTCGGCAGCACCCGCGTCGGCACCGTCGACGCGCGCGGCTCGGTAGGCCTCATTGCCGGCAATGGCGACCTTTCCAGCGGCGTCATTACCGCCGGGCGGGAGATCATCCTGCTGGCGGGTGGCGCCCGCGTCAGCACCGGCGCCTTGACGACGCCGGTCAGCGACGGCCGGGTGTTCATCGCCGCGAGCAGCATGGAGCCGCTGATCAGCTTCGACCGCGATGGCAACCCCGATTACAATGCGCTGGTGGCGGCCACGCCGCGCCGCGTGGCGGGCGATATCGTCATCGGCGGCACCATCACCGGCGCCATCGTCAAGGCGGCGGCCGATATCAGCATCGATGTCGGCGGCGATATTACCGCTACGCAGATCCTGTTCCTCGATTCGGGTTCGCAAGTGCTTGGCGATCTCGTCATCGGCGGGCCGCTGACGCTGACGGTCGATACCAGCCTCGTCATCGGCAATATCGATGCGACCGGCGATGTGATGCTGACGACGCGCGGCGACCTGACCGCCGGGCGCATCGGCTCGACACGCAGCGTCATCATCACCGCGACCAGCGACACGGATGGCACGGGCGACATCCTGCTCGGGGATGTCCGCGCCGAAGACGATATCCGACTCAGCTCGATCGGCGACATCACCACCGGACGCTTGAGCGCCGGGGACTCGATCTTCCTGCGCGCCAGAACGCCGGATAATGGCCGGGTGCCGACAATCACCACCGGTGCGATCGACGCCGGTATCATCAACCCCGACCCCGACAGCGACAATTTCCTGCTGTTCGTCGATTCGGATGGCAACACCGCGCTCGGCGATATACAGGCGCGCGGCACCATCGGCATCATCGCGGCGGGTGGCTCCCTGGTCACCGGTAATCTGGTGGCGGGCAAGACGGTCACGCTGCTCGACGGGCTGGGCATCACCACCGGCTCGATCACCACGCCGACAACTGGCGGCGTGCTGTTCGCGTCGCATCTGCAAGCGCCGCTGATCAATTTCGACCTGCCGGGCAACCCCGATTATGCCGCGCTGTTCGCCGCCGTGCCGCAGCGCTTGGTCGGCGATGTGACGGTCAATGGCAATGTGACGACCGGCCTGTTCAAGGCGGCGGCGACCGGCACCGTGGCGATCAACGGCACGCTGAACGCTGCGGGTGACATTTTCCTCGATGGCAATGCCGTCAGGCTCGGGCCGGTGGTCGCGGGCGGCGATTTCGAACTGATTTCAGACACTGACCTGACGCTTGGCGATCTGCGGGCGGAGGGAGATCTCGACCTGACCGCGACCGGCAACGTGATGACCGGCACGCTCAGCGCCGGCGATACGGTGTTCGTCACGGCGCTGCGCAGTGCCAATGGCGGCGGCGCCATCACCACCGCGGCGATCAATGCCGGCACGCTGCGGCCATCGGCGGACCCGCTGGCGCGCTATGGCGTCGGCCTCACCGGGCAGGGCGCGGTGACCACCGGGGCCATCACTGCGGTCGGCGCGGTCGGGGTCGCGGCAATCGGCAGCAATGTCAGTGTCGGCGCGGTGACTTCGGGCGAATCGGTCGGCCTGCTGGCGACGACGGGCGTTAGCGCCGGGGCGATCCGCACTGCCAGCGGCGGCACGACATTGATCGCCGATGCCAGCATGGCCGCGCTGATCCGCGAAGATGCCAATGGCAATGTCGATTATTCGGCGCTGATCGCGGCGACGCCGGTGGCGCTGGCCGGGCCGGTGGCTTTGGGCGGCACGATCGATACCGGGACGCTCAAGATCGCGGCGACCGGCGCGGTAACGGGCACCGCTGCCATCAACGCGGCCGGCCGGGTGACGGTACGCGGCGGCGCGATTTCACTGGGCGCGGTCAACGCCGGTGGCCTGCTCGAGATCGGCGCTGGCGGCACGCTGACCTTGGGCGCGCTGCGCGGCGAAGGCGATATCGATCTCGAAGCCGGCGGCACCATCACCACGGCGGGTATCAGCGCCGGGGATTCGGTGGCGATCGGCTTCAGCGAAACCGCGACAGCCGGCGCGACCATCACCACCGGCGCTATCGATGCCGGCATCCTGCGCCCGGCACAGGGCGAAGGTTCGGGCTACCAGGTCGGCATCGGCGGCGTCGGCAATGTGACGACGGGCGCTGTGAATGCGCGCGGCAATATCGGCGTGCTGTCGCGCACCGGCGCCGTGTCGCTGGGCGCGGTTTCGACCACGGCTTCGTTCCTCGGGCTGGCCCGGACGGGTTTTGCGGCCGCCGGCATCGGCACTGGTACCCAGGGCACCACCTATATCGCCGACGCTGCCATGTTCAGTTCGCTGCCGACAACGCTCGATCCTCTGGGCAGCGCGGCGGGCTTCAGCTTTGCGCCGGTGTTCGCGCTGGCGCCGGTGCGGCTGGCCGGGCCGGTCACCCTGTCGGGCGCGGTCACTACTGGCCGCTTCACCAGCGCCGGCACCGGCAGCTTTACCGCGCAGGCGATCACCGCCGGCCAGTCGGTGACAGTGGACAGCGGTGCCGCGGCGAATTTCAACGGCGCGGTCGGCGCGCCGGTCATCACCGTCACTTCAGCGGATATCGGCATCAGCAGCGCGGCCACGCTGGGCAGTGCGACGACGACGCAGGTCAATCTCAACATCGCCGCCAACGCCAGCGCCATCACGCTGGGCGGCGCGGGCGACAGCGCGGGCTACAGCCTGAGCAATGCCGAGGCCGGGCGTGTGCGCGGGCGGGCGATCACCATCGCGGCGCCGCAAGGGCAGCAGACCACGCCGACCATGCTGGTCCAGGCGCTGTCCTTCGCCGGGTCGGGCGCGGTGAGCGATGGCAGCACGATCACGCTGCGCACGCCGGGCCGCATCCGGGTCGAAGGCGCGCTTGCGCTGACCGGGGCGGGCGCTGGCGACACCTTGCGGCTGAACGCGACCCAGAGGATTGAAGTCGCGACCGATCGCGGCGGCAAGATCGCAGTGGGCAGCGCCGAGACGCTGGCGGGCGTGCTTGACTTGACGGCGGGCAGCATCTGGGTGGCCACGTCGGATGTGATCGGCCAATTGGCGCAGAATGCCAGCTTTGCCGGGCGCGATGACCTGCTTGCGGTGCCGGCGACGACGCCGGATCTCGTCGGCGCGTTGGCTGCGGGGCGGATTTCGGTGGCGGCGAGCGGCAGCTTCCTGGTGCAGAACAGCGGCAGCCCGGCGCAAAAGGCCGGGTTCAGCGCTGGGTCCGGTGGCATGCGAATCAGCGCCACTGGCACCTCGCCGCTCGATGTCGTCATCAACGGCCGGGTTGCCTCGGCGGATGGCTTCTTCATCAACCAGGACACGCTGGAGGCGATCACTTTTGTCGCCGGCGAAGGCGTCACCACGGGTTTTACCGAAAACTCCAGCGTCAATGATTGCCCGGTCGGCGGCGTCTGCGGGCTGGCGCCGGAAGAAGGCGGCAATATCGTCGCTGCGATCACCACCAACATTGCCGATCTGATCGGCAACAACCAGAACACCATCGAGGAACAGCGGGAGGAAGCGCGCGATGCCGCCGACAAGCTGCCGCAGATGCGCATCAGCCGGCTTGTCGACCTGTCGAGCGCCATCGACGACACCAATATCAGCGACCCGGTGACCGGCGGCGGCAACCCGGCGCTGTGGCTCGACCAGCCTGTGGCGACCGGTCCGGGAACGCCGCCATGAAGCGAGTCATCATGCTCGCCCTGGTGATGGCGACGGCGCTGCCACAGCCATTGGCAGCCGCCAGTCTGCGGCTGTCCGACAGTTTCCGCATCGGCAATTCCGGCGTGCTGTGCACCGCGCAAAGCCGGGTGGCTGATCCGGTATTGGCGAGCATGTTCGACCGCGGGTACCGTATCGTCTGCCGGGATGCGGAGGCGTCGGTGGGCAAATTGTTTGCGCTACGGACCGGCAAGAACAGCGACGCCGCGGCGCGGCTGACGGCCAATCGCGCCGCCGATATCAGCTGTGCAGCGCCGGTCGCTGCCAACGAGACCAGCCTGCCCGGCGCGCAACTGGCGCTTTGCAAACAGGGGCCATTATCCTATTCGGTCTACACACTGGCGCGCGGCAACACCTTGTTTTCGGCTGAAGGCCTGACTGGCTATGGCTCGGCGTTGCGGTTGGGGCTGGCGGCGCTGGTCGCCGATGCGCCGGTGGCGGGCGCGGTCGAAGTCGCATCGACAGAGGCCGGCGACCCGGCGGCGTTCGCGCGCATCCAGGCCGGCAGCCTTGATCCGGCGCAGGCGCTGGCAGAAGGCTATGTACGGAACAACGCCGGCAGTTTTGCCGAAGCGTCGGAGTTTTTCGACCTGTTGGTCGAACGCAACCGCCAGGGCAGCCCGGGTTTCAACCGCAGCGCCGAATATCTGGCCAACCAGGCGCTGCAGCAATCCAATCTGGGCAATTTTGCCGAAGCCGATGCGCTGTTCGTGCGCGCCGGCCAGGCGCTCGATCGGTCGGACATCGTCGTGGTGCGGCTCGATCGCAATTTCCGCGCCATGCACGAGCTCAACCGGCGGCGCCCGGAAGCAGCGGTCGCGGCGCTCGACACGACACGGACGACCGATATCAGCGGGCTAGATCGTGACCGGGTCGCCATCGGTTATATCGATGTGCCGCTAGCTCAGAAATTGAATGGCGATGATACCGGGCTGGGCAGCCTGTCGAAGGTGGAGGCGCGGCTTACGCCAGAGGAACGCGCCGCGATTTTGGATGCACAGGCGCAATATCTGCGCGGTGCGGCCCTGCGTATCGAGCGGCGCGACCCGGAGGCGTTGGCGGCGCTGGAGGATGCGGTCAACCGGCTCGATGCGGTGCGCCAGGGGCAAGTGGCGAGCTCGGGCTGGCTGAAGGCTGCCGTGGCAACCGAACGCGCCATCATCGAGGAACGCAGCGGGCGCGGCAATTCGGCACGCGTGTCATTGACCGCGGCAGCGGAACTTTTCCGCACTGAATATCCGGGGTCGGCTTCGTTGCTGGTCGCGCAAGCGCGGCTGGCGGCGTTGCTGGCGCGGCAGGGGCGTGCCGATGAAGCATCCGCGCTGTACCGAGACATCATCAAGGCGGCGCCATCAACGCCGGGCGCCGGGCAGGCGGTGCGGGCGCTGGTCGGGCCGTATTTCGGGCTGCTGGTAGCGCGCGGCGGCAGTGCGGCGGGGGATTTCTTCGATGCCAGCCAGATACTGGTGCGCCCCGGCGTAGCGCAAACGCAGGCGGTGCTGGCGCGCGAATTGTCCGGCGGCAGCGGCGCTGCATCGGGGCTGTTCCGCCAATCGGTGACGCTGTCGCGGGATATCGTCCGCGCCGATTCCGAAATCGCGCAATTGACGGCAAAGGCCGACGGCACCAGCGACGATGCTGCGGCGCTGGCGGCGCTCAGGGCGCGGCGCGAAGCGCTGGGCAATGAACAGACAGCGATCCTGGCGCAGCTGTCGGATTTTCCGCGCTATCGCAGCGTGACCAACGACGTCGTGACGCTGGCTGATCTGCAGGGCAAGCTTCGGCCCGGCGAGGCCTATTACAAGCTGATCCTGGTCGGCAATGATGCCTATGCGCTGTTCGCGACGCCCGAAGACGCGCGCATCCTGACGGTGGGCGCAACGACGGCGGAGCTTGGCAGCACCGTCGCGGCGCTGCGCGATACTATCGTCAAGTTCGAAAATGGCCGTGCCGCCACCTATCCCTTCGATGCGGAGGCGTCGCGCCGACTCTACAAGGCGCTGTTCACCCCCGTTGACGCGCTGATGCCGGCGGTGAAGCATCTGGTGTTCGAGCCCGATGGCGCGCTGCTGCAACTGCCGGTCAATTTGCTCATCACCAGCGATGACGGGCTGGCCGCCTATGAAAAGCGCGCCAATTCGACCGATGGCGACCCGTTCGACATGACCGGCGTTGCCTGGTTGGGGCGGACGCGCATGGTATCGACGGCGGTGTCGCCGCGCGCCTTCCTCGATGTGCGGGCGCTGGCGCCGTCGCGGGCGACGCGCAGCTATCTCGGGCTAGGCGAGAACGCCGTGCCGGCCGGCGCCGGCGCGCCCGGCATGGCGCTAGCGGCGACGCCGATACCGGCCAATGGCCTGCCGGCGCGCGACGCTTGCGACTGGCCGCTCAGCGAATGGCGCAACCCGATCGCGGCGGCCGAATTGCAGATCGGCGCTGGCTTGATCGGGCGCGGCAGCGCGGAAGTCACCACTGGCGGGAAGTTCACCGATACCGCGCTGATGGCGCGCACCGATCTGCGCGATTTTCGCGTCATCCATTTCGCCACCCATGGGCTGGTCACGGCGCCGCGCCCGGAATGCCCGGCGCGGCCGGCGCTGCTCACCTCGTTCGGCGGAACTGGTTCCGATGGTCTGCTGTCGTTCCGCGAGATTTTCGACCTGACGCTCGATGCCGATACCATCATCCTGTCGGCTTGCGATACCGCCGGCAGCGCGACAGCGGCGGCCACGCGCGATGCCGGGGTGGCGACGGGGGGCAATTTCGCGCTCGATGGCCTGGTGCGGGCGTTCGTCGGTGCCGGCGCGCGCGCCGTGGTGGCGAGCCACTGGCCGGTGCCCGACAATTTCGACGCGACGCGCACGCTGATCACCGGCCTGTTCACCGATGCCGGGGCGACCAGCGTCGGCGAGGCGCTGCGCGCGTCGCAGGTGCGGTTGATGGATGCGGCAGCGACGTCACACCCTTATTACTGGTCGGGCTTTGCAATCATCGGCGATGCTGCCAAACCATTGGCCGGGGCTGCAACGAACGTCGCCAGCAAATAGGCTGGTGCCGCGCCGTTGCAGGTGAAGACGGGATTTTTCGGGGGACATGGACAAGAGCAACGCCATTTCGCAGCGGCTCGCCGTATTGCGCAGCGCGCTGGTGCAGGCTGGCTGGTTTCGGCTGGTGGCGACGCTGGGCGTGCTGGGCCTGGCGGTGGTGGTGGCGCGGCTGTCGTGGGACGTGAAGGCGACTGCCGGGCTCGAACATGCGCTGTATGATGTCCGCGTCAGCCTGACGGCACCGCGCGTCGACCAGGATGAACGTGTCGTGCTGGTGATCTTCACCGAGGATACCATCCGCAATACTGGCAAGCGATCCCCGCTCGACCGGGTGCTGCTTGGCAAGGCGCTGGCCAATCTCGACAAGCTGAAACCGAAAGCCATGGGCGTCGATATCCTGATCGATTCGGCGCAGCCCGAGGACGATAAGATGTTTGCCTATCTGGCAACGCTGACGACGCCGACGTTTTTCGCCTTTTCGACTATCACCGACAATGGTGAGCAGGTGATGACGTACCAGGAAGACCATATGCGCAAGGTGTTCGCGCAGTTGAGCCAGGGGGCGGTGAAGCCGGCGTCGATCCGCCTCGATGTCGATGATGATGATGCCTGGCGGGCCTGGCCGATTCCGGCGCGGGCGCCGCCGCCCTTGCTGGTCAACGCTATCACCGCAACCGACGGTAAAAGCCGGGGGTTTGAGAATTTTGACGGCGCTTCGGTGTTCCGCAAGCCCAAATTCGCCGACCGGCCGGTGTTCGCGTCTTTCCCGGTCGATCTGTTTGCCGATCCGGATGTTGCGGCGGCAATGGCCCCGGCGATCGCCGGCAAGATCGTGCTGATCGGCGCCGACCTGCCCGAGGCCGACCGCTTTGCCATTCCGTTTACCCGGCTTTCGGGCGCCACCGTGCCGGGGGTGGAACTGCACGCCATGCTGGTGGCGCAGGCGCTGGATGGCAAGCAGCCGCGGCCGATGCCCGGCGCGATCCTGTGGATCACCGCCATCATCGCCGTGCTTCTGGCTGCCTTTACCGGCGGGTTCGATCTGCCGGGGCGGCTGGTGGTGCTGCTCGGCATCCTCCAGGTCGGCGCCATTGCAGTGGTGCCGTTTCTGCTCCAGGCGAGCGGCAGCATCGACACCTATGGCGTGCCGGCGTTCGGCATCGGCGCCGGCTGGTTGCTGTCGATTATCGCAGCCAGTACGACGGCGCGCATTGTGGGGGCAGAGCAACGCCGTTTCGCACAGGGCGCGCTGGGCAAGTATCTGCCTCGTGACGTGGCGCAGCAGATTTTGCGGGAACCCGGCCAATTGCAACTTCACGGCGAACGACGTGAAATCTATGCGCTGTTCACCGATATCGAAGGCTTTACCAGCCTGTGCCAGACGCTCGATCCGGAAGCGGTGGCGACGATGCTTAATGAGTATCTGGAGACGATGTGCGTCGAAATCCTGCGCTACGGCGGCACCATCGACAAATTCGTCGGCGATGCCGTGGTGGCGTTCTGGGGAGCACCGCTGTCGCGCCCCGATGATGCCAACCGTGCTGTCGCCTGCGCGGTCGCTTTGGCCAAGGCTGGCAAGACGCTGCAGAAACCGGTGGCCGGCGGCAGGTCCCTGGGACGCACCCGCGTCGGCCTGCATTTCGGAAAGGCGATCGTCGGCAATTTCGGCGGCGAAGGCCGCATCCAGTACACAGCGCTCGGCGATTCGATGAATGTTGCGGCGCGGCTGGAAGGCGCCAACAAGACGTTGAAGACCGCTGTGTTGGTGAGTCGCGAGGCTGCCGGCAACGCTGGCCTTGAAAAATTCCGCCCGATGGGCCGCGTCCGGGTACGCGGTCGCGAGGCGCCGCTGGAGGTTTACGAACCGATCGGCGTCGGCGGCGCGGTCGAAGATCCGGGCTTCGCAGCAGCTTATGCGCGGTTTGACGCAGGCGACCTCAGCGCGCTCGAGGATTTACGGGCTCGTTCCGTCGCTGCACCGGATGACGTGGCGCTTGCGTATCTGTTAAAGCGGCTGGAAAATGTCGGCCCAGGAGGAAGCTATGATCTCGATTAAATCCCGTACTGCCCGGTTGGTGCCGATGGCGCTGCTCAGCGTTCTCGCCTTTCCCGCCTTGGCAGGCCCTATCGTCGTGCGCGCCGTCGGGCCGTCGGCGGTCAGCTACAAGCCCGGCCAGAAGCTCGCCGACACGGCGACTCTGGTGCTCAAGGCCGGTGACCAGGTGACGGTGCTCGATGCCAAGGGCACGCGCAGCTTTTCCGGCCCGGGCAGTTTCCGCTTCGACACGGCCAGCGCGTCGGCTGAAACCCCCACCGCCTTTGCCGACCTGTTGACGCAAAAGCCCGAACGCCGCGCCCGCATCGGGGCCGTCCGTGGCTCCGCCGGGGAAATGACCGGGCCGGCGACGCCACCGGGGGTCTGGGCGATCGACGTCGGTGCCAGCGGTACCGTCTGTGCCATCGACCCGGCGAAACTGTCGTTGTGGCGCGCCGAGCCGATGGCCGCCGGCGCCGTGACCATCACCCGCACCAGCGACGGCAAGTCGGCCCCGGTGGCCTTTGCTCCTGGCGCTTCGATTGCGGCCTGGCCGGCAACACTGGTGCCCGCTTCGGGTGACCAGTTCCGCGTCAGCGGCGCCGGCGCACCCGCGACGATGACGCTGCGCACCGTCAAGGGTGCGGCCAGCGTCGATGTGCTTGGGGCCGAATTGATCGATGCTGGTTGCATGAGCCAGTTCGAGCGGCTGGCGCGGGCGACAAAGGTTACCGACGCTCCGGCTTCGTAAGAAGCGCGTCCGGCGGCTGGGGCCATTGGCCCCAGCCTCGTGACGCCCTTTCTGGCCCCACTTTCTCGCGTTTGCAGCAAAATTGGCCTTTTCCCGGAAACTAGGGCAAAGGGGCGCATGAGCTTTACCACCCTGCCGCCGCTTCTCGCCGAAGCGCTCTCCGCCCGTGGCTATGCCGCACCTACGCCGGTTCAGGCCGCCGTCCTCGAACCCGAGGCCGCCGGCCGCGATCTGATCGTGTCCGCACAAACCGGCTCCGGCAAGACCGTCGCGTTCGGCGTCGCCATGGCGCCGCAGCTGCTGGACGACGACGGCCGTACCGATCGCGCCGGTGCGCCGCTGGCGCTGGTCATCGCGCCGACCCGCGAACTGGCCTTGCAGGTCAGCCGCGAACTGATCTGGCTGTACGGCAAGACCGGCGCGCGCATTGCCACCTGTGTCGGCGGCATGGACGCCAGCAAGGAACGCAAGGCGCTGGGCCAGGGCGCGCATATCGTCGTCGGCACGCCGGGGCGGCTGCGCGATCACCTCGAACGCGGCGCGCTGCAACTGGGCAGTATCAAGGTCGCCATACTCGACGAGGCCGATGAAATGCTCGACATGGGCTTTCGCGACGATCTCGAGCAGATTCTCGATGCGACGCCCGACACGCGGCGCACGTTCATGTTCTCGGCGACGATGCCCAAGCCGATCGTGGCGCTGGCCAAGCGCTACCAGAAGGATGCGCTGCGCATCTCGACGGTGGGAGAAGATCGCGGCCATGGAGATATCGCCTATCAATGCGTAACGGTGGCGCCGGCGGATATCGAAAACGCCGTGGTCAATCTGCTGCGCTTCCACGAGGCGCCGACAGCGATGCTGTTCTGCGCGACGCGTGACAATGTCCGCCACCTGCACGCCAGCCTGATCGAACGCGGATTCGATGCCGTCGCGCTGTCGGGCGAGCATTCGCAGAGCGAGCGCAACCAGGCGTTGCAGGCGCTGCGGGATCGCCGGGCGCGGATTTGCGTGGCGACCGATGTGGCGTCACGCGGCATCGATCTGCCCAATCTGTCGCTGGTCGTGCATGTCGAACTGCCGCGCGATGCCGAAATCTTGCAGCACCGGTCGGGTCGCACCGGGCGCGCCGGTAAAAAGGGCACCGCCATCCTGATCGTGCCCTATCCGGCGCGGCGGCGGGTCGATGGCATGTTGCGCGGTGCCAAGATCAATGCCGAATGGCTGCCGGTGCCGGGGCCGGACGATATTCGCCGCAATGACCATGAACGGCTGCTCAACGCGCTGATGGAAGTGCCGGTGGAAACCGACGAGGAAGACCGCGCGCTGGCACAGCGGCTGCTGCTCGAACGCTCGCCCGAGGATGTGGCGATGGCGCTGGTGCGGATGCACCGGTCGAAAATGCCGAGCGTGGAGGAATTGCTCGACAACAGCGGCCCACCGCAGCGCGGCGACCGCGGCATGAAGGATGCGCCGCGTGATGGCTTCGACGATACTGTGTGGTTCCGCATGGATGTCGGTCGGCGCTTGAATGCCGACCCGCGCTGGCTGCTGCCGCTCATCTGCCGCCGCGGCCATGTCACGAAATCCGAAATCGGCGCGATCAAGATCGGGCCGGAAGAAACCATGTTCGAAATTCCGCGCGCCCTGGCGGATCGCTTTTCCGAAGCACTGCACCGCACCGAAGGCGAAGATCGCTCCCCCGAAGGCGGCATCCGCATCATCCCGGCAAACGGCCCGCCGCCGCGTTCAGGCGGCGGCCCGCGCCCCGGTGGGCCCAAGCCCAACCGCCCGGTACTGGTCCGTGCGCTGGGTCCACAAGGCTTTGCCGACAACCGGCCACCGGCAGGCCCGCGCGGACCGCGGCCAGGACCGAGCAACCCGACCCAGCGCGGCAAGTTCCGGCAGGGGTAGCGCTGGCGATGCGTTGAGTTCCTCTCTCCCGTAGGCGGGAGAGAGGGGGGTCAGCTTGCTGGCGCCATCCATGACCCGCCGACGCAGATGACCGAGGGCAGCGCGAGCCAGTCCTTGGCGGTATCGGCGGTAATCCCGCCGGTTGGGCAGAAGCGCGCCGCGCCGAACGGGGCGGACAGCGCCTTTAGCGCCGGGATGCCGCCGCTGGCGACGGCGGGGAAGAATTTGAAGCGGTCGAGGCCAAGGTCCATCCCGCGCATTATGTCGCTGGCGTTGGCGATGCCGGGCAGCCAGGGGATCCGGCGTTCGCGGATGGCGTGGCCGAGGCGTTCGGTCAGGCCGGGCGAAACGATGAAGCGCGCGCCGGCGGCGATGGCGGCGTCGAGCTGTGCTTCGTTGAGGACGGTGCCGGCGCCGACCACTGCACCGGGGACGCGCGCCATTTCGGCGATGGACTCTAATGCGGCGGGGGTGCGCAGCGTCACTTCGAGCGCGAGCATGTTGTCGGCGACGAGGCGCTGCGCCAGCGACTGCGCGCGCGCCGCATCATCGATGACGATAACCGGGATGATCGGGGCGAGGCGCATCACAGCGTCGGTGTTCATGCCAGATGCTCCCGGGCGAAGGCGGTGGCGGCGCCGTACAGCCCCGGCTCCGGATGGATGATGATGCGCACCGGCAGTGCGGCCTGGCGCGCGGCATAGCGGCCCTTGGCGGTGAAGCGTTCGGCAAAGCCCGAGGCGGGCAGGCGCTCGGCCAGCCGCGCGCCGATGCCGCCGGCGAGCACCACGGCGTGGGCGCCATGCGCCAGCGCGAGATCACCGGTAATCGAACCCCATATGCGGCAGAAGACGGCGACGGCTTCGGTGAGCAGCGGGTCGCTGCCTGACAATGCCGCGATCCACAATTGCTTGTCGTCGCGCGGCGGCAAGACCGCGCTGGCATCCGCCGCCAGCGTTTCGGCGATAGGGGCGAGCCCGGCGCCTGAGACCAGCCGTTCGATCGAGGTGCGGCCGTGGCGAGCGGTGACGCGCGCGGCGATGCGCTCTTCCAGATCATCGACAGGCGAAAAGCCGATATGGCCGCCTTCGGTTGCGATGACGTGGTAATGGTCTTTGCTGCGCAGCAATTGTGCAACACCCAGCCCGGTGCCGGGGCCGATGATGCTGATCTGGCCGGCCAAAGGCAGGGCGATGTCGGGGCCGCAGACGTGCCGGAAATGCGCCGGATCGAGCGCCGCGACGGCATGGCCGACAGCGCCGAAATCGTTGATCAGGGTGAAGGCGTCGAGCCCGAGGTCGGCGGCCAGGGTGGCCGGACGCACGACCCAGTCGCTGTTGGTGAACTTGTAGATGTCGCCAGGCGGGGCGGCGACGGCGATGGCGGCGGCGCGGGGCAGCGGGTGGGCGACTGTCGCGCCGAAGGCGGCCCAGGCGGCGGCGAGGCCGGGATAATCAGCGGCGCGCAGGATCAGCGGTTCAACGAGTTCGACAACGCACCTGGCGCTCACCCGCGCCAATGCAAAGCGCGCGTGGGTGCCGCCGATATCGGCCGCGACGATCTCCGTCACAGGCCGGCGGCGACCAGCATAGCCGAGGCACCGCGTTCTGCATCATCGGCGCCATGACGGAACATGGCGAACAGTTCGCGGCCCGTGCCATCGGCGGGCGGCGGTGCGATGGCGGGGGTACGCGCGGCGAATTCCGCCGCATCGACGAGCACCGCAAGGCTGCCGTCATGCCCGCACAGCCGGATGACGTCGCCGTCCTGGACGCGCGCCAGCGGACCGTTGCAGGCGGCTTCGGGGCTGACATGGATGGCGGCGGGCACCTTGCCGCTGGCGCCCGACATGCGGCCATCGGTGACCAGCGCGACCTTATAGCCCTTGTCCTGCAACACGCCGAGCGGCGGCGTCAGCTTGTGCAGTTCGGGCATGCCATTGGCGCGCGGCCCCTGGAAGCGGACGACGACGACGACATCGCGGTCAAGCTCCCCGGCCTTGAAGGCGGCGACGACCGCGTTCTGGTCGCTGAACACGCGTGCCGGGGCCTCGATTGTGAAGCGTTCCGGCGTGATGGCGCTGGTCTTGAACGTGCCGCGGCCCAGGTTGCCGGTGACCAGCCGCATGCCGCCATCGGGCGCGAAGGGCTGGCTGGCCGGGCGCAGCATCACCGGGTCGAGCGATTGCGCCGGCGGCTCGGCCCAGGCCAGCGTGTCGCCGTCCATGACCGGGGTGCGGGCATAGGCGTCAAGGCTGTCACCCGAAACGGTGAGTATATCGGCGTGGAGCAGCCCGGCATCGAGCAGGGTGCGGATGGCGAAGGCCATGCCGCCGGCGGCGTGAAAGGCGTTCACATCGCCGGCGCCATTGGGGTAGATGCGCGCGATCAGCGGGACGGCGGATGACAGGCGGTCCATATCCTGCCAGTCGATGGTGATGCCGGCGGCGCGGGCGATGGCGGGGATGTGGATAGCGTGGTTGGTCGACCCGCCGGTGGCGAGCAGGCCGACGGTGGCGTTGACGATGGCGCGTTCGTCGATGCAGGCGCCGAGCGGGCGGTAATCGACGCCGTCGCGCCCGATGGCGGCGAGGCGGTGGACGGCGGCGCGGGTCAGGCGGTCGCGCAATTTGGTGCCGGGGTTGATGAAGGCGGCGCCCGGCATATGGAGGCCCATTACCTCCATCATCATCTGGTTGCTGTTGGCGGTGCCGAAAAAGGTGCAGGTGCCGGGCGAATGGTAACTGGCGGCTTCGGCGTCGAGCAGTTGCTCGCGGCTGGCCTTGCCCTCGGCATAAAGCTGGCGGACGCGCTGTTTTTCCTTGTTGGGCAGGCCCGATGGCATGGGGCCGGCGGGAATGAGGATGATCGGCAGATGGCCGAAGCGCAGCGCGCCGATCAGCAGGCCAGGGACGATCTTGTCGCAGATGCCGAGCAGCGCGGCGCCTTCGAACATACCGTGCGAAAGGGCGATGGCGGTCGACAGGGCGATGGTATCGCGGCTGAACAGCGAAAGCTCCATGCCCGTCTGGCCTTGCGTCACGCCATCGCACATGGCGGGAACGCCGCCGGCGACTTGCGCGGTGGCGCCGGCCTCGCGGGCGAACAGCTTTATCTGTTCGGGGTAGCGGCCATAGGGCTGGTGCGCCGACAGCATGTCGTTGAAGGCGGTGACGATGCCGATGTTCATGGCACGGCCGGCGCGGATGGCGGGCTTGTCGGTTTGCGCGGCGGCGAAGCCGTGGGCGAGATTGCCGCACGACAGGGCTGGGCGGTCGAGGCCGGTTTCCGCCTCGCGGGCGATCAGGTCGAGATAGGCCGCGCGGCCGGGGCGGCTGCGCGTGATGATGCGGTCGGTGACGGCGGCAATGGTGGGGTGAAGGGCGGGGGACAGGCTCATGGCGGGGACGATAGCCGATGATGGCGGCGGGGGCATCCTGTTTGGCGGACGATTTCTGCTCCCTCCCTCCACGG
>JBMOGO010000018.1:0-42268 GCA_049318305.1 Polymorphobacter sp.
GAAACTGCCCAGCGCGATGCCGCAGGTCAGCGGCACCCAAGCAGCGAGCACCCACGGCCGCATCCAGCGCGCCCAGGCGGCATCGGCACGGCCTTCGAGCAGCGCGGCAACGGCGAAGCTGAAGGTGACCGAAAAACCGACATAGCCGAGGTAGAGCAGCGGCGGGTGGAAGACGAGACCGGGGTCCTGCAGCAAAGGGTTCAACTCGGCGCCATCCAATGGTGCCGGGAACAACCGGGCGAAGGGATTCGACGTGACCAACGAAAAGGCGAGGAAGGCGACGCTGATCATCGCCTGCACCGACAGCACCCGCGCTTGCAGGCTGGGGCGGAGGTTGTCGCCGAATCGCCCGATGCCGGCGCCAAAAATGGCCAGAATCAGCACCCAGAGCAGCATCGAGCCTTCATGATTGCCCCAGGTCGCGGCGAGTCGATACGGCAGGGGCTGCGAAAGCGAGGCATGTTCGGCGACCAGTTCTACCGAAAAATCGGCGCGGCCGAAGCACAGCATCAGCAAACCGAACGACAGGATGATCAAAACCGCCTGCAACTGGGCGGCGCTGCGCCCGAACGCCATGAGGGCGGCATCGCCGCGCACCGCGCCCAGCATCGGTATCACCGCCTGCGCCGTAGCTGTCAGCAAAGCGAGGATCAGTGCAAAATACCCGATTTCGGCAAACATGTTTTGGACTGCTCCCTTGCGCGCGAAGGTAAAATTCACCTTTGGTATAAAGACACTCTAGCCGATGGCGCACGAGATGGTAGAGTGGATAACAGTCGCAGGGGTTGTCGGGGGGCAAACAGGAAGTGAGCGAGCGGGTCAAGATCGCGATTGTCGGCTCGGGGCCTGCCGGTCTCAGCGCGGTTTCGCATGCGGCAAAGCTTGGTCTCAGCCACGTCCTGCTGGAAAAGACCGGGCATCTTTCCGACACGATCTACAAGTATCAAAAGGGCAAGCATGTGATGGCAACGCCGTCGCAGTTGATCCTGCGCGCCGGCGGTGGCCTGCAATTCGAAGCCGGCAAGCGCGAGACGATCCTGGGTATCTGGGACGACATGACCGCGGCGGCCAAGGTCAATGTCAAGCTGAATGCCGAGATCAAGTCGATCGTCGGCACCGGCGATCCGATTCCGGGCAGCATCCAGAAACTGGTGACCCGCAAGCGTGACGGCACCAGCGAAACGGTCGAATTGCAACGCCTGGCGCCGCCCTATCGGCTGACCATGACCAATGGCGAGGAAATTATCGCCGACACCGTCATCCTGGCGATCGGTACGCAGGGCAACCCCAATCTGCTGGCCTGCCCCGGCGCCAGCATGCCGCATATCCAGTATCAGCTCGATGACCCGGCCGAGTATAATGACGAGCATATCTTTGTTTACGGCGGCGGCGATGCCGGTATCGAAAACGCCCTCGGTCTGGCGGCGGACGCGGCGCAGGGCAATGTCGTCACGCTGATGAACCGCGGCGCCGAGTTCAACACCGCCAAAGATGCCAATGTGAAGGCGCTGTTCGCGGCGCGCGACGCCGGCCGCATCAGCATCATGACCGAAACCTCGCCGCGCGAGATCGAAGCCGGCTGGGTGGTGCTTGATACCCGCGACGGCGAAGTTCGCGCGCAGTGCGACCGCATGATCGCCCGAATCGGCTCGGCGCCGCCGCGCGGCTTTGTCGAAGCATGCGGTGTCGAATTCGCTTCGGCCGACCGGCTGGCCTTTCCCAAATTGTCGGCGGTGTTCGAATCGACCGCGCCGGGGATTTTTGTTGTCGGCGCGCTGGCGGGTTATCCGCTGATCAAGCATTGCATGAACCAGGGCCATGACGTCGTCGAGTTCATCAACGGCAACACCGAATTGAAGCCCGCCGACGAACCGATTCTGGAGGCCAAGTTCCAGGGCCTGCCGGGCAACAAGTCGGTGTCCTACTGGCTGGAGCATCTGCGCAGCAATGTCGGCATCCTGGAGGCGATGAGCGTCCTGCAGATGCGCGAGTTCATGCTCGATTCCGAAGCGCGCCTGTATCGCGCCGGCGAAATCATCTTCGAACGCAATGCGCCGGGCTCCTCGCTGTTCGGCATCGCCGATGGCGAAGTGCGCGTCGAGATCAACCCCAATGACCCGTCGATCACCGTGCCGATCGGCAAGGGCAAGATTTTCGGCGAAGTCGGCCTGATCTCTGGCCGCCGCCGCGGCGCCACCATCCGGGCCGGGTCCGACTGCATTCTGGTCGAAATCTCGCGCAGCGCGGCGTTGAAGCTGATGTCCGCCGTCCCCGCCGCCAGCCGCGAAGTGACTCGCACCACGACAGAACGCAGCCTGTTGCAGATCTTCAAATCCGGCCTGTCGCCGGATGACCTCACCGACGTCATCGCTTCGGCCAAGGTCGAAACCATCCGCGCCGGCCAGTCGATCATCAAGGAGGGCGAAACCGGCGACGACATCTTCATCATCCGGTCGGGGTCGATGATCGTCGAAAAATCCATCGGCGGAAAGCCGGTGTTCCTCAACTATGTGCCGGCTGGCTCCTATGTCGGCGAAATGTCGGTGATCGACGGCGGCACCCGGACAGCGACGGTGCGTGCCGCAGTCAAGTCGGATGTCATCAAGCTGTCGGGCGAAAGCTTCCGCGCCCTGCTCGATGCCAAGCCCGGTCTCAAGGCGCGGCTGCGCGACGACATGGCGAGCCGGACGCAGCTCAACACCTTCATCGAATCGAAGAAGGACAGTTTTGGCGGCGTCGTCGAAATGTACTCGGGCATCGCCAATTTCCTCGTCGACAATGGCGTTGGCGAAGCGACAGATGTGCTGCTGATCGACGAAAAACTCTGCGTCGGCTGCGACAATTGCGAGAAGGCCTGTGCCGATTCGCACGATGGCCTGTCGCGACTCGATCGCGAGGCCGGCCGCACCTATGCGCATCTCCACGTGCCGACGTCGTGCCGCCACTGCGAGCATCCGCATTGCATGGCCGATTGCCCGCCCAACGCCATCCACCGCGGCCCGACCGGCGAAGTCTATATCGACGATACCTGCATCGGCTGCGGCAATTGCCAGCGCAACTGCCCCTATGGTGTCATCCGCATGGACAAGGTGCCGCCCAAGAAACCGTGGCTGATCAACTGGCTGTTGTTCGGGCAGGGCCCGGGACCGGGCGAACCCGACAAGAAATGGAGCTACAAGCACGCCAAGAAGGGCGTCGAGGCGCCGAAAAAGGCCATCAAGTGCGACATGTGCACCGGGCAATCGGGTGGCCCTGCCTGTGTCCGCGCCTGCCCGACCGGCGCGGCCATTCGTGTGTCGCCAGAACAGTTCCTGTCGGTGGCACTGCTCGACCGGAGTGACGACTGATGGCGACCAAGGCCCCCGCGCGCACCGGCCGCGCCGTGGTGCGGGCACCGCGCGAAACCACGCATCAGGGTTTCCTGTCCCATGGCAATGGGCGTTGGCTGAAGGTTGCGCTGGTGCTCAGCGCGCTGGCGATTGCGGTTTATGCGCTGACCGATCCGCAGCCGCGGCCGAATGGTGGCACCTTCGCCGGCTATCTGCTCGGCACCATCGGCGCGCTGCTCATCGTCTGGCTCAGCACCATCGGCCTCCGGAAGCGGATCATCACGACCAAGCCTTATTCGCTCAAGGCCTGGACCTCGGCACATGTCTACCTCGGCCTGTCCCTGATCGTCATCGGCACGCTTCACACCGGTTTCCAGCTCGGGTGGAACGTTCATACGCTCGCCTATGTGCTGATGATGTTCGTCATCATCTCCGGCATCTGGGGCATCATCGTTTATGCCCGGCTGCCAGCGCAGCTGTCGGCGAACCGCAACGAAGCGACGCAACCGCAGATGCTGGAGGCGATTCGCACCCTCGATCGCCAGCTCGATACCGCCGCGCAACCGCTCGGCAAGGATGAGGCCGACCTCGTGCGGCTCAGCCTCGAAGAATGCGATATCGGCGGCAATCTGTGGCAGCGCCTGACCGCCCGCCAGCCCAAGTGCGGCAACCGCCGCGCCCGCGACGCCATCAACGCCCTGGTCAACGCGCAGATGCGCACCGGCAAGCCCGATCCGCGGCTGACGCAGATCCTGTTCCTGCTTGAACGCAAGGACGCGGCGCTGGCGCAGGCGCGGCGCCATATCCGGATGAAGACCCAGCTTGAACTCTGGCTCTACATCCATGTGCCGGTCACCTTCGCTTTGCTCGCGTCGCTGACCGCGCACATCCTCAGCGTCTTCCTGTACTGGTGACACCATGAGCTTTGTCGTCCGCCAGATTGCCAAGCGCGCCGATGGTGGCGACATCATCCGCACCCGCACGCTGCAAGCGGCGGAAATCACCGTCGGCCGCGGCACCGAGTGCGATATTCAGCTCGCCGACCTCGGCGTCATGCTTCGCCATGCCCGGCTGTCGCAACTGTCGGACGGCACGGTGGCGGTGGAAGCGACCGGCGGCATTCCGCTCGAAATCTCGGGCAAGTTCCTCAATCGCGCCGATCTGAACGTTGCCGATAATCCGGCCATCGATATTGCCAGCCACCGCCTGACCCTGTCGCCGGGGGATACGCCGGGGGCCATCGCCATAACCGCCGAACGCGTGGTGGCGGCGGTCGATGCCGCAGACGCTGCGTCGGAAGCCGGCATTTTCTCGCTGAGGGAAACCATGCCGACCAAGCGCGGCATGGCCTGGGCGCTGGCCGGCTTCATCCTGCTCGCCTTCCTGGCGTTGCCAGTGTGGCTGATGGGTAGCGGCAATGCAGACCTGCCCAAGGATATGGTCGCTGCCGCGGCGCGGCCCGATGGTGCCAGCCAGGTGGGGCGGCTGGTACCTGCCCTGGGCGGCGAGCCGGCGACCAAGGGCGGTTATACGCCCGACATGGCGTGGACCAGTGGGCCGCTGTCCACCGCCCATGCCGGCCTGTCGAACAATTGCGGCGCCTGCCACAGCGAGCCGTTCGTTTCGGTGACCGACAAGGCCTGTGTTGCCTGCCATACCGCCGACGCCGTTCCCGATCACGCCACTCCGGTGCGAATGGGCAAGGGCCGCATCGCCGAAGTCGGTTTCACGGCAAGCGTCCATAAGGGGCTGAACCTGCCCGAAGGTCGCTGCGCCTCGTGCCACAAGGAACATGAAGGTCCGCGCGGCGCGCTGATGGTCGCCGAAAGCTTTTGCACCGATTGCCATACCGGCCTGTCATCGCGGCTGACCGACACCAAGATCGTCAATGTACCGAACTGGGATGAGCATCCGCAGTTCAAGCCGACCATTGTCGCTGCTCCCTCGTTGACCAATCCGCAGTTCGAACGCGTTTCGCTGGCCAGCAAGCCGCAGGAACGCTCGGGCCTTGTCTATCCGCACGACCTGCATTTGTCGGCGACAAACAGCGTCGCCAACATGGTGCGCAAGCAAGGCCTGCCCGGCAAGGACGGCGCGCTGGCCTGCAACTATTGCCACACGCCCGACAGCGACGGCGTGCGCTTCAAACCGATCGAGATGGAAAAGAACTGCGCCGCTTGCCACGACCTGGCATTTGCCAGCGACGGCGGCGTTGTCCGCACCCTGCCGCACGGCAAACCGGAGCAAGTCGCCGGTATCGTGCGCGATTTCTACCTATCGCAAGCGCTGTCACCGCGCACCGGTGTCCAGCGGCTGGCCTTCGAACGCCGCCAGCCCGGCAAGATGGCCGAGCTGGAAGCCGCAGACCTGCGCATTTCCAGCCCCGGCGAGGCCCGCGCCCGTGCCGATGGCGCCATCGCGAGCATTTTCGGCAAGGGCGGTGTGTGCTCGGATTGCCACGGTGTCATCAACACCGGTGCGCCGAACGCGGCGCAGCGCTTCACCATCACGCCGGTGTCGCTCAACGATCATTATTTGCCCAAGGGGCGCTTCCCGCACAACCAGCACAAGAGTTATGACAAGAAGACCGGCGACGCCGCCTGCATCACCTGCCACACCGGGGTCACCAAGTCGAAACTGGCGTCCGAAGTGCTGCTGCCCGCGGTCAGCCAGTGCCGTGATTGCCATGGCTCGACCAAGGTCGCCACCAATGTCGCCTCGACCTGCAACACCTGCCACGGCTTCCACTATGGCGAAGGCGGGCAGGGCGGCGACCTGGGCTCCTCCCCGCACCAGCGGTCAGCAAAGCCTGCGGTGGTCGCCGCGCGGCCGCAGCCGGTCCGCGTGAGTACGGCGGAACCGGCGAACGCCAAGCTGCGGCGGGCCGGGGTTTAGGCCCGAATCTCCCGCCAGGCGCCAAACCCGTGACAGGTGGCTAGGGCAAAGGCCCCAGCCGCCGGAGGCCCTGATCATCGCAAGGATTCCGATGGGCGGGACCCGTTGTTACGCGACGGACCGGCGATACAAGTGCCAGGTGGCATGCCCAAGCACCGGCAGGACGACCAGCAGGCCGAGGAACAGCGGCACCATGGCAACGAACAATGACACGGCGATCAACACGGCCCAGACCAGCAACACCAGCGGGTTGGATCGGATGGTCGCGAGGCTGACGATGATGGCCGTGATGAAATCCACCTCCCGGTCGACGAGCAGCGGCAGGCTGACCACGGTGATGGCATAAAAGGCCAGCGCCATGATCGCACCAACGGCGCTACCGACCAGCAACATCACCATCCCGGCGGTCGTTCCGAACAGCGCTAGCCCTTCCGACTTGATGCCGGATTCGGCGAGGAACACTGCAAAAATCCCGTGGGCGACCATCAACCAGAAGCCGAAGGCGACGAAGATGATGACACCCATGCTGAGGATCTGTTCGTCGCCGCGGCCCCGCAAAGCACCCAGAACGGCAGACCAGCGTATCGGCAATCCGGCTTCGCGGCGGCGACTGACCTCGTAAAGTCCGACCGCCGCAAACGGCGCCAGCAACGGAAAGCCTGCGGCCAGGGGCACCAGCCAGACATAGTTGCCGCGGGCGAACAGCACGAAGTAGAGGAACAGCCCGGCAACGACATAGATCGCGGCAAAAAACAGCCCGAAGGCCGAAAACGCGGCGAAATCGCGCCAGCCTGCGACCACCGCTGCACGCAGATCGGCTACCGCGAGATCGCGTGCAACGGTGACTGGTGCGATATGCGCCTGTTTCGCCGCGCCCATGACAGTCGTTCCCCGTCGATGCTGCGACGGATGGTGCAGCAACCGTGGCTGTTCAGCAAGTCACGCCGTCAAGCGGCCTTCAAGCGCTGCCCGGTGCCTTGGCTCGTATGGCATCGGCATCACTCAGCACCTGCCAAGCCGCCTGAACGGCGCGGAACCGGTCCGCAGCGGCGGCATCCTTGCCGGCGACATCGGGATGGCTGGTCTTGGCGGCGGTGCGCCATGCAGCCTTGACCGCCTCCATGTCGGCGTCGGAATCGAGACCGAGCACCGCCAGCGCGTCGAGTTCGGCGCGGCTGCGGCTGCCATCGCCGGCACCGCCCCATTCCCAATGGCTGGCGCTTTTATACTTGGTTTCGGCCTGCTCGCTGGCTTCGCGGGCGGCGGCTTCCTCCGGCGTCAGGCCGGCGAAATAATCCCAGCCCTGGTTGTATTCGGCGGCATGCGCCTGGCAGAAATACCAGCGCTCGGGGCGATTCGGTGCCTTGGGCGCCGGCCGGTCGCCCGGGTTGGAGCAACCGTGGCGGTCGCACAGCCGCACTTCGACCGCGGCACCGCCGCTGCCATAGGGCCGCCAGCGCGGAAACCCCCAATCATCGGTACGCCGAGACCGTGCCATCGCGCCTGAACTGCTCCGCGTTCCGGCAGCACCATAGCGCCGGAGTCTCCCCTTACCCGCCCAGCACGGCGTTCGCCAGCGTCAGCGGCTCATAAACTTTGACGCCATGCCCATGATCTCGTCGAGCGGGTTGCCATCCTTGTTGGTGTCGATCATGCCGAGAAGCGCGCCGGCGGCACCGCCCTGGGCACCGCCTTGTGCATTGCCGCCGCCCAGCAGGCCACCAAGCATTCCGGCCAGCCCACCACTTTGGGGTGCCGCGACCGTGCCGGTGCCATTGCCCAGCGCGCTGGCTGCCATGGTCGCGACCATTGGCAACAGCGCCTTCAACGCGCTGATATCGAGCCCGGTCTGCCCGGCGGCCTGGGCTGCGACGGTACGGGATACGTCCTTGGACCCAAAGATATTGCCCAAGATGTCATTGCCTTGCGTGACGGCGCCATCGCCGGCGGCGGAGCCTGTATAGGCCGCCGCCATGCCGGCGAGTTGATCGACGATCCCGCCATTGCCGGCTTGCGCCTGCTTGGTCATGCCGCCGGTCACCGCGGGCAACAGCGCCGCCATGGCACTTTGCGTCTGTTCCGGCGTCAACCCGACGCGCGCCGCCATGGCGGCCACGCCATCGGCGCCGCCCATGCGCGCAATCATGTCCATGATCTGCTGTGTCATTGCTGTGCCCCTTCGTTGCAGATCCGCAACCTATCGCGGCTGTGTGACGGCTGCGAGTCGGCAATCGCAAAGTGGCCGGCGCAGTTACCAGATCCAGGTTTCGACGTCGGTAATCGGCGCCTGCCGCTGGGCAGCGCCGATCGATTTGAGACTGCGCACCGCCAGCCACAGCACGAGCAGCGGGTAAAGCACGAAACCGGCAATACCTAAGGTCAGCACGGTCGGGATGACGAACAGGATGCCGAGCGCAATGCCGATCCAGAAGCTGCGGATATGATAACGGAAGTGGCTGGTCTCCCATTCGCCGCCCGGTGACCCCTTCCAGACATAGGCGAGGATGACGCCGAGCAGCATCGGCAGACCGGTCAGGATGCTGGCCAGATACAGCAGCGCCACGATCGTCGGCTGGTTGAATTCGAAACCGTTGCGCGTCTCGGTCATGGCGTCGGGCCTTTCGCCGGGGTGCCGGCACTCACAATGTGTGCGCTCCGACCGCGGCCGACAAGAGTGGCCGACAAGAGTTGATGGACGCGGGCGCCGCGATGGGGAACAGTGCGGTGATGCTGGCCCTGCTTTTCTCACGCCGTTTCGGGCCGCTGTTCGTCACCCAGTTTCTTGGCGCCTTCAACGACAATCTGTTCAAGACCGCGTTCATCTTCCTCGTCGCGTTTCACCTGCGCAGCGGCGATCCGGCTGGCGCTGCCACGCTGGCGACGGTGGCGACCGGCGTGTTCATCCTGCCATTCATGCTGTTTTCGGGCATCGCCGGCGAGGTTGCGGACGCGCGCGACAAGGCAGACATCGCGCGCTGGGTGAAAGTCGCCGAAATTGCCTTCATGGCCTTGGGCGCGGCCGCGCTGGCACTGGAATCCGAACCGCTGGCGCTGGCGGTGATTTTCCTGATGGGGGTGCATTCGACAGTCTTCGGCCCGGTCAAATACGCCATCCTGCCGCAGTATTTGCCCGAATCCGAACTGCTGCTCGGCACCGGGCTGGTGGAAGGGGCGACCTTTGTTGCCATCCTTCTCGGCCAGGCGGCGGGCGGGCTGTTGCCGGCGGGCGTCGCCGGGCCGGCGGCAATCGGCGTGGCGGTGGCAGGCTGGCTCGCCTCGCGCTTCATGCCGCCTGCGCCGCCGGCCAGCATGGTGCCGATCGACTGGAACCCCTGGCGGTCGTCGCGCCGCGCACTGGGGGAGGCGCTGGCCAATCGCGAACTGCGCATAGCGACGATCTGCATCAGCTGGTTCTGGGCGCTGGGCGCGGTCTATACCTCGCAGTTCGTACCCTTGGCCAAGAACGACCTTGGCGGCACCGAAGGCGTGGCGACGCTGTTCCTCGCGGTGTTTTCGGTCGGGGTAGCGGCGGGTTCGGCAGGGGTCAGCCGGCTGCTCGGTGGCCATATCTCCACCCGCCTGTCCCCCTGGGCCGGGGCGGTGATGGCGCTGGCCGGCATCGACCTGTTCTTTGCCGAACGCGCGCTGGGCGGCGCTGCCGGCGATGTCGCGGCGTTCCTTGCCGATCCGGCCGGCTGGCGGGTGTTTGCTGACCTGCTGGTGCTGGCGGTTGCCGGCGGCATTTTCTCGGTGCCGCTTTATGGTATCTTGCAGACCGCGACCAACCCCGCTGGCCGGGCGCGGGCCATCGCTGCCAACAATATCTTGAATGCCGGTTTTCAGGTCGCCGCGGTGCTCGGCATCGGCATTGCGATCAATCGCGGCAGCGGCATTCCGGCCGTCCTCACGGCAGCCGGGCTGACGGTTGTGTTGCTGGTACCGTTGCTGCGCAAACTGCCGCGTTAGACCGCAAAAGCATCGACAAACCACGCCATAAAGGGCTAGACGCGCCGGCTAGACTGGCCTTTGGGCCGCCGTTTTGCCTGGAGTTCCATGTCAAAAGTCGCGCTGATCACCGGTGTCACCGGTCAGGATGGGGCCTATCTGTCCGAATTGCTGCTCGAAAAGGGCTATGTCGTCCATGGCGTCAAGCGTCGGTCGTCGTCGTTCAATACCGGCCGCATCGACCATTTGTACAAGGACCCGCACGAGGGCCACACCAATTTCTTCCTGCATCACGGCGACCTGACCGACGCCACCAACCTCATTCGGCTGGTGCAGGA
The DNA here is from genome assembly GCA_049318305.1 of Polymorphobacter sp. Classification (GTDB taxonomy): domain Bacteria; phylum Pseudomonadota; class Alphaproteobacteria; order Sphingomonadales; family Sphingomonadaceae; genus Sandarakinorhabdus. The sequence goes on from JBMOGO010000018.1 coordinate 10,508, forward strand.
AACCCAGCCCGATGAAATCTATAACCTGGCGGCGCAAAGCCATGTCCAGGTCAGTTTCGAAACGCCCGAATATACCGCCAATGCCGATGGCATCGGCACCCTGCGCCTGCTGGAGGCAATTCGAATCCTCAAGCTGGAGCAGAAGACGCGCTTCTACCAGGCCTCCACATCGGAACTTTACGGGCTGGTGCAGGAAGTGCCGCAGCGCGAAACCACGCCTTTTTACCCGCGCTCGCCTTATGCTGCGGCCAAGCTTTATGCCTATTGGATCACGGTCAACTACCGCGAAGCCTATGGCATTCATGCGTCGAACGGCATCTTGTTCAACCATGAAAGCCCGCTGCGCGGCGAGACCTTCGTGACGCGCAAGATCACCCGCGCCGTCGCCGCCATCGAGGCCGGCACACAATCGAAACTCTATCTCGGCAACCTGGATGCCAAGCGCGACTGGGGCCATGCCAAGGATTATGTCGAAGGCATGTGGCGGATCGTCCAGCACGACAGCGCTGAAGACTGGGTGCTCGCCACCGGCACGACGACGACGGTGCGCAAGTTCGTCGAACTCGCCTTTGCCGAAATCGGCCGCAGCATTGTCTGGCGCGGCGAGGGCGTCGATGAAACCGGGGTGTGCGCCGCCAGCGGCGAGACGCTGGTCGCCATCGATCCGCGCTATTTCCGGCCGACCGAAGTCGACCTGCTGCTGGGTGACCCGACCAAGGCCAAGGAGCAGCTGGGCTGGGTCCACACCTCGACGATGGAAGACCTGGTGCGGGAAATGGTGGCGGCCGACCGTGCCGAGGCGAAGGCCGCGCGCTGATGTTCGACCTGTCCGGCAAGTCGATCTGGGTTGCCGGCCATCGCGGCATGGTCGGCGCGGCGCTGGTCCGCCGGCTGCGCGCCGATGGCCATGAGGTCATCATCGCCGGGCGCGATGCGGTCGATCTGGTGCGCCAGGCGGAGGTCGAGGCTTGGGTCGCTGCCAACCGGCCCGATGTCGTCATCGTGGCGGCGGCGCGGGTCGGCGGGATCGCGGCGAATGCGGCGCGGCCAGTGGATTTCCTCCACGACAATCTGCTGATCGAGGCCAATATCCTGCGCGCCGCCGCCGACAATGGCGTGGAAAAGCTGCTGTTTCTCGGCTCCTCGTGCATCTATCCGCGCGATGCGCCCCAGCCGATGGCCGAAAATGCGCTGCTGACCGGGCCGCTGGAAGAGACCAACCAATGGTATGCCATTGCCAAGATCGCCGGCATCAAGCTGGCGCAGGCCTATCGCCAGCAGATGGGCCTCGATTTCATCAGCGCCATGCCGACCAATCTCTATGGCCCCGGCGACAATTATGATCTCGAATCGAGCCATGTCATCCCGGCGCTGCTGCGCAAGGCGATCGAGGCGCGCGACGCCGGCGCCGCCAGCATGACGGTGTGGGGCAGCGGCACGCCGCTTCGCGAATTCATGCATGTCGATGATCTGGCCGACGCGCTGGTCTTCGTGCTGCAGAATTACAGCGCCGCCGATCACATCAACATCGGCACCGGGCAGGAAGTCACCATCGCCCAGGTGGCACAGACCATCGCCGACACGGTGGGCTTCACCGGTACTCTGGTCTTCGACACGGCGCGTCCCGACGGCACGCCGCGCAAGCTGATGGATTCGCAGCGGCTGCTGGCGCTCGGCTGGGCGCCGCGCATCGGGCTGCGCGATGGCCTCGCCGACGCCTATCGCCACTTCATCGAAAGCGACCGCGCCCGGTTCACGGCGTGAAGATCAGCGTCATCACGGTTGCCTATAACGCCGCCGCGACGATTGCCGACACCTGTGCGTCAGTGGCGGCGCAGGACTATCCTGAGATCGAGCACATCATCATCGATGGCGGCTCAAGCGATGCCACCGCCGCGATCGTTGCCGCCAATGCGCGCGCCGGCCATGTCTTTGTGTCCGAACCAGACAAGGGGCTTTACGACGCCATGAACAAGGGCGTGGCGCGCGCAACCGGCGATCTCATCGGCTTTCTCAATGCCGATGATTTTTTCTGTCGTACCGACGCCGTCTCGCTGATCGCCGCGGCCGCCGCCGACCCAAGTGCCGATGCGGTCTCCGGTGCCGTTGCAATTGTCGCCGCCGATGATGTGAGCCGGCTCAGCCGTGCCTATCCGCCGACGCCATTTGCGCCCTGGATGCTGCGGCTGGCGCACATGCCGCCGCACCCGGGATTTTATACGCGGCGCAGCGCCATGGCCCGCGTCGGTGGCTTTGACCCGGCCATCCGCATCGGCGCCGATTTCGACTGGATGGTGCGGTTCTTCGCGGTCGAGCGCCTGCGGGCGTGCCCGATCCCGGAAACGCTGGTGACGCTGCGCGAGGGCGGCCTGTCGAACCAGGGCTTTGCCAGCCGCACCGCGATCAGCCGCGAGGCGCTGGCGACCCTGTCCCGGCACAAGCTGCTCAGTTTCGCCCCGCTGGTCTGGGCCAAATATCCGGTCAAGGCCTTGCAGTTCGTCGTGCCGCCGCGGGGTTGGCCCGCCCCGCCGGCCGTGCGCCTGCCGCGCTGATCAGCTTTCGACCAGGACGGCTCGGCTGCCGTGGCGCACGACGAGAAAGCGCGGCGCGCGCAGGCGGGGCAGCGTCGGCACACCCGGCAGCAAGAAAAATTCCGGCGCGATGGCCAGCAGTTCGGCAACCAGGGTATCGAACAGCGGCAGCATGACACCTCGGCCTAACATTACCGCTTTGTAATAAATGTCCGGCGCAGACGGCGCCAGTGACAGGGAGTCGCAGCCCCGGCGTACGCGTCAGGGCACGATGACGAGAAACAGATAGGTGGCAAAGATCACCAGATGGACGACACCGCCCAGCACGTTGGTGCGGCCGGTGCGCAGCGACAACGCCGTCATGAACAGCGACAGCAGCAACAGCACCATCTCTTCGTCGTCGAGCCCCAGCGTCAACGGCACACCCAGCAACAGCGAGACGATTGCCACCGCCGGAATCGTCAGCCCGATCGAGGCCAGTGCCGACCCCAGCGCCAGGTTAAGACTGTCCTGCAAGCGATCGACCCGCGCCGCGCGCACTGCCGCCAGCCCTTCGGGCATCAGCACGATGGCAGCGATGATGACGCCGACAAGGGTGCGCGGCGCACCGGCCGAATCGACCACCGCCTCGATCGTCGGGGCCAGTGCCTTGCCAATCATCACCACGCCAACGAGCGCGACCACCAGCAGCAGGGCGGCAACCACAGCCGTTTGCGTCGGGGGTGGCGCCGCATGGGCTTCGGCCGAATCGCTGTCGATGAAATAGTCGCGGTGGCGCACCGTCTGGACGAAGACAAAGGTCAGATACAGGATGATCGAGACCAGCCCGACAAAGGCCAATTGTGGCGGTGCATAGGTCGGACCGGGGGTGGCCAGCGTGTAATTGGGCAGGATCATCGTCAGCACGGTCAGCGCGCCGAGCACCGACAGCGCCGCCGATGCGCCATCGAGATTGAAGCGCTGCTCCCCGAAGCGGCTGCCACCGACCAGCAGGCACAGCCCGACGATAGCGCCGAGGATGATCATCACCGCCGCGAACACCGTGTCACGCGGCAGCGCGGCGGCATCGGCGCCGCCTTCGATCATCAGCGACACGATCAGCGCCACTTCAATAGTGGTGACCGCCAGCGCCAGCACCAGCGTGCCAAAGGGCTCTCCGATGCGGTGCGCGATGACTTCGGCGTGATGGACCGCGGCCAGCACCGCGGCGACCAGCGCCGGGGCCAGCACCAGCGGTGGCAACACGACATGCGCCAGCTTCAGCCCGGTGATGACCAGCGCGAAGAGCGGTGCCGCCCAGCACCACCATGGCAGGCCCAGCGGCCCGCCGGCCTTTGCCGCGCTCATTTGGTGTCCAGTGGCGTGACCAGCGGAAAGCCGGCGCGTGGCGGCGCGAACATGCCCATGAAGCGTTGCAGCACCGCCGGGTCGCCGGCGATCTGCAATGTGCCGGCCTGGATCAGGTCGATCGCCTTGGCCTGACCGCCGATCATGGCGATCAGCGCGAGCCGCGGCACGACCAGCGTCGCATCGGCTTTGTCGGTGACGCCTTTTTCGTGGATCATCACGCCATTGGCGATGGTAATGAGGTAGCGTTCCTGCATGTCGGAAACTTCCATCGCGACGGTGAACGGTGCACCCTGCGCCTTTCCGGGCACCACACGCACGCTCATCGTGTCGAGAAGGTCGCCAACCTGGAGATTGGCGGCGATGCCATTGCCGCCGGTCAGCGCCGGGCGCTGCACGCCACTACGCAACTCCAGCGCGCCGGTGAGATAGAAATCTCGCCATGGCGAGGCTTCGGCGCGATAGGCCAACTGGTCGAAACTGTCCGCCAGCGCGGCCTTGGCGGCGGCATTGTCCGGTGCCGCGCGCACCAGATGGCCGAGCAGCGTCGCCGCCCAGCGATCATCGCCCTTGGCAGCGGCGGCGCGGGCGAGGCCGAGTACGGCATCTGGTCCGCCCATCGCCGCGACATAGCGGGCAGCGACGTCATTGCGCGGCAACGGGTCGAGCGTTGCCGGGTCACCATCATAGGCACCCAGATACCGTTGATAGACAGCACGGGCGTTGAACTTGAGCGAGCCATAGTTCGGCCGGTTGAACCAGGCGCGCGCCAGCGGGGGCGGCAGGGCGATGGTTTCGGCGATCTCCGCAGCGTTCATCCCCGAATTCATCAGGCGCACGCTTTCATTGTGCACAAAGCTATAGGCCTGGGCGTGGAGCAGCAGGTAGCGGCCGACCTCCGCCGACCCCCAGCGCGGCCAGAAATGCGACGTGAACACCATTTCGGACTTGCCGGCATACAGCCGCCGCGCCTCCAGCAGATAGGCCGCCCAGCCCTTGGCATCGCGAACCAGCGCGCCGCGCGGCGTCAGCAAATTGTGCATGGCGCCATTGGCGTTTTCTGCCATGCACAGCGCCTTGAAATCGGGCAGGTAGAAGTTCAGCTCCGCCGGTGCCTCGGTGTTCGGCGTCAGCTGGAATTCGAAGCGTACGCCGTCGATGGTGCGGGTGTCGCCGGTGGCGGTTATGCTGTCGTTCGGCGGAATCAGGCCGATGTTGCCGGCAAAGCGCACCGGCCCCAGCCCCGACGAGACATGCGCCGTGGCCCCGCGCGGCAGCAGCACGCCGAACATATACTCGGCACGGCGCAGCATGGCAGGGCCGGCAATGATGTTTTCCGATACGGCTTCGTGCATGAAACCGGCCGGCGCGATGATCGGCACCTTGCCTGCCGCCGCATCGGCGACGCTGATGACGCCGGGCGCGCCGCCAAAATGATCGGCATGGCTGTGGGTGTAGATCACGCCGGTGACCGGCCGCGCACCTAGCGTCTTGTTGACCAGCGCCAGCGCGGCGGCACCGGCCTCGATGGTGGTCAGCGGGTCGACGAGGATCCAGCCGGTCTTGCCGCGGATGATGGTCATGTTCGACAGATCAAAGCCACGCACCTGCCAGATACCGTCGGTCACCTTGAACAGCCCCGATTTGCTGAGCAGTACGGCGTTGCGCCACAGGCTGGGGTTGACCGTCGCAGGGGCCGGGCCGGCAAACTGCGCATCCTCGCGGAAATCCCGCAAAATGGCCCCGGCCTTGTCCCGCACCACCGGTTCGGTTGGCCCGGCGACAAGCCCGCGCGCCGCAAAATCGAAATCCTGCCGATCGTCCCAATCGAGCGTCGCTGCCAGGCGGGCATTGTCGGCGATGGTGGCGGGGCTGGCGGTCGGCGCGGCAGATAGTGGCGCGGCAAGCAGGGCGAGGAGCGGAAGCAGGCGCTGGATCATAGGTTACGGTAGTGCCACGATCCCGGCGGCGCAAACGTTCAGCTTTGGGCGATCAGTGAAACCGCAGGATCATCGATTGGCTGGCGGTGGCGAGCAGGGCGCCATTGTCGGCGAACAGGTGGACCCGGCCATGGACAAACCCCTGTGACGCGGCATGGATGCGGATATCGGCGAGCACCCATTCGGTCGGCACCACGGCGGCGAAGCGGATGGTGTTGTCGAGGCTGTTGCCGCCGGCGGCGCTGCCCAGCGCATTGCCGATCCCCGATGGCAGGAAATCCGCCATCACCGCCAGCATGATGCGATCGATGGGCTGCGCCGGATCGGTGGGGCGCACCCACAGGCGGGCAACGCCGTCGGTGCTGCGGCCGCCTTCGCTGCGCGCCGCACCAAAGCGCCCCGCGGCGACGCGCTTGGTAAAGCTGGCGTTGATGTCGTCGGGCCGGCGCACCCAGTCATAACTCATCGCCGGACAGGCGTCGGGTGCCGGCACGTCCGGCATCTGCGCCCATTGTGCCTCCGGCGAATCGGGGCGAGCGCCGAGCGCCGCGTTGACGGTCAGGATTTCCTTGTCCGCTGTCCGCACCACCACCCGCGCCTGACTGGTGTATTTCCCGGATACCGGCACCTGCACATCGAGCATCAGCTCGTCGTCCGGCCGCGCATAGGACAGATATTGCGCCGCCGCCCACACCGTCGGCCGACCGGTTGCAGCCTCGATGGCCGCCAGGCCGGACGCGAGGCCGGCGCCACCGAACATGAACAGGCTGTCGGGATGGCCGACACAGATTGACGGGGTCACCAGCAGGCGGAAGCGCAGCGGGTCGGCGGTCGGCAGTATTTCCAGGAGGCTCATGGCGCTTCGATGAAGGCGCGAATGCGATCGGTAAAGCCGGTTTCGGCAAATCGCGAAATCGGCGCCGGCGCGATGCCGCTGTCGGTGAGCAGTGCCGAAGTGCGCAGTTGCAGGTCGGCGGCGTCGGCGGCGACGTGCATGCCCGGCCGCATCCCGATGCTGGCAGCGGTTGCCAGCTGATGGTCATTGTTGTGCTCGCCGCGGGCCTGCAGCCGCGCCAGCATCAGCAGCGGCTTGCCGGCCTCGATGGCGGAAATGATCGATCCCATGCCGGCGTGCGCGACGAACAGCCGAGCGTTGGCGACGCGCTGCCGATAGTCCTCGACCGGCATCAGCCGCACGAAACGGGCATGCTGCGGTTCGTATTTCCCGCGCCCGATCTGCATTTCGACCGGGAATTGCGGGTGGGCGGCGGCCCATTCGTCCATCGCCATCACCAGCCGATCGAACGGCATCATCGTGCCGACCGAGACAAAGACTCCCCGTGTCTCGCTCGTCACAGCACGCTGCCCCAATGGTCGACGCCGTCCGCCGCCAGATGCGGCCATTGCGTGACAACCTGGTGTGCGATCTTGCCCGCCAACCCGCCCGATCCGGACAGGATTTCGGAATTGGCGATACTGTCGATCCACAGCGTGCGCACGCCGAACGGCCGCGCCAGCGCCAGCGCCAGCAGCGGCGGCAACGCTCCGGTGGTGATGATGACCTGCGGCCGCACCCGCAACAGGATGCCGACAACATCCCACAATGTCAGCGGCAGCCGCCACCAATCCGCCCGCGAGACGTCGCGAAAGGTCAGCAGGCGCGCCGGCGCGACTTCCGCCGCCGATGCGGCATGGACGGTGGCATAGGTGACGTCATGCCCCTCCCACGCCGGGCGCAGCCGCAGCAACTGGACGAAGTGGCCGCCGCCCGAGGCAATGGCGAGAATGCGCTTGCTGCCGCTCACGCCGCTGCCGCCAGTCCGGTCGTCGCCTGCATCGCCAGCGCATAGCTGCGCCGGCGCGCGGCGTGGTCGTGCAGGATGTTGACCAGCATGACTTCGTCGGCACCATATTCGCCCGCCGCCTGCACCAGCCCGGCGCGCACCGTTTCCGGCGACCCGGCTACGACCCGGCGCCCGGCGCGGGCGCGATCGAACTCGGGCCGGTCCGCCAGCCAGGCCAGCGCGGTATCGACATCGGGCACCGCGATCGAACGACCGGTCAGCAGGTGCGCAAACATCATCCGTGCCGGTGCCGCCAGTCGCTGCGCCTCTGCATCGGTGTCGGCAACCACTGTCCACACTGCGATCATCACTTGCGGCGTGTCACCGGCATGGCGCGCCGTGAAGCGCTGACGGTAATTGGCAGCGACGGCGCCGCCGCCGGCCGCGATGAAATCGGCAAAGCAATAGGGCAGCCCCAGGTCGCCGGCGAACATCGCACTGTCGGGCGACGACCCCAGCACCCAGGGTTCGGGCGTGTGCGGCAGGCCGGGCAGGGTTTGCGCATAGGCGGCAAACGGGTGTTCGGGCGGCAACGTGTTCTCAAGATAGCCGATCAGTTCGGCCAGCTGGTTTGGAAAGTCATTCGGCGCGTGCTGGCGCCGGTCGCGTTGCAGCGCCACCGCGGTGCGCTGGTCGCTGCCCGGGGCGCGGCCCAGCCCCAGGTCGATGCGGCCGGGGTAAAGCCCGGCGAGCAGGCTGAACGTTTCCGCCACCTTCAACGGCGAATAATGCGGCAGCATCACCCCGCCCGACCCGATGCGCATGCGGCTGGTCGCCGCCGCGACGGCTCCGATCAGGATTTCGGGCGCGCTGCCGGCCAGCGCCGGCGAGGCGTGATGTTCCGCCAGCCAATAGCGGTGATAGCCCAGCGCCTCGCAATGTCGCGCCAGGTCGATGCTGTTGGCCAGCGCCGCGGCCGGGGTGGTGCCGGCAGCGATCGGTGTCTGGTCGAGGACCGACAGGATCACCAGCGCACGCCAAGACGCTTGCGCGGAATGCGCCCCGGCAGTTCCGCCAAAATCGCGCTGCGTTCGGTGTCGCTGGCCAGCGGCCAGCGGGTGATTTCGTCGACGGTGCGGCGGCAGCCTTCGCACCAGCCGGAACGCCGGTCGATCCGGCAGACGTTGATGCAGGGTGAAATGATGGTCACGGTCGCCGCTATGGCGTCGGGCGCGGCATTTGTCATCTTTGTCGAACCGCTTTCAGGATCAGATACAGCAACAGTCCGGTCGGCCCCGCGACAAAGGTCAGCGCCAGGCAGGGCAGCAACAGCCAGTGCGGAATGCCGGCGGCGGGTGCGTCCTGCGCCTCCCACGACCCGATGAACAGGTCGAACGCCAGGTAATGCACCCAGCCGGCGAGCAGTGCCTCTGGGCTCGACAGCAGCAGGCGTACTGCTGCCAGCGTTTCGAACCCCGCGCCTGGCGGCGGGCCATTGCCACCGGTCAGCCCGGCGGCGAGCAGGCTGACATAGCCGCCGCTCAGCACCGCCGCGACAATTCGCGCACCGGTCACGGCCCAGGCCCGGCGCAGCGGCGCGAGCGACAGCATCACCCAGCCGGCGAGCGCCGCCGTGCTGGCGATCGAAAACAGAGCTTCATTGGTCATGGAGGCCACGCTGCCGGTTGCGCACCGCCCGGTCAACGCGAAAGCGTCGTTTCCCCGCCGGCTATCCTGTTCTATGCAGGCTCTATCAAACCGCGAGGGGCAGATTTTGGCGAGCCAGACCACCGACACCATCATTATCGGCGGCGGCCACAACGGCCTTGTCTGCGCCGCCTATCTGGCGGCCGCCGGGCAAAAGGTCACCGTTCTCGAACGCCGCGGCGTGACCGGGGGCGCGGCGGTGACGGAGGAGTTTCACCCCGGCTTCCGCAATTCGGTGGCAGCGTACACCGTCTCGCTGCTCAACCCGCGTGTCATCGCCGATCTGGAGCTGGCAAAGCACGGCCTGCACATCGTCAACCGGCCGTTTTCCAACTTCCTGCCGACCGATGACGGCCGCTACCTGCTGACCGGCGGCGGCGGCTCGCTTGCCGAAATTGCCAAGTTTTCGGAAAAAGACGCGGCGGCCCTGCCGGCCTATGAGGCCGCGCTCGAAACCATCGCCGACCTGCTGCGCGATCTTGTGCTCGAAACCCCGCCCAACCTGACGGCCGGCAGCTGGCGTGATGCGATTCCGGAACTGCTCGGCGCCGCCCGGCTCGGCAATCGCCTGCGCCGGCTGACCATGGACGAACGCCGCACGCTGCTCGAACTGTTCGCGACATCGGCGGGCGAATTTCTCGATGGCTGGTTCGAATCGGCGCCCATCAAGGCGGTGCTCGGCTTCGATGGCATCGTCGGCAACTATGCCTCGCCCTATGCGGCGGGCTCGGCCTATGTCCTCCTCCACCATGTCTTTGGGGAGGTGAACGGCGTCAAGGGAGCCTGGGGCCATGCCATCGGCGGCATGGGGGCGATCAGCCAGGCCATGCACCGTGCCTGCGAAGCGCGCGGCGTCAGCGTCCGCACCGATTGCGAAGTCGCCGAGGTGCTGGTCGAAAAAGGCCGCGCCGTCGGGGTGGTGACCGAAGCCGGCGACACCATCCGCGCCGCCCGTGTCGTGTCGAACGTCCACCCGCGCATCCTGTATGAACGGCTGGTCGATGCGCATCACCTGCCAGCGGATTTTCGCGCCCGCATCGCCCGCTACAAGTCGGGGTCCGGCACCTTCCGCATGAATGTCGCCTTGTCGGAACTGCCCAGCTTTACCTGCCTGCCCGGCCCTGGTGGCCATCTGTCGGCGGGGATCATTCTCGCACCGTCACTCGATTACATGGAACAGGCGTGGATCGATGCGCGGCAGACCGGCTGGTCAAAGGCCCCGATCGTCGAAATGCTGATCCCGTCGACGCTCGATGACAGCCTGGCCCCGGCCGGACAGCATGTCGCCAGCCTGTTCTGCCAGCATGTCGCGCCGGACCTGCCGGGGGGCCAATGCTGGGACGATCACCGCGAGACCGTTGCGGACCTGATGATCGCCACCGTCGACAAGGCGGCGCCGGGCTTTGCTGCCTCGGTGCTCGGCCGGCAGATCAAGTCCCCGCTCGATCTGGAGCGCGATTTCGGCCTGATCGGCGGCGATATCTTCCACGGCAAGCTGACGCTCGACCAATTATTCTCGGCGCGGCCGATGCTCGGCCATGGCGATTATCGCAGCCCGATTGCCGGGCTGTACATGTGCGGTGCCGGCACCCACCCCGGCGGCGGTGTCACCGGTGCGCCGGGGCACAATGCCGCGCGCACAATCATTGCCGATGCCAAACGATTAAAATGAACACTTGCTTTCCAAAGTATTTTCAGGTGTTGAGACTTAACCTTGCAACGCGCGCGCCGTTGCGTCACTTTGCCAGCGGGGAACGTAGATAGATGCTGGGTTGGGGAAAAAAGTTCGACTGATGCTGATCGCGCAGGTCACGGATATTCACCTGGGGTTTCAGCCGGACGATCCGGCTGAGCTGAATCGTAAGCGTTTTGATGATGTTATTGCAACGTTGATGGCGATGGACCCGCGCCCGGACGTGTTGTTGGCGACGGGTGACCTGACCGAGCATGGTACGGTTGCGTCGTACCGGACGATCAAGAAATTGTGCGACGCACTGCCGTTTCCGGTGCTGCCGGCACTTGGCAACCACGACAATCGCGAAAATTTTCGCACTGTTTTCGACAAAATTCCGCTTATCGACGGTTTTGTTCAGTACAGCCACGACGTCGGGCCGCTGCGCATCATCGTTCTCGACACATTGTTCGAAGGCCATCATGGCGGCAGCTTCGATGCGCCGCGCGCCGACTGGCTGGAAGCCGAACTCAGCCGGTCCGACAAGCCGACGATCATCGTGCTCCACCATCCGCCGATCGAAACCGGCAACGGCTGGATGACCGAGGACCTGGATGCGCCCTGGGTCACGCGTCTGGAAACCGTCATCCGGCGCCACACCCACGTCATCCGCATGGTAACCGGGCATTTGCACCGCGCCATCGTCACCAGCTGGGGTGGCACCACATTGGCGGTCTGCCCGTCCTCAGCGCCGCAGGTTGCCATCGATTTCCGTGAGTTGGACCCCGAAAACCCCGATGGCCGCGACATGATCGTCGCCGAATCGCCCGGGTTCGCGCTGCACTATTGGACCGGCCGCGATCTCGTCACGCATTTCGGCGCCGGCGGCGACCATCCGGTGCTGGCGCGCTACAATGCCCGGATGCAGCCGACCGTTCGCCATATCCTGGGGGAACGGATCGGCGCGCACTGGGGCGAGGGCTGATTGCGGCGAAGGCTGATTGCGGCGAAGGCTGACGCCATCCTGCGCGGCGGTAGATCGGCGGCCGCCCGAAATCACACCCGCATCGGCATCAGCACATACAGTGCCCGCGAATCATCGCTTTCGCGAATCAGCGTCGGCGCGGCGGCGTCGGCAAGATGCACATCGACTTGGGGCGAGCCGACCTGCCCGAGAATATCGAGCAGATAGCGATAGTTGAAACCAACCTCGAACTCCGGGGAATTATACTCCGCCGGCACTTCTTCGGCAGCCGTGCCGTTTTCCGGGCTGGTGACCGACAGCGTGACCTTGTCGCGGCCCAGCGCCAGCTTGACGGCGCGGGTTTTCTCCGTGGTCGCAATCGCGGCAACGCGATCGACGCCTTCCGACAGGCTGCGCGTGTCGATCTTCAAAATGCGGTCATTGGCCGTCGGGATGACGCGGCTGTAGTCGGGGAAGGTGCCATCGATCAGTTTCGACGTCAGCGTCGCCTCCGACGAGAAGCGGAAACGGATCTTCGACGTCGACAGCGACACTTCGATCGGCGCGTCATCGGCATACTCGTCAAGCAGCTTGCGCACTTCGGCGACGCATTTGCGTGGCACGATGACACCCGGCATGTCGGCGGCGCCCTCGGGCAGGTCGAGCTCGATCCGCGCCAGGCGGTGGCCATCGGTGGCGACGGCGCGCAGTTTCGGCACGGCGCCTTCGACGGCATGGATATAGATGCCGTTGAGATAATAGCGGGTTTCCTCGGTGGAAATCGCAAAGCGGGTGCTGTCGATCAGTTCGCGCAGGTCCTTGGCCGGCAGCGAGAAGACCGTCGGCAGCTCGGTTTCGGCGATGACCGGGAAATCATCGCGCTTCAATGTCGCCAGGCTGAAGCGGGAGCGGTTGGCGACCACGGTCATCTTGTCGGCGGCAACCGCCAGTTCGACCTGCGAGCCTTCGGACAATTTGCGCACGATCTCGAACAGCGTGTGCGCGCTGACGGTGGTGGCACCGTTGATGTCGATGACCGCCGGGATGGTTTCGACCACCTGCAAATCGAGATCGGTCGCCATCAGCCGCAGCCCTTCGGCGCGTGCCTCGATCAGCACGTTCGACAGGATGGGGATCGTGTTGCGGCGTTCCACCACCGACTGGATGTGCGCCAGGCATTTCAGCAGCGTCGCGCGTTCGACCGTCGCCTTCATTTACAGTCCTTGTTTGCCCGTTAAGGGGTTTTGCAAGGGCGACTATAGCGTGCCGTGCGCCGCGCGGTAGTGGCGAAGTGTGGCCAAACTGCTACGAAGCACAGTTATGGACATCATTCTCGCCCGCCACGCCGAAACCGTGTTCAATGCCGCGGCGCGGATGCAGGGCCATATGGCGCATACGCCGCTCACCCGCAGCGGCATCGCCCAGGCCGAAGCGATGGGCGCCGCGCTCGCCGGGTTGCTCGGGCCGCAGCCGGATCGCGATCTGTGGGTGTCGCCATCGGGCCGCACCCAGCAGACGGCGGCGATCGTCGGCGAACATCTGGCGCGGCCGTTTTTCGACTGGCGCACCGATGCCCGGTTGCTAGAAATCGACGTGGGGGATTGGGAAGGCCGTTACTACGCCGACATCGTCGCCGAAGTCGGCCCCATCGTCGATGCAGAGGCGCGGCTGTTCGCGGTGCCGCCGCCGAACGGCGAATGGTTCCCGGCCATCGCGGCGCGGTTGACCGACTGGCTGGCGCAGCTCGATCCGGCGCGGCCGGTGCTGGCAATCAGCCATGGCATCACGGCGCGGGTGCTGCGCGGGCTGCTGGTCGGCGGGCGGGACTGGCAGGGGGTCAAGGTCGCTGCTGATGCGCCGCAGGGCACGGTGTTTCGCATTGCGGATGGCGTGGAAACGGTGCTGCACACCGGCACCGGCGTGCAAGGCGTCCGCGCGGCGTAGAGCCTCCGGCGGCTCTGTTGGCCTAAAACGTCCCCGGCACTTCGCGCTGCGCCGCATTCGGCCGCGCCGGCATGACCAGCTTGCGCTGGCCTTCCCGCAGTGCTGCGGGTCGCGGATCGGTGCTGATCGCCGTGCAACTGCGCCCCGCCAGGAAGTCCAGCGCCACCTTGGTCGATGCCTCCGCCGGGTCACCCATGGCTTGCGCGAACGAATCACCGGCGGCGCAGCTTGCGGCGACTTCGCTTGCCAGGCCGTTGAAATAATTGCCTCGGCGCTCGGCATTCTGTTCGGCGAAGGCGACGATGCGCAACCGGTCGTCGCATTCCGCCCGGTCCCGCGCGATCTGGCCGACGGGCTTGCCAAAGGTGTTGGTGCCGATCAGCGCTGAGCCGGTGCGCAGATAGGGGGTGAAGGCGTTGATGACGATCTCGCTCGCCGATGCCGTGCCGCTCGTGCCGATAAAGGCGATGCGTACCGGCGCGATCGATTGTGCCAGCCGGCGGAATTGCCGCGTTTCGTTGAATTGCGATTTTTCGGGGCGGAAGGTGGTGAAGCTGTAGACGTCCGATGCCAGCCGGTTGTCGCCGAGCAGATCGCCCATCAGATCGGCGATATCGACCAACCCGCCGCCATTGTAACGGAAATCGATGATGATCTGGCTGACACCCTGCGCCTTGAACGTCGCAAAAGCGCTGCGCAGCGCGGGGTCGGCGGGGGTGATGAAGGTGCGCAGGTTGAGATAACCGATGCGCTGGCCATTGTCGGTCAGGATCTGGGTGCCGAAACGCGGGCTGATCGGCGGGATGGAAAACTCCGCCTTGGTGACGGTCAGGCTGCGGGTGCCGGCCGGCTCGACGATGCGCAGCACGCGCGATGTGCCGGCGGTCGACGGGCCAAGCGCCGAACTGATCCCCGCCGATCCTTCGCTGGCGATGATCGAATCGACGCTGCGTAGGTTTTCGAGCGTAGTGCCGATGCCGATGATCTCGGTGCCGCGGTCAATACCGGCGGCCAGCGCCGGGGCGCCCTCATAGGCATCGATGACGAACAGCCGTCGCGCCACCGTGTCGGTCTGTATGCGGATGCCAAAGGCAGCCGTGGCACCTGAAGAGAAAAAGGCGTTTTCTTCGGCGATCGAGGTCAGAAAGGTGAAAAACCGGTCACGCCCCTGGCCTCGCGCCGTCGCGGTCAGCGCGTCGACATAGGCCTCCACCGTCGCAAAGCCCGAAGGATCGAGAGATGCCGGCAGGGTTTCGGGAAACAGATACCATTCGCGCAGCTGCCCGGCGGCCCAGTCCTGGCGCGACCGCAGCGAGCAGACCGATGGCGTGGGGGTCGGCGTCGGGGTAGGAGTCACCGTCGGCGGCGCCGTGCCGGTGCCCGAGCCCGGCGCACTGCCGCCGCCGCCACAGGCCGCGAGCGCCAGTGACAGCGCCACCAGCCCAGCGGTCGAACGTCTGCGCAAACCTTGCATCAACGGCCTTTCAGACGCCGCTCAACGCTTCTTCGTCGGCTTTTTCGCAGGCGCGGGTGCAACGACGGGCGGCGGCACCACGACAGGCGGGGCGAGGGCGGCGGGCGGAATCATCGACGCTGGTGCCGGCGGCGGCACCTTGTCGGTGGCAATTGACGCCTTGACGATCTTCGACGGGTTTTCCGGCGGTTCACCGCGCACGATGGCATCGACAAAATCCATGCCGCTGATCACGCGCCCCCACACCGTATAGGTGCGATCGAGCTTGAGCACCGGCTGGAACACGATGAAGAACTGGCTGTTGGCCGAATCGAGGCCCTGGGCGCGGGCCATCGACACCGCGCCGCGCACATGCGGCAAGTCGTTGAACTCGGCGGCGAGGTCGGGCAGCTTGGATCCGCCCTGGCCGGTACCGGTCGGGTCGCCGCCCTGCGCCATGAAGCCTTCGATGACCCGGTGGAACACGGTGCCGTCGTAAAACCCCTCGCGGACCAACGTGCGGATTCGCTCGACATGCTTGGGCGCCACATCGGGACGCATGACGATCTTCACTCGGCCGCCTGTCGACAGGTCGAGGAACAGCACGTCCTCGTCATTCACCGTCGCCAGCGTGCCGGCCAGCGTAGGGGCCGGCGCCATCTTGGGTAGCACCGGCGGGGCCTTGAACTCCTTGGGGTCGGGGCGGCCCTGCGCCGCGGCGCCGCTCGCCATGCCGGCCACGCCGGTAACATTGGCTGCACCGACGGCTATCGCAAAACACACAAGCAAACGCTGCAACATCATGATCCTTGCTGACCGATTTCCGCCACCCGCGCCACGACATCGGCCGCCACCCGCGGCGTCACGAACTTGCGGATATCGCCGCCATAGACGGCGATTTCCTTGACCAGTTTCGATGCGATCGGCTGCAACGCCACATCGGCCATCAGGAACACCGTCTCGATACGGCTGTTGAGCTGTTGGTTCATCCCGGCCATCTGATATTCATATTCGAAATCCGCGACCGCGCGCAGGCCGCGCACGATGACAGTGGCGCCCTGCCGCTCGGCAAAATTCATCAGCAGCGCGTCGAATTCGACCACATCGACACCGGGAATTCCCTCGACCTCGCGCAGCACCTGCGCCTTGCGCTCCGCCAGGCTGAACATCGGCGATTTCGACGGGTTGGTCGACACGCCGATGACCAGCCTGTCAACCAGCTTGGCGCCGCGCCGGATGATATCCATGTGCCCCAGCGTCAACGGGTCGAAGGTACCGGGATAAACGCCAATACGCATGGTGGTCGTCCTTATCGATCGCGTTCGATGGCGAAGCGCGCGATGGCGCGCAACAGATCGGCTTCCTCGCCAAAACTGTGCAGGTGCGCGATCGCCTGGTCGATCAGCATCGTCGCCTGCATCCGGGCTTTTTCGACACCCATCAACGACACGAACGTCGCCTTGCCGGCGGCGGCATCCTTGCCGACCGCCTTGCCGGTGGCATCCACCGAGCCTTCGACATCGAGCAGATCATCGGCAATCTGGAACGCCAGCCCCAGGTCGCGGGCATAGCCGCGCAGTGGCGTGCGCTGCGCATCGGGAACACGGCCCATGATCGCGCCGGCCTCGAGGCAAAAGCCGATCAGCGCGCCGGTCTTCAACTGCTGCAGGCGCGTCACCCCGGCCAGGTCATAAAGTTCATGCTCGGCGACCAGGTCCATCATCTGGCCGCCGGCCATACCCGACGGGCCAGAGGCGACCGCCAGTTCGGTGACCAGTTCGCAGCGCGCAAACGGATCCTCGTGCGTCGCCGGGTCGGCAAGCACCTCGAACGCCAGCGCGTGCAGCGAATCACCGGCGAGCACCGCCGTTGCTTCATCGAACGCCTTGTGGACGGTCGGCTTGCCGCGGCGCAGATCGTCATCGTCCATGCACGGCATGTCGTCGTGGATCAGGCTGTAGACATGGATGCATTCGATCGCCAGCGCGACCCGCAAGGCGCGTTCCCGGTCGACATGGAACAGGTCGCAAGCCGCCACCACCAGCAACGGCCGCATCCGCTTGCCGCCGCCGATCGCGGCGTGGCGCATGGCGAGGAACAGTTGCGCGCGGCTGTCGGATGGCACCGGCAGCAACCGGTCGAAACGCTGGTCCATCGCCTTGCCGATGGCATCGAGCGCAGGTTTCAGGCTCGTAGAGACGTGCACCATATCGGATTTCGGGCTCATGCTGGGCGGGGTGCGGTGTCAAACGGCCGCGTGCCGATCGCCTCGCCGGCGTCATTCTGCTGGATGGCCTCGATCCGCGCCGTCGCGTCGGCCAGTTTGGCCTCGCAATGCGCCTTCAACGCCTGGCCCTGGGTGTAAAGCCCGATCGAATCCTCAAGGCTGGCCTCACCGCTTTCCAGGCGGTGAACGATGGTCTCAAGCTGCTTCAACGCTGCTTCGAAACTCAACTGCGATAACTCGGGACTGTCCATGGCGCGTGTTTGAACGGGCGCGCCGACACGGTCAAGCCAGCAGGCACTGCCGGGCTTGCCTTCATCCCCGGGACGGCGGATGATTGCCACCACGAGCTACACGGGTCGCACCGTCACTATCCTGCCGAACCCTGGGGACTCTCGCCATGACCATTACCGCTACTGCCGCCGTGCTGCGTGCCCGCGGCACGCCTTATGCGCTTGAGGATGTGCAACTCGCCGAGATCGGGCCGGGGCAGGTGCTGGTGCGCATCCGTGCCTGCGGCATCTGCTTTACCGACATCGGCGTGCAGAATTACGAACAGGGCCTGCCGCTGCCACAGGTGCTGGGCCATGAAGGCGCCGGCGTAGTGCTGGCGGTGGGCGACGGTGTGACCCGCGTTGCCGCCGGCGACCATGTCGTGCTCAGCTATGCCTCGTGCGGCCATTGCGGCAATTGCAGCCATGATGCGCCGCAATATTGCGCCAGCTTCATGGCGCTCAACTATGCCGGCGTGCTGCCCGATGGCCGGCCGCCGATGCAAGGTGCCGATGGCCCGGTGTTCGGCGCCTTTTTTGGGCAATCATCGTTCGCCACCCACGCCATCGCCTATGAACGCAACACTGTGAAGGTCGACAAGGACCTGGGCTGGGATGTGCTGGCGCCGCTCGGCTGCGGCATGCAGACCGGGGCGGGAACGGTTTATAACAGCCTGGCACCTGTTGCCGGCCAGTCGCTGGCGGTGTTCGGCACCGGCAGTGTCGGACTGGCGGCGTTGCTGGCGGCCGCTGACCTGGGCTGCGCGCCGCTGATTGCGGTGGATCGCAATGCCGACCGGCTGGCGCTGGCGCGGCAACTGGGCGCGTCCCACACCATCCTCGCCGATGGCAGCGACCTCAACCTTGCCATCCGTGCGATTGTTGCCGACGGCGTCAACTTCATCGTCGATACCACCGGCGTGCCCGCCGTGATGCGCGCCGGGGTGGAGGCGCTGGCGTCGCGCGGTAGCCTGGCGACACTCGCCGTCACCCCGCCCGGCACAGACCTGACCATCGGCGCCAACAGCCTGCTCGGCGGCAAGGTGCTGCGCGGCGCGGTGGAGGGCGATGCCGACCCGCAAGTCTTCATCCCGCAGATGATCGCCCGCCACCGCGCCGGGCGCTTTGCCCACGACCGGATGGTGACGACCTACACGTTCAGCGCGATCAACGAAGCGGTCGCCGACATGAAGGCCGGCAAGGTCATAAAGCCGGTGTTGATGATGGACTGAGCTTCCGCCCCGAAAGGGAGGGAGGTGACTATTTCCCGCTGAACACCGCCGGGCGCTTTTGCAGGAACGCCATCACGCCTTCGGCGAAATCGGCGCTGCGGCCGGCGTGGAGCTGGTTGCGGCGCTCGACCATCAACGCTTCGGTCAGCGGCTTGTCGAGGCAGTCGCGCAGACCTTGGCGAATCAGCGTGTAAGAAAGGGTGGGGCCCTTCGCCAGCTTGGCGGCGATGCCCGCAACGGTCGCTGCCAGGTCGGCATCATCGACGCATTTGTAGATCATGCCCCAGTCGGCGGCGGTTTCGGCCGGAATTTTATCGCCCAGCATCATCATCGCCTGCGCCCGCGCCTTGCCGGCCAGCCGCGGCAGCATCCAGGTCGATCCGACATCGGGGACCAGCCCGATATTGACGAACGCCTGCAGGAAATACGCCGATTTCGCCGCGACCACGATGTCGCCGGCCAGTGCATAGGAACAGCCGGCGCCGGCGGCGAGACCGTTGACCGCGGTGATGAAGGGCACCGGCAGCGCGAACAGCCGTTCGAGCAGCGGGTTGAAATGCGTTTCCAGCCCCTTGCCGGCATCGATCGGGCCCTTGCCGCCGCCACCCGTCGCGCCGCCGCCAGCCAGATCGGCACCGCTGCAGAACGCGCGGCCGGTGCCGGTCATCACCAGCACCCGCGCCGTGCCTTCGTCGCGGACCCGGTCCACCGCCTCGATCATTTCGGCGATGACGCCCAGATGCAGCGCGTTCAACTGCGCCGGGCGATTGATGGTCAGCGTCGCAACGCCATCGGCTTCGGTGAAAAGGATATGCTCATAGGCCATGTTGTCGGCTCCCCGGCGTGTGGTTCACGTTTACGTCAACTGATAGCCGATTCTCGCCACCGGGGAACAGGCAAAACAGGCAGGTGCCAGTCTTACGGCTTCGGCACCTTCACCGGATACTTCTTGAACGCCGCCAGGACATATTTCTCGACAGTTTCCTGCAGCTTGTCGCGCTTCTTCTCGGTAAAGCTGTCGGTCACCACGGCTTCCCACACCAGCTGCTTGCGGCTCTGGTCGACGATGTCGATGTTGAGCGTGCCTTCCTTGTACTGGCTGACCGTCGTCTGGTCCTGATACAGGGGCCAGGTGCCGTACATGCCGCCGCGATAACCATAATAACCGCGGCCCATGCCGACGCCCATTGTCATTGTCGGCGTTGATGAAACCTTCATCTTGTCGTCGAGCCGGGCGTTGAAATTGACCAGCAGCTGCGGGTTCGTCTCGTCATAGCGCAGGCCGCGCGCCTCGAGCTGGCGCTGCGTCGATGCCTTCAGGTTCTGCGACAGGACGCTTTGATAACCATTCTGGTCGGTGCCGAGCGGCGCGGCCCAGCCAAAACTTTGATACTGCGCCAGATTGACGGTTGAGTCCGCAGCGGCGCTGGCCTTGGGACCGGCGAGCGCGGCGCTGCCGAGTGCCAGTGCGGCAACAGCGGCGAGAACGGTGATCTTCATGGGCAAACTCCTGTCTGAAAACATGGGGTGCGCTTAACAGGCACCATGCGCCGGATTGCGCATCATCGCACAATCCCGATCATTTCGGCCAGTGCCGCCAGGCAATCGCGGCCCAGCGCCTTGCTGCGCCCCGGCGACCAGCCGTGCACCGGATCGGGCAAATCGTCATTGTCCTTGAACGGCATTTCCAGCGTCATCGCCAGGCAGCCGAAGTGTTCGGCCACGGCATTGGTGCTCATGGCCAGGTTGGCGCGGCCCGGTCCCGCCGCCGGATAGCCCACACGCGTCTGGAAATCCGCCGAAAGCCGCTGCAAGCGCGCCTTATAGTCGGTCAGCAGCGCCAATTGCTTGTCGGTGATCGACGGAATCCCCTCGAATCCGGCGATGAACACCTGCGGAATCGCCTCGTCGCCATGCACGTCCATGGCGAAATCCACACCGCTCGCTCGCATCGCCGCCAGCGTGTGGAACACCTCGGGTGACCGGGCCAGCGTCGGTGCGGCCCATTCACGGTTCAAGTTCACTCCCGTCGCATTGGTGCGCAGATGGCCGCGACACGATCCGTCGGGGTTCATGTTGGGCACGATATGCAGCGTCGCCGCCGCCCGCAGCACCCGCGCCACCGGGTCACTGGCGTCGACAAGGCGCTCCAGCGCGCCCTCCATCCACCATTCGGCCATGCTCTCGCCGGGATGTTGCCGCGCATAGAGCCAGACCTGCAACGGCCCGGTGCCGATACGCAGCCGGTCGATCGCCTGGCCTTCGAGACTGTGGCCCAGCACATCGGCGACCACCCCGTCACAGCCGGCAATCCGTGACACCAGGTCATGGTGACGCTCCATCGAATAGGGCGCGAAATAGGCGAACCACAGCGAATCCGATGTCGGCGTGATGCTGATCGTCAGCGTGCCATTGCCTACCGCCGCGTCGTAGCTGGTCTCGGCACGCGTCCAGGTCTGGCGGTCAGATGACATGGCAGCGCGATAGTTCGGCCAACCACCGGGATAGGCGCTGCCGGCCAGATCGATAATGCGGATGGTGCACGGCTGGCCGCGCGCGCCGCTCAGCCGGAAATGGAACCATTGGTAGAAGTCCGAATGCGCATCCTTGCGGATCGACAGTTCGATATCGCCCGGTCCGGTGCAGCGCCGAACCTCGATATTGCCCGAATCAAAGGCGGCGTTGACGCTGATCATTTGCCCGGCTTCACCTTCACTGTCTGTCCGTTCGGTCCCGGAAAGCCGCTGAGCAGCGCCCGCGACAGTTCGGGAAGCGCCGCCGGCAGCGCCGATGCTGGCGCATCCGCGGCAATTTCCTGCACAGCGCGGCCTTCCCACACCATCGACTGGTCGGATCGGCGGCGAATCTGCAACGCCAGCAGGTTGATTCGCACGTCACCTGTGCGCGCCGTGCCGACCGGAACGCTGACGCCGCCGCCGAAACCGCCACTGCCTCCGCCGAAACCGATGCTGAATGGCGATGCCTTGGGCGCGCCCTGTCGCACGGTTTGCTGCGCATTCAGCACGCCGACATAGGCGCTGCGCCCGTCATCGCCCGCCGGATGCAGCCCGGCGCGGTCCAGATCCGCGGCCACGATTGCGGCATACCTGCGGAATTCCAGGCTTTTGGCATCGGCGCCCGGCCCTGGCACCAGCGCGATGGCGTCGCTGGGGATCGGTTGGCCCAGGTGGAACCGTGTCACTTCAGTGCCGGAATTGCTCATGCAACCCGCCAGCGCCAGCACAGCCGCCAGTGGCAAAGCCGCCCGCAAAATCGAAACACGCATCTTATTGACTCCTCTACCGCTGTTTAACCGTAACGACAACGCCCGGACAGCCCATCAGGTCGCATGGCCATTGCCGGTGTGCAACAAGGGTAGGCCGCCGGAGTCGCAAATCCGTTGACTTTGGCGGGCGCTTTCCCTACCCGGCGCTCTCTTCTTGCCACAGCACCAGATCAGAGAATCCCCATGAAGGTCCGCAATTCCCTCAAGTCGCTGAAGAATCGCCATCGCGACTGCCAGGTCGTGCGCCGTCATGGCCGCACCTACGTCATCAACAAGACCAACCGCCGCTTCAAGGCCCGCCAAGGCTAATCCTTCTCCCCTCCCGCTTGCGGGAGGGGTCGGGGGTGGGCGAGTTTATGGTGATCACCCCCATCCGCGCGGTTGTCTTCGATGTCGGCCATGTCCTTTACGGCTGGGATATCGGCGCTCTCTATGAAAAGCTCATCCCCGATCGCGCCCATCGCGACTGGTTCCTGACGCACGTCGTCACGCCCGACTGGCATTTCCAGCACGACAAGGGCCGCCCGACCAGCGAAACCATCCCCGAACTCCAGGCGCAATTCCCCGCCGAAGCCGCGCTGATCGCCGCCTATGCGCCGCGCTGGCTGGAAACCATCACCGGCCCGGTCCCCGGCATGCACGAAATCGTCGCCGAATTGTCCGATGCCGGCGTGCCGCTGTTCGCCATCACCAATTTTTCCGCCGAATTCTGGGACATGTTCCGCCCGCACGCGCCGATTTTCGACCGGTTCCAGGACATTGTCGTGTCGGGTGCCGAACAACTGTTCAAGCCCGAGCCGGAAATCTACCGCCTCGCGCTGCGACGGTTCAACCTTGCCCCCGGCGAAGGCCTGTTCGTCGACGACCGCATTGAGAACGTTCGCGCCGGCAAGGCCAACGGCTTTCCCGGCCACCACTTCACCGGCGTTGCCGCCCTGCGCGCCCGATTGAGCGACGAGGGATTGCTTTAGAGCCTCCGGCGGGCAGGTCCGGCGGCGGTTGACCCTAATAGCCCACCAGTTCCTGCCCGGTCAGTCGCACCACATGGACAACGTTGGTCGTCCCCGGTGTCGAAAACGGCACCCCGGCGATCAGCACAAGCGGGTCGCCGCCGCGCGCGATCTTGGTGCGCAGCGCGACGCGCTTGGCCTTGGCGACCATCTCCTCGAATCCGGCGACGTCGCGGGTGACCACGGCGTGGACGCCCCAGACCAGCCCCATGCGCCGCGCCGTCGCCAGCTTTGGCGTCAGGCACAGCACCGGCAGCGCGGCGCGTTCGCGGGCGGCTCGCCGTGCCGTCGATCCGCTGATGGTGAAGCAGACGATGGCACGGGCACCGACCGTCCGGCTGATTGCCGCCGCGGCCGCCGTCATTGCATCCGCGGTCGTGTTGCCGGCGACGATTTCGCTATAATGCACCCGGCCGAAATAGCCGGGGTCGGCCTCCACCTCGCGGGCGATGGCATCCATCATGGCGACCGCTTCGACCGGGAATTTGCCCGCCGCGCTTTCCGCCGACAGCATCACCGCGTCCGCCCCGTCGTAGATCGCGGTCGCCACGTCCGACACTTCGGCCCGGGTCGGGGATGGCGACAGGATCATCGATTCGAGCATCTGTGTCGCCACCACCACCGGCTTGCCCAGCGCCCGCGCCATGGCGACGATGCGTTTTTGCGCCGGCGGCACCTGCCAGGGCGGCAGTTCCACCCCCAGGTCGCCGCGTGCCACCATCACCGCGTCGGCGAGCTCGAGAATCTCCGCCAGCCGTTCGAGCGCGGCGGGCTTTTCGATCTTGGCGAGCAGCGCTGCCTGGCCGCCGATCAGCGCGCGGGCTTCCGCCACATCCTCGGGCCGCTGGACGAACGACAGCGCGATCCAGTCGACCCCCTGTTCCAGCGCGAACGCTAGGTCCTGCCGGTCCTTCACCGTCAATGCCGGCAGAGGCACCACCACATCCGGCACGTTGACGCCCTTGTTGTCCGAAATGCGCCCGCCGACTTCGATCCGGCAATCGATGGCATCGGCGGCGACGCTTTGTACGCGCAGCACCAGCTTGCCATCATCGACGAGCAGCCGGGCGCCGGGCTCGAGCGCTGCGAAAAGCTCCTTGTGCGGCAGGCAGACCCGCGTCGCATCGCCCGGCGTGGTGTCCCGGTCGAGCCGGAACGCCGCGCCATTGGCCAGGTCCACCCCGCCCTCGGCAAAGCGCCCGACGCGCAGTTTCGGCCCCTGCAGATCGGCGAGAATGGTCAGCGGCCGGCCGGCAGTTTTTTCGACGGCGCGAATCGCAGCGATCAGCGCGGCCTTTTCCGGCAGCGTGCCATGGCTCATGTTGACGCGAAACGCGTCGGCGCCGGCGGCCAGCAGCGCGGCGATCTGGCTTTCGGTCTTCGAGGCGGGACCAAGTGTCGCCAGCACCTTGACCCGGCGGCCGCGCGGTTGGAGATGGGTCGGCATCGGGTAATCCCCAGCTGGTTGGTGCGCACGCCCCTTACCCCCGCACCGCCGCCAGCGCCATTGGAGAAGCATGCATGACCGAAACCTTTGCCGACGACGCCAGCCGCGACCGCATCGAGGCCGCTGCCTTTCGCCGCCTGCTGGCGCAGCTGCGGCTGCGCACCGATGTCCAGAATGTCGATCTGATGGGCGCCGGCGGGTTTTGCCGCAATTGCCTGGGTGACTGGCTGCACGAGGCGGCTACGGAGGCGGGCGTGCCGCTGGACCATGCCGCCGCGCGCAGCCATGTTTACGGGATGCACCAGGCCGACTGGAAGGCGAAACACCAGACCGAGGCGACCCCCAAGCAGCTGGCGCGCATGGCCGGTTCCGTGGAGCGCAACAAGCTCATGGCGGCCGAAGCCGCAGCGCGCGAATAGCGGGCTTGCCCTGACGCGGGGCCGTCCCTAGCGTCCGCCCGCAACACCGAATCACACACCCGGAGCCCCCATGAACGAGAATGTTTCCGCCGAGCAGCTGCGCCTGTTCATCGAGCGGATCGAGACGCTGGAAGAAGAGAAAAAGGGCATCGCCGACGACATCAAGGATGTCTATGCCGAGGCCAAGGGTACCGGGTTCGACACCAAGACGATGAAGGCCATCGTGCGGCTGCGCAAGATGGAGGCCGCCGCCCGGCAGGAGGCCGAAGCGCTGCTCGATACCTACAAGACGGCATTGGGCCTGGTGGACTGATACTTCTCCCCCTCCCTCTCAGGAAGGGGGTTGGGGGGATGGTGCGCTGACTTTGGCGCACATTGCTCGTCATCAGGAAACCCTCCCCCCGGCCCCCTCCCTGAAGGAGGGAGGGGGAGCAGAAACAGGAGATTCACCCATGACCATGCATCTTTACGGCGGCGCGCTATCGCCCTTCGTCATGCGGCCGGTGCTTGTTGCGCGCGCCAAGGGGCATGCGCTTGAACCCGAAGCCTTTGACGGCGGCATCAAGTCCGACGCCTATCGCGCCCTGTCGCCGATGGCCAAGATGCCGCTGCTGGTCGATGGCGACTTTGCCCTGCCCGAAAGCCAGGTCATCGCCGATTATCTCGATGCGACGCTGCCGGGCCCGGCGCTGGTGCCCAGCGACCCGCGCGAGGCGGCGCGCACCCGGCTGCTCGTGCGGCTGGCCGATGTGAACCTGGTCCCGCACCTCGGCGGCCTGTTCCGCGGCCGTGACAATCCCGAAGGCGTTGGCCCGGCCAAGGCAGGTCTGGCGGAGGCGTTGGGCTTCATCCAGCATTTCCGCAAGGACAGCGATAGCTTCGCGATCGGCGACAGCTTTACCATCGCCGATGCGGCGCTGATCCCGCTGTTCTTCTTTTTCGATGCGTTCGATCGCGGCATGCAGACCGGCGCGCTGGTCGCGGCGCACCCCGGCCTTGCCGCCTGGTGGGCGCATGCCAAGGCGACCGACATCGGCAGCCGCTGCGTCGCTGAACAGGCCGCCGGGTTGAAGGCCATGATGGGCCGCTGAATCCGGCAGGCGAGCAGTCGCGAACCCTTCGACACGGGGCCGCGCAATGCGCTAGAGATGCGAAAATCCTTCGGGGGAGACCAGATGCAGACCCGCCTGACCATCAACGGCACCAGCCACACGCTCAATATCGCGCCCGCCACTTTGCTGGTCGAACTGCTGCGCGACGAGCTTGGCCTGACCGGCACCCATATCGGCTGCGACACCAGCCAGTGCGGCGCCTGCAACGTGCTGCTGGATGGCAAGGCGGTCAAAAGCTGCACGCTGCTGGCCGCGCAGGCCGATGGCGCCGCGATCACCACGATCGAAGGCATCGCAGATGGCGACACGTTGCACCCGATGCAGGCAGCGTTCCGCGAGCATCATGGCCTGCAATGCGGCTTCTGCACGCCGGGCATGGTGATGGCGGGGCTGGAGATCGTTCGCCGCCACGGCCCCGATGTGTCGGCCGAGACCATCGCGCACGACCTTGAGGGCAATCTGTGCCGCTGCACCGGTTATGTGAACATCATCAAGGCCATCCAGGCCGGCGCCAAGGCGATGGGAGACACCGCTCATGCGTGATTTCGATTATGCCCGGCCGGCAACGCTCGCCGATGCCACCGCCGCCTTCGGCAATGGCGGGGAAGCTGCCTTCATCGCCGGCGGCCACACGCTGCTGCCCGCCATCAAGTCGCGGCTGCGCATGCCCGATACACTGGTCGACCTGTCGGCGATTCCGGGCTTGGCTGGCATCGCCCTGGCTGGCGACACGCTGTGGATCGGTGCAATGACCACCCATGCCACCGTCGCCGCCGATGCGACTGTGGCAACTGCCATTCCCGGCCTTGCCGAAATGGCGGCGCTGATCGGCGACCCGCAGGTGCGCAACCGCGGCACGCTGGGCGGTGTCATCGCCAACAACGACCCGGCCGCCGATTATCCAGCGGCGCTGCTGGCGCTCGATGCCATGGTGGAAACGTCGGCGGGCAACCATGCCGCCGATGATTATTTCCAGGGGATGTTCGCCACCGCGCTGTCGGATGGCGACATTGTCACCCGCGTCGGCTTCAAGGTGCCGCAGGCCAGCGCCTATGCCAAGTTCCGCCACCCGGCGTCGCGCTATGCCGTGGTCGGGATTTTCGTCGCGCGCTACGCATCGGGCGTGCGCGTTGCCGTCACCGGCGCCGGCCCCGGCGTGTTTCGTTGGCCCGCAGCCGAAGCCGCATTGTCGACGGATTTCAGCGTCGCCGCCGTTGCCGGCCTGACCCTTGATCCCGGCGATCTGAATACCGACATCCACGCCGGCGCCGAATATCGCGGCCATCTGGCGGGGGTCATGCTCGGCCGGGCGGTCGCGGCGGCGCGCTAACCCCCATCGGAGCGCCGAGCCATGATCACCACGACGACCAGTAGCATCGAAGGCCGCCAGATCAGCCAGTATCTCGGGCTGGTGTCGGGCGAGGCGGTGATGGGCGCCAACATCTTCCGCGACCTGTTCGCCGGCATTCGCGATATCGTCGGCGGCCGCTCCGGCAGTTACGAAAATGTCCTGCGCGGCGGCCGTGACCAGGCGCTGTCGGAAATCATCGAGGAAGGCCAGCGCCTCGGCGCCGATGCCATCGTCGGCATCGCCATCGATTATGAAGCCATCGGCGCCAGCGATTCGATGATGATGGTGGTGGTGACGGGCACGGCGGTAAAACTGGCCTGAACCTTGCCTTCTGGCCATGCGCTGGCCTAAAGCCGCCGCATGGCCGGTCATTCCAAATTCAAGAACATCCAGCACCGCAAAGGTGCGCAGGACAAGAAGCGCGCTGCGGCGTTTTCCAAGCTGTCGCGCGAAATCACCGTCGCGGCAAAATTGGGCATACCCGATCCGGCGCTCAACGCGCGGCTGCGCGCCGCTGTCGTCACCGCGCGCGCCGGCGGCCTGCCCAAGGACAATATCGAACGCGCCATCAGCAAGGCGTCGGCGAGCGATACCGAAAATTACGAGGAAGTGCGCTACGAAGGTTTTGGGCCCGGCGGCATCGCGCTGATCGTCGAAACCTTGACCGACAATCGCAACCGCACCGCCACCAACGTCCGCACCGCCTTTGCCAAGAACGGCGGCAATCTCGGCGCTTCGGGCGGGGTCAGCCACGGCTTTGAACGGCTTGGCCTGATCGCCTATCCCGCCAAGGCCGGCTCGGCTGATGCGGTGTTCGAAGCCGCGCTCGAAGCCGGCGCCGATGATGTGCAATCGTCCGAAGACGGCCATGAAATCTGGACGGCGATCGATGGCATGCACGAAGTGGCGCGCGCGCTCGAAAAGGTGCTCGGCGAGGCCGAAGGCATCAAGCTGGCGTGGAAACCGGGCCTGACCATCAGCGTTGGCGAGGACGACGCCGGCCAGTTGATGAAACTGATCGACGCGCTCGAGGATGATGACGATGTCCAGACCGTCTGGGGCAACTACGACGTGCCCGACGAGGTGATGGAAAAGCTGTGAAGGCGGCTGTGACGGCGGCGCTTGCGGCTGTCCTGATAGGAGCGGCCATGCCTGCCACACCCGATGACGCCAGCCAGATTCGCGCCGCGCGAGCACGTTACAATACCGCGATCATGTCGCGCGACCCGGCCAGCGTCCGCGCCGTGTTTACCGACGATTACAAAGGTATCGCCGGAAGCGGCGGTGAATTGATCGCCGGCGGTGATGCCATGGCCGCCTATTTCGCCAAGGCCTTCCAGGACCCGGCGTTCATCACTTTTGTTCGCACCCCTGATGTGGTCACCGTTGCCGATCCGGCCGATCGCTCGTTGGAACTTGGCCATTGGCTTGGCCGCCGCAAGAGCGGACAGGGCGAAACGCATCTGCACGGCGAGTACATGGCTGTCTGGGTTCCAAGCTCGAACGGCTGGCGGTTGCGCAGCGAAACCTTCGTGACCTTGTCGCGCAGCGAAGCCGCGACGCCATGATCGTCCTCGGCCTCGATCCCGGCCTCGCCGCCACCGGCTGGGGCATCATCGAGGCCAGCGGCAATCGCCTGCGCCATATTGCCCATGGCACGGTGAAAACCCAAGCGGCGCAGCCGCTGGCGGACCGGCTCGCGGCGCTTTATGCTGGCCTTGAAACGGTGATCGCCGCGCATGCTTGCGCCGCCGCGGCCATCGAGGAGGTGTTCGTCAACAGCAACCCGCAATCGACTCTCAAGCTGGGCCAGGCGCGCGGTGTTGTCATGCTGGCGGCGGCGCGCGGCGGGCTGCCCGTGACCGAATATGCGACGCGGCTGGTCAAGAAAGCGATTGTCGGGGTGGGCAGTGCCGACAAGGTGCAGGTCCATGCGATGGTCGAACGGCTGTTGCCGGGCACAAAGGTCAGCGGCGCCGATGCCGCTGATGCGCTTGCCGTGGCCATCGCGCACGCGCACCTGGCGGCGACGGCGCGATTGCGGGGGGTGGCATGATCGCGCGTCTCAAGGGCCTGCTCGATTCGGTCGGCGCCGATGCCTGTGTCGTCGATGTGAACGGCGTCGGCTATCTGGTCAGCGCCTCGGCAAAGACGCTGGGCAGCCTCGGTGGCACCGGCAGCGCTGTCGTCCTGCACATCGACACCCAGGTGCGCGAGGACGCCATCCAGCTGTTCGGATTTGTCAGCGAAAGCGAGCGCGACAGTTTCCGCCTGCTGACCACGGTGCAGGGCGTCGGCGGCCGCGTCGCTCTGGCCATATTGTCGGTGCTCGGGCCGGACGAACTCGCCCACGCCATCGCCGCCGCCGATACCGCCAGCATCGCCCGCGCCAATGGCGTTGGCCCCAAACTGGCGGCGCGCATCGCCAATGAATTGAAGGGCAAGTTCGGCGCGGTCGCACTGGGCAGCGCCGCGCCGCTGCCGGTCGGGTCGAGCAAGGGCGCCATCGCCGATGCTCTCTCCGCCCTCGCCGGACTGGGCTTCAAGCCGATGGACGCCAGCCGCGCCGTCGCCGATGCGCAGGCCGAATTGGGGGATGGCGCCAGTGTCGGTGAGTTGATTCGCATTGCGCTGCGGAAAAGTGCGCGCTGACCTTCTCCCCCTCCCTGCAAGGGAGGGGGCCGGGGGGAGGGTTCTGCGAGCAAGCGCGAACATGTTCCACAGAGGCACCCTCCCCCCAACCCCCTCCCTTACAGGGAGGGGGAGCAGTGGCAGCGGCGGCGAAACCATCGTAAGGCTCGCGTGTGACTTCTGAACTGACGCCCCTGCGCAAGCCTGATGACATCGACGCGGCGCTGCGTCCGAAAACCCTGTCGGAATTCATCGGTCAGGAGGCACTGCGCGCCAACCTCGCGGTGTTCGTCGCCGCCGCCAAATCGCGCTGCGAACCGCTCGATCACGTGCTCCTCCACGGCCCCCCGGGGCTCGGCAAAACGACCCTCGCCCAGATCGTTGCCAAGGAACTCGGCGTCGGTTTCCGCGCCACCTCCGGCCCTGTTATCGCCAAGGCCGGGGACCTCGCCGCGCTGCTGACCAATCTCGATCACCACGACGTGCTGTTCATCGATGAAATCCACCGCCTGTCGCCCGCCGTCGAGGAAATCCTCTATCCCGCCATGGAGGATCGCGTCCTCGACCTGATGATCGGCGAAGGCCCCTCCGCGCGCTCGGTGCGCATCGACCTGCCGCATTTCACCTTGGTCGGCGCCACCACCCGCGCCGGGCTGCTGACCACGCCGCTCAGGGATCGCTTCGGCATTCCGCTGCGGTTGATCTTCTACACCGTCGACGAACTGACTCGCGTCGTCACCCGCGCGGCGGCGCTGTTGCAGCTCGACCTGACGCCGGATGGCGCGCGCGAAATCGCCGGACGGGCGCGCGGCACGCCGCGAATCGCCGGGCGCCTGCTGCGCCGGGTGCGGGATTTCGCGACAGCCGCGGGCCAGACCAGCGTCGACCGCATCGCCGCCGACCGCGCCCTCAACCGGCTGGAGGTCGATAATCTCGGTCTCGATGCGATGGACCGGCGCTATCTGATGATGATCGCCGACATCTATCGCGGCGGGCCGGTCGGCATCGAAACCCTCGCCGCCGGGCTCAGCGAGGCGCGCGATACGCTCGAGGAGGTCATCGAGCCGTTCCTCATCCAGTCCGGCCTCGTCGCCCGAACCGCACGGGGTCGCATGCTCAACCCCGGCGCCTGGAAACATCTGGGCATCGCCGCGCCGGCCGGAACGCCGGTGCAACTGCCGCTGCTCGGCGACGACGACATGAACGACGGGTAACCAACGCGTTCAGGCTTCACCCAGTCGCTGCGCGCTATTCATCCTGCACCGACCACCACTGCGGCCGGATGGAGGATTTGAACATGTCGAAGCTGATCACCACCACCGCCGTGCTCGCCGCGCTGACGCTGGGCGCCGTGCCGGTTGTCGCCACCGCGCACGATCGCAATGGTTATGATGACCGCCGCAACTATGGCTGGCAGGGCGAGCGCGTCGATTAT
>JBMOGO010000019.1:0-40319 GCA_049318305.1 Polymorphobacter sp.
TGCACGCCGATATGCCCTTCAAGTGGGTCCCGTTTGAACGCCGATTGACATTCACCAGCCAGAGCAACACACCGATGATGACGAGCGTAACGAGAATGCTGAGCATGGAAGCCCCCTTTTGACGAACAAGACGGCAAAGGCGCCGATGCAGTTCGTAACGTCAGAGGTTCGATATGGTTCCGGGAGCGAACATCCGGGGAGGAGCGTCCGTGGTGGAGCAAGGGAGGATCGAACTCCCGACCTCAGCAGTGCGATTTATCAATGACTTAGCCCAAGGTCTGTCGCACCGTTGAACTAGCTTTCTGTAGCAGTTTTGACCGCAAATAAAATCTTTCTTTTGGCTAGGCCAACCCGCCCGCCTTACCGTCATGGTGTACAGGGGTCAGCGACCTTAGAATGTTTTTTCGGCGGCTGGAGCCTGACGCGCGCCACATCCGGCCGTTAGCGTTTACACCTAAGCCGTTCCTGCCACCCCTACGCACAGAATTGCCGGCATTCCCGCTTACACTAAAGCGACGTGAGAAGGGCGCTTCCCGGTCTGCGGGTAATCTATGCCGCCAGAGGATATTAGAGCCTCCACATGGGCACTGATTGCGAGCCTGCCAGCTTTCAGGAGGTTGACAGATACCATCAAATCCGCGCGCGCTCCTGCGGACAAGACCGGGATTGATATCAAGGCTGCATCATCCTGTGTGATTTCAGCAAGACCATCCGACCCGCGTGCTAACGCCCGCATTTGAACCCTGTAAGCCTCAGTACAGAAGAAAGCCAACAAGTCTGGCAGAAACTCTTCCTTTCCCGGCTTTAGCCTCATCCGATGGCAGCCGTTCGTTACCACCACGTCATCGCAACTGTCTGGCGTTAAGAACCACTTTCCAACGCTGCTCCAAATGCCAGCGACATATATATCCCCCGGCTCAGCAAAGTGCTTCGCTCGGTCAGGCAACTCCCATCCTCGCACAGCAGCAGGTGTTGCATCGCCTTGGCCAACGCTTGCTAACTCGATATGCCGATATACCCGCTCAGGGTCTTTTCGCACTCGCTTGCCGGTTGTGGAAGTCTTTTCAGGAATGAAGGTAATGAGGTCTCCGAGAAGGCTGTAGGGGCCAGCAGCAATTTGTGCCCTGACATCGTTAAACTTTTTACTGTAGCGCTTGGGATCTAAGGTCAAGTCGATGTCATTTATCACGGACGCAATCGGCATCGACCAACCGGTCGAGGGCTTCGTAGAAGAACTTGGAATACCTCCGTTGAGCCAAGGGAAATCACTAGCTCCAGGACTGTTGCGGATAGAGGAAATGGCGGTGTCAAAGTCGGCATCTAGTGCTAATTCACCGTCAGAGCCAACTATGAAACTACCGTCGGATTGATCTCGACAATATATAGGCGCTGCCTTCTTATCGCCTAAGTTCCATCCTACTTTTTCAATAAGTTCAACTGCAAACGAGTATTTATCATCATCGGCTGCACTTGCGAGGGGGGATTGCCGCTTCTCAAGATACACAATACTAGCGCTGACATCAGCGCCACTTGTCTTGAAGGTAAACCTAGGGAAGCCGCAGATAGCCGCAACTTTACAATGCCTTAACGGCCATGCTCTTAAGAGCCGATATCGCATTGATCTGTTTCCGAGGTAGCCGTTAGGCAGAATTATCCCTATCCTGCCCCCAGGCTTAGCCTGTCTAACGCAAAGCTCGGCGAAGAGTATTCCTATCTCCTGCGCCGCCATGAGGCCGCGCTTTTTTATCCAATTTCCTGCCGGATCGATCTCCCAATCATATGCAAGGTCAAATTTCGCAAGCGTAACCGGGTTCTTCTCAGTTATTTTAACTCCAAAAGGCGGATTGCAAAGCAGGATATCATACCTGTCTGTCTCCGAAAGTCCTACTGCAAGGCTATCCATTTTCTTTATATTTGTCTTACCATCGCCATTAAGCAGCATATTAAGAACTGCTACTTGGACCGCGTTCTCGCTATTGTCTACGCCCCAGAGACAGTCTGCATACTTCGGGTCGCTATCTCTACGAATGTGAAATGCTGCTGTTAGGAAATCAGCGCTACCGCATGCAGGGTCTTTTACATGCTCTCCAAACTGTGGATTGACCAGTTGGACAATGAAGTCCGTAACGCTAGGCGGTGTAAAAAACTGAGCCAAATCCCATTTGTACAAGCCCTTAGAAAACTTCATGTAAAATGCTTGAACCACGCTTCGCTTCGATGCGATCAGCTTTATTGGCGCAACCACCTTACATAGATCTATAACGATTGATCCATCAACAGCTGTAGGAAGGCTGCTAGCAACAGTTTTTGGCAGATGGAGTTGGTAAAATTTGGCAGCCTTAGAGACCACATCGTTAAAGTTATCTTTTGCAATCGCAGGGCTAACGCCCAAATAAGAAAAATCCTGAATGTCGAGTGGCAGTGTTGATGATGTTTGATGTGCATGTTCGTCGTATAGTTTGGCTAATATGATTTGTAGCATCACACCATAGCGAGCTTCTGGGTCAATAGACGCTGAGTGCAGTATATCCTCAATACGGTCAAAAACATCTATTAGATTATTTGCCTCTAATAGATCCGGAAAACAAAGCGGACGAACTTTTAGTGCCTGACCATAGCGAGGAAGCACCGCAACGGACCCGTCCTTAACCGTGCGTTTTGAGCCTTTGTGCTCATTCCAAAAAACCCGTTGTTCTGCATTGTCCCAATAAAGTGCTAAGCATTCACGATTTTTCGCGAAATTCAACAGGGGTTTAACCTGTGTAGATTTGACATAATCCGCTGCTGCGTTTTCACGCTTCACTTCACAGATTAGAATAGAATGCTCCAACATTTTATCGACATCACCGGATGCAATTGTCGAAGATGGCACATCCAGAATGGCAAAATCTGCTCTTACACTATTACGTCCTGCATTGCCAAAACGCTTAACAACGGCCTCAATCTTAAAGTTGTTGGCGGGGTAACCTAAGGATATGAGATGCTTGATGGCCTCAACACGATAGTACTCCTCAGATGGTTTTAGGCCATCCTTGGATTTCGCAGGAGCAGTGATCACGCCACGAATTGGGCATACTAATTGTAAACTGGTCAAATTATTCTCTATCTCTGTGTAGTAGGTCGGTTGAGGCGCTTGGAGGCGTAGCTCATGGCAAATTGTTAGCTTGGTTTTCTCGGTAGGGAAAGTCGCGTCGTGACGGCATTCGACGCCCTGAAATTGAACCCTATCGGCGACAAGGGGACTGCGATCTTATACATGCGAGCGTTCCCCCGTGCCCCCCTATCGCACGCCGGAAATAGTAGGTCGCGCCACGTCTAATCAGGTAGCTACACATCGGGCTTTCCTTGTGCCGAATGGTACACTCGCCCGGTCTATGTCATTGATTTCCGAGGATTATCCAAGCAGTTCAACAGCTTGGTATTCCGTGGTGGAGCAAGGGAGGATCGAACTCCCGACCTCAGCAGTGCGATTGCTGCGCTCTCCCATCTGAGCTATTGCCCCACACGCGACGGAAGGATGCCCGAATAGCGGCGTTGCGGGTGGGGTGCAACGGCGGATTTTCGGGGGTGTGCGCACAGCAGAAAGCAGCAAGGCGCATGGGCAAAGCCTATGCAGAAGTCGGACGAGTTCAGTGCAGGAAGGCTGCGCTGCCTTGCCGGCAGCGCTTGCGCGAGTCAGGTTCAAGCTGCGCTTGCACCTGCCGCGCTGCGCGCTGGATGCCCCGCGAGGATTCGAACCTCGATAAACAGAGTCAGAGTCTGTTGTCTTACCATTAGACGACAGGGCAGTGGCCGGGCCATGACCCGGCGGCAGCGCAGAGGGGCGCATTAGGCACCGACGCCGCCGGTGTCAATTCCTGTCACGTCACCGGACGGGCAATCTGACGCAAATTTGCCATATCGCTGCCGGCGCACTAGCTTGGTGGCAGGTTCCGGCGTCCATAGCGGGCGTTGGTGAAGTGATTGGATAAAGTCTGCAATGTCGGCCCTTGCCGATACCGGTGCCAGCAATGGCGAATTGGCGAATGCCGAACCTGTGCGCGTTGCGACGGTTTCTTCGCCGCTTGCCGACCGCCGCGCCCGCGTGCCGATTGCGCGCCGCGGCCATACCTATGGCGCGCTCGATCTGGGCACCAACAATTGCCGGCTGCTGATCGCCCGGCCGGGGCCGCAGGGTTTTGTGATCGTCGACGCCTATTCGCACGTTGTCCGGCTTGGCGAGGGGCTGATGGAGTCGGGCCGCCTGTCGGACGCCGCGATGGATCGCACTGTCGCTGCGCTGGCCGCCTGTGCCGATAAACTGTCGCGCCGCGATGTTCGGTTGACACGCAATGTCGCGACCGAGGCCTGCCGCCGCGCCGCCAATGGCGTGCAGTTTGTCGAGCGGGTGTTCGCCCAAACCGGCATCGCGCTCGATGTAATCAGCGCGGCGGAGGAAGCACGATTGGCAGTACTCGGCTGCCATATGCTGATCGAGGCCGATGGCCCGCCGGCGCTGGTGTTCGATATCGGCGGTGGCTCTACCGAGGTCATGCTGGTCGCCCCCGGCAGCGCCAATGGCGGGGAGCCCGAGATCATCGACTGGATTTCCATGCCCTGGGGGGTGGTTTCGCTGGCGGAGACTGAGCCGCAATGGGCCGGCGCCGTCGACCGGGAAAAAGCCTATGCGCGAATGCTGGGGCGGGTGACAAACCTGCTCGATGGGTTTGCAGCGAGGCTGGCGGCGCGCGGCGTGCGTGATGTGCAACTGCTCGGGACGTCGGGGACGATCACCACGCTGGCCAGTGTCGAGATGGGGCTGCCATCCTATGACCGGCGCCAGGTCGATGGCAGCAGCGTCGATGCAACATCGCTGCTGGCGCTGTGCCGCGAGATCGCGCTGAAAAGCACCGCCGAGCGCGCCCGGGTGGCGTGTATCGGCAGCGATCGGGCGGAATTGATCGTGGCGGGCTGCGCGATTGTCGATGCGATCCTCTCACGTTGGCCGGGCGGCGGTGTGCGTATTGCCGATCGCGGCATTCGCGAAGGTATCTTGCGAACATTGATGGGGCGCGATGGCGTCTGGGCCGCAGGCCGGTGAAAGTATCAGCATGACGACAGGTAGTAGCGGTGCCAATGGCCCCGGCGGCCGTTCGCGCGGCGGCAAGGTCAAGGTCAAGAACGCCCACCGGCGGACGACATCATCTAACCAGTGGCTGGCGCGGCATTTGAACGATCCTTATGTCGCCGCTGCAAAGGCCGCAGGGTACCGCAGCCGCGCAGCGTTCAAGCTGAAGGAGCTTGATGCGCAGTTTTCGCTGCTCAATCAGGTTGACCGCGTCGTCGATCTGGGCGCGGCGCCCGGCGGCTGGTGCCAGGTCGTGCTCGAAAAACGCCCGCGCGCCAAGGTCGTCGGCATCGACATTTTGCCGATTGAGCCGATCGCCGGCGTGATCCTGTTCGAAAAGGACATTCTTGACGACGATACGGAAGGCGTTCTGCTCGAGGCCTTGGGCGGCCAGGCGGATATCGTGTTGTCCGACATGGCAGCGAACACGGTCGGTCACCAGATGACCGATTACTTGCGCACCATGGGGCTGATCGAGGCGGGGCTGGACATGGCCGGGCGCTTGCTGCGGCCGGGCGGGGCGTTTGTCGCCAAGGTGCTAGCCGGCGGCGGCGATGGCGAACTGACCGCGCTGTTGAAGAAAAGCTTCTCTACGGTGAAGCACGTCAAGCCGCCGGCCAGCCGCAAGGGATCGAGCGAATGGTATGTGGTGGCGCAGGGGTACAAGGGTGGCCAGGCGGCGGACTGAGGTTGCAAGCGGCGTAACAGGCTGGCAACACGGCGCGATGAGGACCAGCACCCTATGACCGCACGCCAGCCCGCCGAATGGTTGCCGCACGCCGCGACCTGGACGGCATTTCCGTCGCACCCCGAACTGTGGGAAGATGATCTGGCCCCGGCGCAGGCCGAGGTGGCCGCCATGGTGCGGGCGATAGCTGCCGGCGAGCGGGTGGAATTGCTGGTCGCCAATGTGGCCGCGATGGCGACGGCGCGAGATATGCTGGCCGGGGCGAATGTCAGGTTTCACCACTACGGTTTCGGCGACATCTGGTTGCGCGACACCGGGCCGTTGTTCATGGCGTCACCGGTCGGGGCCGCGGCGGCGGGGTTCCGTTTCAACGGTTGGGGCGGGAAGTACGATCTGCCCGGCGATGATGGTGTGGCGGCGTTTGTCGCGGCCGCAGCCGGCGTGCCGCTGGCGAAGCACGGCTGGGTGCTGGAGGGCGGCGCCATCGATTGCGACGGCACCGGCCTTGCCGTGACGACGGAGCAATGCCTGCTCAACCCCAATCGCAACCCCAAGATGGACCGTGCCGAGGTCGAATCGCATTTACGGCGCGACCTGGGGATCGACCGGGTGTTGTGGCTGGGGGAGGGACTGGCGAATGACCATACCGATGGCCATGTCGACAATCTGGCGCGGTTTGTGGCGCCCGGTGTATTGGCGCTGCCGGCGGCGACGGCCGACGACCCCAATCGTGATGTCTATGCCGATGCGCATGAGCGGGCGCGTGAGTTCGGGCTCGATGTGGTCGGTGTGCCATCTCCCGGCCGTGTGGAGCGCGACGGCGAGATTGTGCCGGCCAGTCATATGAACTTCTACATCGGCAACAGCGTCGTCGTGGTGCCGACCTATGGCGCAGGGTCTGATGACGCGGCGGTGGCGGCGATCGGCGCGCTGTTCCCGGGGCGGGATTGCATCGGGCTGCGGGCCGACCATATTCTGACGGGTGGCGGCTCGTTTCATTGCATCACACAGCAGCAGCCGGCCTGATTTTCCGCCCCCTTCCAGGGGGATGATGTGATTTCAAGACTGGATTTCCCGATGACCCGAAGCATCACCGTTGCCGGCCTGCAACTTGCCTTCAGCGGAAACCGCGACACCGATATCGCCGCGACCGCGCTGGCCGTGCGCGGTGCAGCAGCTGCGGGCGCGCAGGTCATCCTGCCGCCGGAATTGTTTGAAGGCCATTATTTCTGCCGGCACGAGGATGAGAGCCTGTTCGCCAACGCGCTGTCGCTGGCCAGCCATCCGGCGGTGACTACGATGCAGCAGGTCGCGCTGGAAACCCGCACCTACATCCCGACCAGCTTTTTTGAAAAAGACGGTCCGCATCATTACAACAGCCTGGCGATGATCGATGATGGCGGCAACATCATGGGGGTTTACCGCAAGAGCCATATTCCCGACGGGCCCGGCTATGAGGAGAAATTCTATTTCCGGCCCGGCAACACCGGCTTCAAGGTGTGGCCGACGCGGCACGGCGTCATCGGTGTCGGCATCTGCTGGGACCAATGGTACCCCGAAACCGCTCGGCACATGATGTTGCAGGGCGCCGAAGTGCTGATGTTCCCCACCGCCATCGGGTCGGAACCGCACGACCCCGGCCTCGATACGCGGCGGATGTGGCGGCGGGCGATGCAAGGCCATGCGGTTTCGAACGTCGTGCCGGTGGTGGCGTGCAACCGCATCGGGGTGGAGGAAGCCGGCACGCCGCACGCGCAGGGCTTTTACGGCACCAGCTTCATCGCCGACCAGCGCGGCGATGTCGTTTCGGAACTGGGCGACAGCGCGCCAGGACAGGTCCTGGCGACCTTCGATCTCGACCTGGTGGCGAAACACCGAGCGGCGTTCGGCTTCTTCCGCGATCGGCGGCCTGAGCTTTACGCGCGGCTGGCGCAGGATATCTGACGCGCGGCGAGCACCCGCGCCCAGAAGTCTGCGCCGATGCTGTTCAGTCGCTCGATATAGACCTCGTCGCGCCATTCGGTGATCAGCAGCGGCGGTCGGCCGGGGAGCCAGACCCAGAAATCGATGCTGGGATAGCCGGTGACCGCCAGCGTCTGCTGCAACTGGGCGACATAATGGCCGGGCACGCGGCCGGTCTTTGCCGTCTGGGCATAGGTCGCGCTGCCGCATTTGATCTCCAGCGCGCGGCCAGCCGCAAGGTTGATGCCGTCGAGACTCGCGCGCTGCCACGGTCGGGCGTCGGCAACGAGGCAGCACGGCGCTACCGCGCTGCCATGGCTGGCGATGTACAGCCGGCGCGCCTGTGCCTCCAGGCTGGTGTCGCGGTGGGGTGGAACGGCACTGAACAGGTCGATGGCAGGGGCGCGGCGCGGGCGGGTGGCGATGACACGCGGGGGTGCGACCTTCTCCGCAAACAGCGCCGTCGCGCTGCGCCAGGGGTTTTCACCCAGCATGGCGGCGGCATCCGACGCGCCGATGCCATCGTGTCGCCAGCGCAGCCATTCGGCGCTGCCTTGCTCCAGATCGAGCACCGTGAAGCTCATCCTGTGCGGCGGAACGGCTGCATCCGCGCATAAGTCAGGCTTTTCCACAGCCATTCCGCCGGGCCGGTTTCGAAGCGGCGCAGCCACAGATTGGCGACTGCGACCTGCACAACGATGATCGCGACGGCGATGGTGAACAGCGCGCCGAAACCAAGCCGACCCCATAACGCCATCGGCGGACCGAACAGGATGACAGCGGCGATCGACGCGCTGAAATACACCGTCATCGGCATGCGGCCCGGCGCGGCCAGCGGCGCCAGCAGGCGCCCTCCAGAGGTGCTGCGGAGCGTCAGCGCCACCGCCGCGATATGGCCGATGACCAGCGGCAGGCGGGCCAGCTCCTCACCGACCACGCCGAAATCGGGCAGCGCATCAAAGCGCAGCGCGGCGATGGTCGCCGGCACGCGCAGCGCCAGCCCGATGCCATAGCCGGCGGCGAGCAGCGCCCAATAGGTCCGCCGCGACGCGCGTCCCTGAATAATGCCAGTCTTGAACAGTGCCATGCCGATCAGCATCGTGCCAAAGGCTTCGATGATGTTCTCGAAATAAATCCCGATCTGGGTGAATTGCACGATCACCCACAGTTTTTGCTGCGAGGCGATGAACCGCGGCCAGCCGCTGCGCACGTCGGCGGTGGCCTTTGCCAGCGCCGCCGGGTCGGCTGTGGTGACCTCGGCTTGCACCCGGCGCCATTTGGCCAGCGCTTCGGCCTGCACTGCGGTTGGGCGGTCACCGGCCGTCACAACGGCTTGCGCCTCCTCGGCCTCGGCCACCAGCGCCCGGCGTTCGGCATAGTCGATAGCGGACGGCACCAGCAGCAGCGCATTGATGGCGATGCCGATGGCGAGCAGCCAGCGCACCCGCAACAGCCGGAACGGAAACACCAGCAACGCCGCAGTGCCATAGCTGAACAGGATATCGCCGGGCCACAGCAGCACGAGCCCGTGCGCGATGCCGAACACCATCAACCACATGTTGCGGCGCATGTGCAGGTCGGCGACCGCCACCGGACCATCGGGCGTCATCGCATGGCGCGCCATGATCAACACACCCGCGCCGAACAGCATTTCGAGCAAGCCGCGCTGGGTGCCATCGAGCAGCCGGTTGACCCACCACGCCGCCTGGTCGAACCCGGTCCAGCTGATCCGCTGCGGCAGATATTCGGGGTCTGACAGGTCGCCCATATACTGGATGTTCATGAACAGGATGAACAGGATGGCGATGCCGCGCAACACGTCGAGCTGGGCAATGCGGTCGGCGCGGGCGATGCGGGACAGGCTCATCAGCGCAATCTAGCGAGTCGCGAGCGCCTGTGCGAACACCGATTCGAACATGTCCGTCGTCAGCCGGCCGGTGTTGGTGTTGAGCTGCGAGCAATGGTAGCTGTCGATGATGGTATAACCGGTGTACAGCGCATGGACGGCACCGTGCCCGAACGGCGTCTTGGGCAGCTTGCCGCCCAGCGCCTTGACCGCCGACTGGTGGGCGGTGCCGCCTAGCGCGATGATGATCTTCAGCTGGGGCAGCCCGCGCAGATGCTCGACCAGGAACGGCCGGCAGGCGTGGATTTCGGCGGTGTCGGGCTTGTTGCCCGGCGGCACGCAGCGCACGGCATTGGTGATGAAGACGCCATTCAGCGTGATGCCGTCATCGGACGCGGCGGCATAATCGCCGCGGAGCAGCCCGAACTTGGCGAGCGTGGCATAGAGCAGCGTGCCGGCATGATCCCCGGTGAACGGCCGCCCGGTCCGATTGGCGCCCTTCATGCCCGGTGCCAGCCCAACCACGGCGAGCCAGGCGGCA
Organism: Polymorphobacter sp.; assembly: GCA_049318305.1. Lineage (GTDB taxonomy): Bacteria > Pseudomonadota > Alphaproteobacteria > Sphingomonadales > Sphingomonadaceae > Sandarakinorhabdus. Next base: position 10,145 of record JBMOGO010000019.1, read on the forward strand.
GGGTCGCCAAAGCCGGGGACGGGGGCGTTCCACCAGTCCGGGTGCTTTTCGGCGGCATCGGCGCGTAACGCCGCCAGCCGTGGGCAGAGCGCGCAATCGCGCGGCGCGTCGCCGGGGGTTGGGGTGTAACCCGGCCAGGGCAAGGCGGGGGCTGTCGGGTCGATTTCCATGGCGTCAGCGTGTAGGCGCACCGGTCATATGGAAACAACCGTCCTCATCGCACTCGGGCCGAATCGCCGGCATGGCCGGCACGGCCGCCCGGAAGCTGTGGTGCGCGCGGCAATCGCCATGCTGGCGGCACGGGGATTGCGGGTCATGGCGCATTCGCGGGTGCATCCGACTCCGCCACTGGGGCCGGGCGGGCGGCGCTTTGCCAATGCGGCGATCGCGGTGGTAACGGCACTGTCGCTCCCGGCGGTGTTGGCGCTGATCAAGGGTATCGAGCGGGAATTTGGCCGGCGTGGCGGCCAGCGCTGGGGCGACCGCGTGCTCGACCTGGATATCATCGGGGCGGGGGCTGCCGTGGTACGGTCCGGGTCGCTCGTGGTGCCGCATCCGCGCATGGCGGATCGGCGATTCGTTCTCGATCCTCTGGTCGAAATTGCTGCAGACTGGCGACACCCGGTGCTGAATGCGACGGTCAGGCAGTTGCGCGCGCGGGCAATGCGTCCTATGGCGCGCGTCCACGTTGCATAAACGTTCGGGCCCATAGCTCAATCGGTAGAGCGCGCGCCTTTTAAGCGCTAGGTCGCGGGTTCGAATCCCGCTGGGCCCACCACTCCTCTGAAGCGTCGTCGAACCCGCGACTATTGTTGGCGGCCCTCTGACGTGGACCTTTGGGGTTCGAATTCCGCTGGGCCCACCAAGTTTCTTCGGTTTCGTCGGCGGACCTGCAACTCGGTTGAAGACATATCCACAGGCTGTGTTACTAACAGTTCATGACCAAAGCCACCAAGGTCGCGATGTCCTCGGGCATTTCGCTGTTGATCACCATGATGGTCATGGCTGTCGTGTCGCGCATTCCCGGGCTCGAGGTGCCGCTGGCGTGGTGGATCATCGGCGCGCTGTTGCCGGTAGTCATTTCGGCGCCGATCACCTGGCTGATGGCGCGCCAGTCGGAACGCATTGCGCAGCTCAATGATGCGCTGTTGGTTGCCTATGCCGAACTGAAACAGCTCGCCAATACCGATTCCCTGACTGGTGCCTGGAACCGGGCTGCCTTTGATGCCCGGGTCGCGGCGGCGCGGCTAGCGGGCCCGGGCTGGTTCCTGATTGTCGATGTCGATAATTTCAAGGGGATCAACGACGCCTTTGGCCATGCCGCGGGTGACGCAGTGCTGCGCCATATCGGCGCGCGTCTGCAGTCGGCGGCAGGACCGGCGGCGCTGGTCGGACGCATCGGCGGCGAGGAGTTTGCGGTCTGGCTGCCGGTTGGCGATGAAGTTTCGGCACTGCGGCTTGCCGAGGATCTGCGCCGGGTCATCGCCGCCAAAACCATTGCAGTGCCTGATCACCCGGCCTTGTCGGCAACCGTCAGTATCGGCGCCACGTGCGGGCGCGGCCTCGACATCGACGCAGCCCTGCACCGTGCCGACCGCGCCATGTACCGCGCCAAGCATGACGGCCGGAACCTGGTGCGGTTGACCGCCTGAGGGGGGCGACCCGGGCAGGCTCGCGCCACCGCGCTGTGCTGCGGCGCCGCTGAACCGACATCTTCAATTCATCTTCCCAGCCTGGGCGTGCTTCAGCTGAAGGGCCCGGCGCGCAAGATGATGCTGAGCGCGGTCAGCAGGCCGACAAGCGCGAGCAGAAAGGCCGTGACCAGAGCGAGCGATACCGGAAACGCCTCCTTGGCCGGCAACAAGCCTTCGGCGATAAAATCCTGACGCTGGGCACGAACCGACCGCATGTACTGATAATGGTTGATAATCCCCAGCACCAGCAACAGCACGCCAAGGGAGATCAGGGTCAACGCAAACCGGGTCGGCGCCTGTTGGGCGAGCAGCCCCGCGGCGCCATCGCGGCGAAGGAAGTTGGTCGTGAAGGTATAGAGCGTGAAGCCGAAACCGATCATCGACAGTGATGTGCGGATGATGGCCATCAGGGTTCGGTCGGCGGCAAGACGATTGCGTTGAAACGCCAGCGCGGTGCGCATGCCGGCCATCTTGTCACCCTTGCCGAGTTCGTCGAAGCTCATCTGGCGTTCATTCCTTGTGCGTAGGTTATCATGCGCGCGACATGCCAGATTTCGATTAGCCGGTCAGGCTGTGCCTGATTGTGCGATACCGCGCCTTTCCGATCAGCCCGTTCGGTTACGATGGCGTGTCTTGGCGTTGGGGGCAATGTGATCGAGGAGTATTTCAAGCTGGCCGCCGGCGCGGTGGCGCTGGCAATGGAGGCGATCGTCGTGGTGATCATCGCTTTTGCGGGGATGAAGGCGTTCGTGCGCAGCATACCGTTGCTGTTCAACGACGATCTGCTGGAAAAGGATCGTCGGGAGATATGGTTGCGCTTTGCGACCGCCTTGCTGCTGGCGTTGGAGTTTACCCTCGCCGCCGATCTGGTGCGATCCGCAATTTCACCGTCCTGGGACGCGATCGGCAAGCTGGCCGCCATTGCCGTGATCCGGATCGCGCTGAATTTCTTCCTGGCGCGTGACATCGAAACGCTGGCGGAGGCGAAAGCCAAGCGGTCAGAGACCGAGAGCGGTCATGACTGACGGCACCACCGTTGCCCATGCCTCGCACCGCGTCGAAGTGGCGACGGCGTTGTTGCTCTCGATAGCCGGTCTGATCAGCGCCTGGTCGAGCTATCAGGCATCATTGTGGGGCGGCATCCAGGCCAGCCATTATTCAAGGGCCAGCGCCAAGGTCACCGAAGCGTCGCGGCTGGAAATCGTCGATGGCCAGTTGGTTGCGGCTGACAGCATGATGTTCTTTGCCTGGTTCGAGGCTGCGGCTGTCAACGATGAGGCGCGAATGGCGTTTTTCGAACGGCGGTTCACCCCTCAGTTGCGCGCCATTTTCGATCCGTGGCGTGCCCGTTTTCCCGGCGATGTTCGCCGCTATTCTGTTGATCCCGATGCGCCGCACGCGTTGCCGCGTTCGCAGCATAGCACGGGCACCGAAGGCCGTGCATTGCGGCGCGCCGCCGATGCCGAATTTGTGGAAGGCGATGAAGCGAACCGGATCGGCGATCGCTATGTGGCGACGACAGTCGTGCTGTCGACCGTGCTGTTCCTGGGCGGGATCAGCCCGCTGCTCAAGATACCACTCTACCGCATTACCCTGCTGGCGCTGGCGGCTGTCCTCGGCATCGCTGCGGGCCTTTTCATTGCCAGCTTGCCGATCGCGCGCCTTTGACCGTCAGGCCCGCGCCACCACGCGGTGACGCCATTTCACATACGGCAGGGTCAACACCACATTGGCGAGCAGGAACAGCAGCACGGCACCGGTGATTTCCGCGCTGAAGTTCGGGAAGATGCCGACCGACAGGGCGATTGCAACGCCGGGATGACGCGCCGCGCTGGCGACGGCAAGCGCGCCGCGATTGCCCTCATCCGGACCGCCGAGCAGATGGCCGACGAGCAAGGCAAAGCCGATGATCGCCATGATGACCAGCAGGACGCCCCCGCCGACGAGCGCCCACATCGATTGCCAGGTTGCCAGCAGCAGCGGAACCGCCCCGACCAGCAAGGCGATCGTGCCGATCAGGCCGGCCCAATGGGCGATGGCATTGCGGTGAGCGGCGAAATAGCGCCCCAGCGCCATGCCGATGGCCAGCGGCGCAGCGACCGTGATGATCAGCAGTTTCGACATGGCGAACGGATCGAAACTGCCGGAAACGCCAAAGACCGCGCCGGCGATCATCAGCATGAACGGCACCGCAATGATCGAGAAGATCGTGCCGAGCACCTGCAGGCCGATGCCGTAATCGGCGTCACCACCAACTTTTTCTTCCTTCTTGGTGATGATCGGCGGCATCGGCGAGACAGCAAGGGCGAGGAGGGCGGTACGCACCGGACGATCGAGATCGACCGCCCAGGTGATGAACAGCACGAACAGCGGCACCGCGACGAACATCGACAGCATCGCGCGCGCGCCCAGCGCCGGGTTGCGGACCAGCGCCAGCGTGTCTTCAGGCCGGGACCGTGCGCCGATCGAGATGACGATGCCGACGATGCCGATGACAAGGATCAGCTTGACGATTGATGCCGGGTCCATGGCGCATCCTGCTCAAAATGAAAGGGCGCCGGGAAGGCGGGTGGACCTTCCCGACGCCCGAAATGGTCCGGCGCAAGCGTGTGAGGCAGATTGCGCCGGGCCGTAACGTGATCAGGCGCCGCCGGAAGCGCCCTGTTCCATTTTTTCGAGCACGCCCGAAAGATTGAAGCTCGCTGCCTTCTGGCGCGGCGGGAATTCCTTGAAGGTCTCAAGGAACTGCGCGACCAGATACTGCGACGGCGCCAGCAGATAAACGTGATCAAACATCCAGTCCCAATAGGTATTCGACGTGATGTCGGCATGCTCATAGGGATCGGTGCGCAGGTTGAAGATCTTGGGCAGGCGCAGCGTCGTCAGCGGCTCGGCCCAGATCATGCAGGTACCGGGCATCCGCTGTTCCATGAACACGAACTTCCAGTTGTCGAAGCGCAGACCGGCGATTTCGGCATCATCGGTCCAATAGATGAAGCCGGGCCGCGGGCTGGGCGACTTGCCGGTGATGTGATCGAGCTGGTTGAAGCCGTCGATGTGCACCTTGTAATTTGTGCCGTTGAGCACTTCGCCCTTCAGTAGCTTTTCCTTGATGTCGGGCACGCCAGCGACGGCAGCGAGCGTCGGCAGCCAGTCGAGGTGGGCGACGATGTCATTGGAGATCGAACCCGGCTTGATGTGGCCCGGCCAGCGCACCATGCAAGGAACGCGATAGGCACCTTCCCAGTTGGTGTTCTTTTCGCTGCGGAACGGCGTGGTGCCGGCATCAGGCCAGCTGTTGCAGTGCGGGCCGTTGTCAGTCGAGTACATGACGAAAGTATCGTCGACGATGTTCAACTCTTCCAGCAGGTTGAGCAGCACGCCGATCGCCTTGTCATGATCGATCATGACGTCATGATATTCCGACTGCCAGCGACCGGCCTGGCCCAAGCTTTCCGGCTTGGCATAGGTGCGGAAGTGCATGTGCGTGGTGTTGAACCACACAAAGAACGGAATGCCGGCGGCATTCTGGCGCTTGATGAAATCGATGGTCAGCGCGGTCACTTCGTCATCGATGGTCTGCATGCGCTTCTGGGTCAGCGGGCCGGTGTCCTTGATGGTCTGGCCCCCCTTGCCATCGGCCTTGCAATGCAGGACGCCGCGCGGGCCGAACTTCTTGCGGAAATTTGGGAAATCCTTTTCCGGCGGATAGTCGCGCAGTTCCGGCTCTTCCTCGGCATTCAGGTGATAGAGGTTGCCGAAGAATTCATCGAAGCCATGCATCGTCGGCAGGAATTCGTCGCGGTCGCCAAGGTGGTTCTTGCCGAACTGGCCGGTGGCATAGCCCTGGGCCTTGAGCACGGTGGCGATGGTCGGATCCTCGGCGCGCATGCCGGCGTCGGCCGACGGCATGCCGACCTTGGTCAAGCCGGTGCGAAGCCCGCACTGGCCGGTGATGAAGCTGGCGCGGCCTGCGGTGCAGCTTTGCTCGGCGTAATAGTCGGTGAACAGCATCCCCTGTTCGGCGATGGAATCGATATTGGGGGTCTTGTAGCCCATCATGCCCTTGGTGAAGATGGATAGGTTGGACTGACCGATGTCGTCTCCCCACATGATGAGGATATTGGGTTTACCCTTTGGCATGACGTTTTCTCCTGATTGACAGATCGCAGGCTACCGATTCTGGTCGCCGCCAATGTCCAAAGGCTGACAATGTCGGCAGATTAACGCTCGATGCCTGCCATGCTTCCTGCTCGCGAAGTTTTTGAGGCGCCATTGGGGGTGCCGAAATCCGTGACTCCATGCATTGCGCAAAATCGAACATTTGATTATTTTTGCGCCGAAACAATGGGTATCGCGGCATGCTGAAGTCTGAAATCGCAATTGCGACCTCTTTGCTGCTCAATCGCGGCTGGCTTGCCGAGACGCCGAGCGATTTTTCGGCCGCGGTCCTTGCCCATTGCCACTGGCGAAAGGTCGCTGCGGGTGCTGCCATCCAGCATGCCGGCGACGTGTCGGGCGGATTGATCGGATTGGGGAGTGGTTCGATCACCTTCACCACGTCATTGGCCACGCCCGATGCACCGATGGTCCATATCGCCCACCCCGGACAATGGTTCGGCTATGTAACACTGTTCGGCGAGCCGTCGTTGGTCATGTCGACAACGGCGCGTTCCGAAGTCATCCTGGGGCATATATCGCAGCCGGTGGTCGAACAGTTGCTCTCCAACCGGCCTGAATGGTGGCGCCATGTCGGGCAGCTGGGCGTCATGTACGGCAATGTCGCCGCCAACATCGCGTCGGACCTGATGATCCGTGACAGTCATCGGCGCTGCGTCGCGGCGCTGTTGCGGATCGCCAACTGCCGGTTTCGCGATCCGGGTGATGAGCGCAGGATCGAGGCGCCGCTGAGCCAGGAGGAACTGGCAGCGCTGTCGAACCTGTCGCGCACGTCGGTGAGCAATATCCTTCACGATCTGGAGGCGGCCGGAACGATCAGCCTGAACTATCGCAGCATCATCCTGAACGATGCGGAACTGCTGCGGAAGATGGTTGACGACGTCTGACTGCCACCGCGGCGCGAATGTCTGAAAGCCGACAATCACGTTGGACAGCGCGTGCTAGTTCGGTCCCATGATCTGGAAAAACTCGGCAATACCGGTCACGATCGTTCGGGGCTTCACGGGGTGCGTGATGCTGATGCTGGCTGGCCCGGTGCTGGCACAGTCGACCGAAACACTGGCCACGCCGATCGGTGACCATACCGGCGAAGATGTCCACGCCGAGGCCCACAAGCGCAAATACGCCATCCCCGACTTGCCGCCGCTGAAGCCGCCAAGCGCCGAAAAACAGGCGCGTTTCTTCAACATCCGCCCCAGTCTCGCGTTGCTGGGTGACTGGACGAACTTCAGCCAGAACGCCGCCAATATCGGCCAGGTCGGCGAACAGGAAGACGAGTTCCAGGTGCGCAGCGCCCGGCTCAGCCTGCTCGGCAGCATCGGTCACAGTTATAAAGTCAGCTTCCAGGTGGGCGGCGAATACAAGGGCTTCGACACCGAACCTGAACAAACATGGCAATTGACCGACCTGTCACTGACCTTCCCGATCGGTGACCGGACAAAGCTGGCGGTCGGCAAGATCAAGGAGACCTTCTCCTACGAAATGGTCGGCGATGCCGCCAACCTGCCGCACAGCGAGCGGGTGTTGAACCCGTTCTTCGTGTCACGCAATTTCGGCGCCCGGATGACCCATGTCTTTGGCAAGGACAAACGCGCCACATTCTCCTTTGGCGCATTCAACGACGGCTGGGACATCAACAGCACGACCTCGCGGGGCTGGGACCTCACGGCGCGTGGCACGGCGCTGGTCTGGGACGATCCCGCCAACAAGCGCTTCCTGCACCTGGGGCTCGCCTATCGGCATGTCGCGTCAGACGGCGTGCTGCGCTACAAGGGCCGGGCGGAAACCAATGTTGGTGACAATTTCATCGATACCGGCAATATCGCGGCCGACAGTGCCGATCATTTCGGCTTTGAAGGCCTGCTCAACATCGGTCCGGCTTCGCTGCTCGGCGAATATGTTACGGCCACGGTCAATTCACCGATCGGCGATTCGCCGAACTTCACGGGCTATTATCTCACCGGCAGCTTCGTCCTGACCGGCGAAACCCGGCCATATGATCGCAATGTCGGTTATGCGCGCCGGGTTATCCCGACCGGATTTTGGGGCGCCCCTGAGCTTGTCGCCCGCTTTGCCCATGTCGATCTCGACGACAGGAACGTCACCGGCGGTTCCTATGATCGCCTGTCGTTCGGCCTCAACTGGTGGGCCACGACACGGTGGAAATTTGGCGTGAGCTATGGCCACACCTGGCTCGACCGGTTCAACACAAGTGGTGAAAGCAGCACCGTGTTGACCCGCGTGCAGTGGGTCTATTGACAGCAGCAACAAATGCCCAAGTCCGGACAATGGCCCGTCATGAACGGTGCTAGCAGCATGGCATAACCTGGCAATGGACAACTGAAACCGATGACGATGTTCGCTAAAACGCTTGTTGCGGTCGCAGCGCTTGCCAGTTTTGCGGCGCCTGCGCAGGCCGAAGGCTGGGACATCATTGTCACGCCCTATTTCATGGCGCCCAACATGGATGGCAAGGCCGAACTCGGACGGCTGGAGACACAAGTCTCGCAATCACCATCGGATATCTTCAGTAACCTCAACTGGGGTGTGATGGGTTCGGTTGAAGTCAATAACGGCAATTGGGGCGTCAACCTCGATGTCAACTACATGAACCTCGACCTGACGCCCAATGATCGCACCCGGCTGACGGCGGATGGTCACCAGGCCGCGTATACGGCGACCGTCCTGAAACGCGTTCACGAAAATGCCTGGGTATATGCCGGCGCCCGCCTCAGCGACATGGGCGTCAATTTCGGATGCCAGTCACAATGCCTGCCCAACGGCGGCATCAATGTCCCGGGCAATATCACCGTTCCAACCATCGACACTTCGCGCAACAAGAGCTGGGTCGAGGGCCTTGTCGGCTTCCGTGCCGAATTGCCGTTCAACGACAAGCTCGACCTGACGTTCATGGCCGATGTCGGCGGCTTTGGCGCAGGCTCAGAAATTTCGGTCAATGTCTGGCCACAACTCGGCATCCGGCTTGGTGGCAGCGCCAAGGCCATGGTCGGCTATCGCCTTATCTATGTGAAGCACGAGTCAGAAGACGATGGGCGGCGCTTTGTTTACGATGTGCTGACCTTCGGGCCGACGCTGGGTGTCGAATTCCGCTTCTAACGGGCTGGTCGCATTACAGGTAAGCGCGCGCTTTTGCACGACGCTTGCCAGCAGTTTTGGCGCGCACCTGCTGCGCATGTTAGCCGGCGTCGACTGACGCATCACCCATCCCGCTTAGGGCAGCATGATCGGCTCCACTGGCGACGGCCGCTCTTCCGCGGGCTCGGCCGGGACCATAACCGCGATTCCACAGATTGCTGACATTATACTGTCACGCACAACATATAGAGGCTCGCTAACCGAGGCGACCGAAAGCCACACCATGGCAAGTCTTCCGATGGCGAAACTAGAGGCGTTCGCGGACCTGCCACTGACGGCGTTCGAAAATGGGGACCGCCCGGCTCCGGCTGTACCCGCGGCCGCGCGCGGCAAACGCCACTGGCATGATGATGACGAGGTTACGCCGCGCGGCAAGCTGAAGTTCCGCACCGTCTGGATCAGCGATACCCACTTGGGCACTGCCGGTTGCAACGCCGAATTGCTTCACGACTTCCTGCATTCGATCAAGCCCGAGACGCTGTACCTCGTCGGCGACATCATCGATGGCTGGCGCCTGAAGCGCGGCTGGTTCTGGCCGCCGCGGCACAATGACATCATCCGCCGTGTGCTCAAGCTCGCCAACAAGGGCACCCGGGTCGTTTATATTCCCGGCAATCATGACGAGGCGCTGCGCGACTACACCGGGCTGGCGTTCGGCGGTGTCGAAGTGCTCGCCGAGGCAATCCACACGACCGCCGATGGCCGGCGGTTGCTGGTGCTGCACGGCGATGAATTCGACGGCGTGGTGCTCTATGCTCGCTGGCTCGCGTTTCTGGGGGATATTGGCTATTCGGTGCTGCTGCGGATGAATGTCGGGTTCAACGCCATCCGCCGGCAATTCGGCCTGCCGTACTGGTCACTGTCGGCGTACATCAAGCACCGGGTCAAGAACGCCGTCGCCTTCATCTCGCGCTTCGAGGAGGTGGTCGCCCATGCGGCGCGTGAACGCGGCGTCGATGGGGTCATCTGCGGCCATATCCATTCCGCCGAAATTCGCGAGATCGGCGGCATTCTGTACATGAACGACGGCGACTGGGTCGAAAGCTGCACCGCGCTGGTCGAACATTTCGACGGGCGCATCGAAATTCTCGATTGGGCGGCGCGGACGGCGGCGCTGCACCGTGAAGCGGCGCCGGTACAGGAAATGGAGATCGCCTGATGCGTATCACCCTAGTGTCCGACGCCTGGAGCCCGCAGGTCAACGGTGTGGTCCGCACATTGTCCACCGTTGTCGACCTGGCGACGGCGCGCGGTCACCGGGTGCAGACCATCACGCCCGACCGGTTTTTTTCGCTGCCGATGCCGAGTTACCCGGAAATCCGGCTGGCACTGACGACGCGTCGCCGCGTTGCCAACGCGATTGCGGCGTTCGACCCCGATGCGGTGCATATCGCCACCGAAGGCCCGCTGGGCTGGCTGGCGCGCAGCTGGTGCACGGCGCGCGGCGTGCCGTTCACGACCTCGTTCCACACGCGCTTTCCGGACTATGTCGCGGCGCGCACCGGCCTGTCGCCGGCGCTGTTCTGGCGGATGCTGGAGCGTTTTCACCGTCCGGCGCAGCATATCCTGGTGGCGACGCCGCGGCTGGCGATGGAGCTTGCCGAACATGGCCTGTCCCGGACGCGGCAATGGACGCGCGGCGTCGATCTGAAACTGTTCACGCCCGACCGCGCGCCGCACCCGGCCTTTGCCGACCTGCCGCGGCCGATCGCGCTGCATGTCGGCCGGGTGGCGGTGGAAAAGAACATCGAGGCGTTTCTCGATGCGGAGTGGCACGGATCGAAGGTCGTCGTCGGCGATGGCCCGGCGCTCGACGAACTGATGGCGCGTTATCCGCAGGCGCATTTTCTGGGCTCGCTGCACGGTGAGGCGCTGGCGTCCACTTATGCCGGTGCCGATGTGCTGGCGTTTCCCAGCCGCACCGATACCTTCGGGCTGGTCATCATCGAAGCGCTGGCGTGCGGCACGCCGGTGGCGGGCTATCCGGTTCCGGGGCCGCTCGACATTTTGGGCTTGGACGGCATGGGTACCGAGGGCGGTACACGCGCCTGGCTGGGGGCGGTCAACACCGATCTGGCGATGGCGATGCGCTGGGCGCTGCGGGCGCGCCGCGCCGATTGTGCGCGCTATGGCGCGTTGTTTAGCTGGGAACGGTCGTGCGACCAGTTCCTGTCGGCGCTGGCCGAGGTCGACATGCCGCTGAACGACATGGCGGCGTAGAGGGAGTTTACCCCAGCATCCGCAGCCGCTCGTCCATCGCCAGCTGCGTCCGGCTTTCCAGCCCCAGTTTCGAATAGACGTTGTGCAGGTGCATTTTCACCGTGCCTTCCGAAATGCCGAGCGCGCCGGCAATGTCGCGGTTACGCTGTCCGGTGGCGACCAGCCGCGCCACATCGCGTTCGCGGCGTGTCAGGGTGGCGGCGCCGTTGAGTGCCTGTACGCGCTCCAGCGCGCGCGACATGGCCAGCCTGTCAAACCATTGGCCGCCGGCGGTGACGGTGGACAGGCAGTGGAACAGGCTTTCGGGCGGCTCGCATTTGAGAACCAGGCCATCGGCACTGCTTTCCAGGATCGACGTCAGCGCCGGATGTTCGGGACCGGGTGCCGTGATGATGACCGGCAGGCGCTGACCACGACTGCGCAAGCGGTCGAGCAATTCGGTGGGGCCAGGATCGACAAGATCGATATCGAAGATGGCAAGATCGATGCCGCTGCCGACCATCGCGGCATCCGCCTCGGCGCCGGTGCGCGCCTGTTCGGTCACGTCAAAGCCTTGGCTGGTGACCAGCGCCGCCAAGGCGCTGGCGACGAGGGGCTGTCGATCGGCAATCAGCAACCGCGGCGGGCGACCACCGTTTCCATTCCAACGCAACATAGGCTGACCCTCGATCACTACCGAAAGATACGGTGAAAAACTGTCAGGGTTGCAGCGGCAGGTGACTTGCGGGCAGCAGCGGCCACGCCTAGCGTCCGCCGACTTTGGGGGATGGTGACAGATGCGGTGCTTAGGGCTTTTCCGGGTGGTGATGTTGACCGCGACGGCGGTTGTAGCAGTCCCAGCCGGCGCAGAAACCGTGGCGATCAGCGGGGCGCGGATGATCGATGTCAGCACCGGGCGCGTGGTCGTCGATCCGCTGATCATTGCCACCGATGGCCGCATCGTCGCGGTCGGTACCGCTGGCAGTGTGGCGGTACCGGCCGGCGCGCGGCGCATCGACCTGCCCGGATTGACGCTGTTGCCTGGCCTGATCGACATGCACGTCCATCTGAGCAGCGATCCGACCATCGGCGGTTATCGCGGGCTCGAATATGCCCGCAGCTTCAGTACGGCGATCGGCGTGACCTTTGCCAAGCGGACGCTCGATGCCGGCTTCACCACGGTGCGCAACGTCGGCAGTGGCAATCTGGATGATATCGGGCTGAAACAGGCGATCGAGGGCGGCTATATCGCCGGGCCGCGGATCGTGCCGGCGACCTATGCCATCGGCGCGACCGGCGGGCATTGCGATGCCACCGAATTCCAGCCCGAGATCAAGGTGGAGACGCCAGGTGTCGCTGATGGCCCCGATGCCATTCGGGCCAAGGTGCGCCAGCTGCGCAAGATGGGCGCCGAAGTCATCAAATTCTGCGGCACCGGCGGAGTATTCTCCAAAACGACGACGGTTGGCGGGCAACAGTACAGCCAGGCCGAAATGGATGCGCTGGTCACCGAGGCGCATATGCTGGGCCTGAAGGTCGCCGTCCACGCGCATGGCACCAGCGGCATCAACACCGCCTTGCGCGCCGGCGCGGACACCATCGAGCACGCCAGCCTCGCCGATGACGAAAGTTTCGCTCTGGCCAAGGCGAGCGGAGCCTGGTTCAGCATGGATGTCTATGACGACGACTATATCCTGGCCGAAGGCGCGAAGAACGGTGTGTTCGCCGAAAGCCTGGAAAAGGAACGCGCCATCGGCCTGAAGCAGCGCCAGACCTTTCAGCGGTCGGTGAAGGCCGGGGTGCGGCACGTCTTCGGCAGTGATGCCGGTGTCTATCCGCATGGCACCAACGCGCTGCAATTCGCCAAGATGGTGGAATGGGGGATGACGCCGCTCCAGGCGATCCAGGCGGCGACGCTGAACGCCGGGCAGGCTCTGGGCCGCGCGGACGATGTCGGGACGCTGGCGGTGGGCCGATACGCCGATATCATCGCGGTGGCGGGCGATCCGCTGGCCGACGTGCGGGCGCTGCAAACCGTGTCGGTGGTCATTAAGGGCGGCACTGTCGCCCGGGACGCGCGCTGATATGCCGAAATGGTTGAGCGCGGTGCTGGTGCTTCTGGGCGTATTGGCGGCGGTGTTCGTCGGGCTGGCGAGTTGGGACAATCTGAGCGTCAGGGGCTCGGTTGCCGACGCGCGGCGCGTTCATGATGTTCGCATCGTGCGGGATCGCTGGGGCGTGCCGCACATTTTCGGCAAGACCGATGCCGATGTGTCGTACGGATTGGCCATCGCCCATGCCGAGGATGACTTCCGCAATCTCGAGGAAGTGATTGCCGCCGTGCGTGGCCGCGGCGGCGCGATTACCGGGCAGGATGGCGCCAAGATCGATTTCGCCACCGCGCTTCTCGATGCCAATGCGACCGCGGCGCGACGTTATAGCGAGATCCCCGCCGATACCCGCGCGCTGCTTCAGGCCTATGCGCAGGGAATCAACGATTATGCCATCAAGCACCCGGCAGAACAGCGCATTCGCGGCCTGTTCCCGGTCAATGGCCAGGACATAGTTGCCGGTTTCATGCTGCGTTCGCCGTTCTTTTTCGGGCTCGATCGCCCGCTGGCGGCGCTGGTCGGCAATGAACCGGTGCCGCGCGACGCCGGGCCGGCGGACGAACGCGGCTCGAACGGCTTTGCCGTGGCGGGGCGGCGGTCGGCCGATGGCGTGACCCGTCTGATCGTCAATTCGCACCAGCCTTGGGAAGGCGGGGTGAGCTGGTGGGAAGTCGTCGTGCACTCCGAAGACGGTTGGGATTTTGCCGGCGCCTTGTTCCCCGGCGCGCCGTTTCCGTTGCTGGGCCATAACAAGACCCTGGGTTGGACCAACACGGTCAATCGGCCCGATCTGATCGACACCTACAAGCTGGTCGTCAATGCTGACGGCAGCGAATATCGCTTTGACGGCAAATGGCTGCCGCTGGAGAGGCAGCGCGTCTGGCTGCGGGTGAAGTTCGGCCCGCTGGTGCTGCCGATTCCGCGCACCTTTTATCGGTCCGTGCATGGCCCGGTCATCCGCAACGACAGCGGCTTTTTTGCCATCCGTTATGCGGGCATCGGCGATGTCCGGCAGATCGAGCAATATTACCGGCTGAACAAGGCGCGCAACCTGGACGAATGGCAGCGCGTCATGGACATGCAGGCGGTAAACGGCACCAATTTCGTCTATGCCGACGCCGCCGGGCATATTGGCATGTTCTACAATGCCCGCTTCCCGCGCCGCGCGCCGGGCTATGACTGGAAGGGCATTTTGCCCGGCGACACGTCGAAAACGCTATGGACCAGCTACTTGCCGTGGCGCGCTGATCCGATGACGGTCGATCCGGCATCAGGCTGGGTGGCGAACAGCAACAATACGCCGTTCCTTTCGACAGCGCCGGCCGATGAGCAGAAGCGTGAGGACTTTGCGCCGGAAATGGGCATCGAGACCTATGTCACCAACCGCGCGCTGCGCTATCAGGCGCTGTTCGCCGGGCTGGGTGACAAGCCGATTTCACGCGATGACCTGCTGCGCATCAAGTTCGACAAGGGTTATGACAAGGCGGGTTGGGCCGGCATCTGGTACAAGGAAGTCATGGCGCTCGACACGTCGAAGTCACCTGACCTGGCGGCGGCGCAAAAACTGATCGGGACCTGGGACTGGACGCTCGATTGTAAGGGGGATGCCGATACGCTGGTGACGACCGCATTCGCGCAGGCGGCGCGCTTTGCCTATCTGAACAAGCCGCGGCCTGACACGGCAGCGGCGCTGCGAGAGGCGGTGGACACGCTGACGACGCATTACGGCAAGATCGCCGTGCCGCTGGGTGAGTTCCAGCGGTTGCGACACGGCAAGGTCGACCTGCCGGTATGCGGCGGGCCGGAAACGCTGCGCGCCCTCATTGGCACGCTGGCGCCCGATGGTCGGCGGGTTGGCAACAATGGCGACGGCTTCATCATGTTCATCGAATGGGCGCCGGATGGCGCTGTATCGTCGCAGAGCGTTCACCAGTTCGGTGCGGCGACGGTGCGGACATTATCACCGCACTATGCGGACCAGTCGGCGCTGTTCGCGGCGGAGAAGTGGAAGCCGGTGTGGTTCGGCGAAGGCGCACTGACCGGAAATATCGAGAGCAGTAGCCGGCCCTGAGCTTCCTCCCTCTTGAAGGGGAGGAGGGCTTATGCCGGCAATGTCACTCCGTTCGCCGGCGAAAACAACGCCTGTGACGGCCAATCGCCGGGCAGAGCCGCGGTTATGGCGAGCGGCGAAGCTTCGTCATAGGGCAGGGTGATGGCGCGGGCGTGCAGGCGCATCGGGCCCTTGCCTTCGCCATAGACCGGATCGCCGAGAATCGGGTGTCCCAATGACGCCGCATGGACTCGCAACTGGTGGGTGCGACCGGTCTCGGGGCGGAATTCGACCAACCGGGCGGCGCGGTCGATGACCTGCCAGTGCGTTACGGCGCGTTTGCCGCGGCGATCGATGACCATGCGCCAGCCGTCTTCGGCGCTGGAAATCTTGTGCAGCGGCGCATCGACGGTGCCGCTGTCGGCCTCGGGCAGGCTTTCCAGCACCGCCCAATAGGTCTTCTTGACCTGGCCCGCCTCGAACAGTGCCGACACACGCTTGATCGCCTTTGGGTGGCGCGCGACGATCAGGCAGCCCGAGGTGTCACGGTCGAGGCGGTGCGCGATGACCGGCCAGCGCTGGTTGCCGAACGCCAGGTCGGGCAGGAAATCTTCCAGGCTGTCAGGGGTTTTGGGACCGGGGTGGACCGCCATGCCGGCGGGTTTGTCGATGATGACCAGGTGCGTGTCGCGGTACAGCAGCGCGAACGGCATGCCGACGAGGTGCAACGGAAATTCGGATTGGGGGGCGTTCATCCCGCCTCCTTAGCGCTGAAACCCCCTCCACAGTAAATCATTCCGCGCTGGCGCCGATATCTGGCTCACGGCGCCCCGTGATCCCACGGAGGCCGGGGAACCGAGCCAGGAGTTTTTCGACATGACCGTGATCAACACCAATATTTCCGCCCTGACCGCGCAAGCCGGCCAGCGCACCTCGCAAATGGGTCTCGCCATGGCGATGGAGCGGCTGTCGACCGGGCAGCGCATCAATTCGGCCAAGGACGATGCCGCCGGCCTCGCCATCTCGCAGCGCATGACCGCTGATGTGCGCGGCCTTGCCGTCGCCATTCGCAACGCCAATGACGGCATGAGCCTGGCGCAGACGGCCGAAAGTGCCATGGGCGAAGTCACCAATATGTTGCAGCGGATGCGCGAACTCGCGGTCCAGGCAAGCAACGGTACCGTCACCGGCGACGATCGCAAGGCTCTGCAGGCCGAAGTCAAGCAGTTGACCAGCGAAATCGACAATGTCGGCGCGCGCACCAACTTCAACGGCATCAAGCTGCTCGACGGGTCGGCGAAGAACGTGCTGCTGCAGACCGGCAGCCGCGCCGGCGAAACCGTCAAGTTCGACATCGGATCGTCGCGTGCTGCGGATCTCGGCACCGGCGCCACCGCCGCCCTGTCGGCCAGCGGCTCGTTCGAAGCGACCAGCACCAACCTGTCGGCGAACCAGTCGCTGATCGCTGCCGACCTGCTCATCAAAAACGTCAACATCGGCGCTTCATCGTCCGACGATGACAATCTTTCGTCGGGCGAAAAGGCCGCCTCGGCGCTCGCCAAGGTGGCCGCGATCAACCGTGCCAGCGCGCAGACCGGCGTTTCGGCGGTGGTCGGCAAGACGGTGATGACCGGCGCCGCGATGACAGCAACGGCGCAGACCGGCACGATTACCATCAATGGCAAGGAAACCGCATCGATCACCTCGACAACAAGCGCCGCTGCCAACCGCACGCTGGTGGCCGATGCGATCAATGCCATTTCCGGGCAAACGGGCGTGCGCGCCATCGATACCGGTGACGACCTCGCCGGGGTGCGGCTCGAGGCTGCCGATGGCCGCAACGTTATCACCAGCTTTGATACCGGCGCGCTCACCTCGGCGATCACCGGCGTCAAGACCGGGGCGCAGTCGGGCAGTTTCAACCTGGTGTCGAACAACGGCAATGCCGTCGAAATCAGCTCGACCAGCGCCGGCCGGGTGTCGCGTTCAGGGTTGCAGGTCGGCAGCTACGCCCGCGGGATTTCGGCCGTCACCAGCGACAGCCGCGCCGTCGCAACCAGCGCCGCCACCGCCAACACGCTGAATTCGGGCGACTTGAAGATCAACGGCTTTGCCATTCGCGGCGCCGCTGCGACCGATGATACCTTCTCCGACGCCTCGGCGCTGTCGTCGAAAAAGGCCGGGTCGGCGATTGCCATTGCCGCGGCGATCAATGAATCGATCAAGGATACCAACGTCACCGCCAAGGCCAATGCACTGACGCTCGATGGCGCGGCGCCAACAACGGTGATCGGCACAACGGCAACAGCCACGCTGGCGATCAACGGGGTGCAGATCGATATCACGCTCGACCAGAATGACACGGCCCAGGCGACACGCGAGAATGTGGCGCGTGAAATCAACAAATACAGCGGGCTGACCGGTGTCGTGGCATCCGACAGCGGCAAGGGCGGATTGTCGTTGACTGCCGAAGACGGCCGCAACATCGCGGTGGCGTTCGACAGTGACGAAGCGACCAGTGCCGCCAACTTCGGCCTCGGCACCGTCACGGTGCGCGGTACAAACACCGCCTATACGGTGCAGGGCCTGACCGATCCGACCGATTTTTCGGCCGATACCGTGCAGACCGCCTATGCTACCGTGTCGCTGTCGTCATCGAAGGGCATCAATGTCGAGGCTGGTACGTTGGCTTTCGGCAGCGCGTCGAACTTCACCAAGCTGGGCTTCGAAGCCAATAAATACGGCTCCGACGATGGCGGGCTGAAGGTCGCCGACATCGACCTGTCGACGCAGGAAGGTGCGGTCGCCGCGCTGGATTCTATCGACCAGGCGCTGGGCACGATCAACCTTGATCGCGCCAATCTGGGTGCCGTGCAGAACCGGCTGGAAGCGACGGTCAACAACCTGTCGTCGAACTCGGTGAACCTGGTGTCGTCGCGGTCGCGGATTGTTGATGCCGATTTTTCGGCGGAAACCACCAATTTGGCCAAGTCGCAGGTGCTCAGCCAGGCGGCGCAGGCGATGCTGGCGCAGGCCAACCAGTCACAGCAGCAGGTGTTGCAGCTGCTGCGCTAATCCTGACCGGGAGGGCCATGGGAGGGCGGTGCCTAAGGGTGCCGCCCTTTTGGCGGTGCGTGCGCCACCTTGCCAATGCCGCGCCCGCACGGTATCGCCCCGCCTCCGGATGGATCGGTGGCCGAGTGGTCGAAGGCGCACGCCTGGAAAGTGTGTAGGGGTTAATCGCCCCTCGAGGGTTCGAATCCCTCTCGATCCTCCGGAGACTGCCGCCAAGAGTGGCATCCAGGGCCACCCGCGAAACCAGCCGAACACTGCAATTTTCGCGATTTATGTTTCAATCATGTGACAGAAACTGTCGCGGCGTCGCGCGCTTTGGTCTTGCGCGTGACATTCGTATGAAACGTTAATTTCTCTTATGGACTTCCGATACTTCCTGCCTATCGTGTGACGACTTGGCAAAGCGGGGGCTTTGGGGTGGTGGCGCGAACCTGCCGTGACCTTTTGCAGTTGCTGCGCGTGTCGTTGCCTTATGCTCTGACGACGACGCTGTTGTTGCTGCTGCTTGCGTTCGTCAATCCCTTCGGATTGGCGGTTGGCGCTGAACAGCAGAGCAAGGCGCTGTGGCAGTCGATCTATGCGCCTTATTATGCCGGCGGCTCGCGCGACATTCCCAGCCGCAACGCCATCACCGTGGTGTTGATTGATGACGCAGCCAAGGCGGAAATGTCGAGGGGGGTGCGGTTCAACGGGCTCGCCATTGCGACCATGATCGACGATCTGGTGATGGTAAGTGATAGCCGACCACGGGCTATCTTCGTCGATCTGTTGCTGGGCGAAACCGCGCCGGTGGGGCGCAGCTTTGAAGCGCTTGTTCCCCATGCCGGAGACGAGGACGCCATGGCGAAATGCGCCGCTGGCGCTGCCGATGTGGACTCGCCATTCCGGTGCCTGATCTTTCGCGTCGCAGAACTGACCAAGTGGAAGGACTGGCATGACGACCCACGCTGCTCGGTGAATGCGGTGGAGCGTTTGCGCTGTATCCGGGGGTACGGCGGCGTTCCGGTAATCTTTGCCGATCCGGGCCGCGTCGACGATCCGGCCGTTAAACTTACAACCCCACCCGGGTTACTGGCGCTGGCAGAGGTCGGGATGACGGCGACGGTGCGGGTGGATTCGGCCAAAGGCTATGGCTTTGAGGATGCGAGCATCGCGTCGACGCTGTTCGCGCTGTCGGCGGCGGCGGCACTTTATGCCGACAACTGCATCGACCGGTTATGTTCAGGAACGCCGTTTGTGATGCCGCAAGAAGAAGCCGCAGCGCCTGCGCGTTGGAATCACGCGGTCTTCAAGACGCCGATCGATATCATCTGGGGGGAAGGCACACGGTCTCCGTTCATCGAGATGCGAGCATCGCATGGTGTCGACAAGCTTGATGAGTGTAAGGAAAAGCCGCCGGGCCTTTTGGACCAGGCGGGCGCTTTTTTCATTGGCCTGGTGCGGGGTGTGCGGATCGATGCCAAGCCGCGCCCGGCGTTCGAGCGGCGCTGCCTGCACACCGATGCGTTTTCGTTCGCACTGTTCCAGCAGATGTCGCTCGCCGACAAGCAACTGGCGTTGAACGGCCGAACCCTGTTGATCGGCGGGGCGCTGGCGAACGACAATGATGTGCTGGCGTCGGGGCCGTTCGGCGGCCTGCCGGAGGTGTTTACCCATGCCATGGCGCTCGACAATCTGATCCAGCGGGGCGCCGATTACCCCCGCGTGGCGGAGCCGATCTGGCCCTGGTTCGATATCACCTGGACGGATATTGCCAATATCGGTGCGGTGTTTGCAACTACGCTTGTGGTGGCGATGGTCGTCCATCTGCTCGCGGCGCAATCGGTGGCGCTTGGCGCGCCGCGCTTCTGGGTGTTTCGGCTGATGCTCCTCGGCGTGGTGTTCACAGCGCTGCTGGCAATGATGTTTGCGATGGCACGGTTCAATTCGCTGATCCCCGAAAACTTCAATCTGGCGGCGCTGGCCATCACCGGCCTGGTCGGCCTCAAGGACATTGCGTTCGAGGTCGCGGCGCCGGCGTGGAAGGTGGCCCAAGCGCGCTGGCGCTGGCTGCGCTTCCTGTCGATCGGTTCGATCGCGCAGTCTGTCGAAAAATCCCGGTCTGTTGGAGAAAGCTGATGGGTATGACGAAATTTACAGTGCTGTTGCTGTTGCTCGTTGCGGCCCCGGCCGGAGCAGCCGGATCGTCAACAGTTGCCATAAAGGACTTCGTTCGCGACCCAATCGGCGTTTATGACACCAGCGGCGTTCTGTTGCGCAAGGTGCCGAAAAAGGCGTTGCTTGCAACCAATCCCAAGGGTGTAGCGGAAGAAGGCAAGGACGGCCGCATTCTGGTCAACGATGAAACCGGCAAGCAGCAGGTCTGGCTGCGAAGTTCTGATGTCATCACTACAGGCGGCCGCCCGAAGTGCCAGCAGGTGGCGCAGGTGCAACGCTCAGCAAGTGAGCGGGTCGCTGCGAGCAACCTGGGTGTCGAATCCGGCATGAGCGCTGCGACCACAAGTTGCGTGCCAATCCCGTGATCTTGCGGCAGTCTCTTGTCGCGTTGCTGTTGGCGGCGGTATCGGCTCCGGCGATCGCCGCCGATTGCCTGCCGATGTTCTGCAACTTCAGCATCAAGGGCAAGAAGGGCGCCTTCCTGAAGGCGCAGGTCAAGCCGACCGAGCTTGCCGCCAATGACGCCAAGATCTCCGCCAGTCTTACGCAAGGGCGGTCGCTGGCGAGCATTTCGATCAACCGCGGCGAATTCAAGGGCACCGGGTTGAAGATGCCCGAAACCGAAAAGGCCTTGATGGGGCTGATCGAAAAGATCCGGGCGGTGTGGCCGAGCGGACTGCGGCCGCCGCCGCCTGTCAAGGGTGTGCGGATGATCGGGTCGAACAGCTATTCGCCGTCAGCGCGGCCCGATAACGTCATCGTCGTGCCGCTGGGCGTGCTGGCGCGTAGCAAGAATGACGATGATGTCGTCTGGATGCTGGCCCATGAATACAGCCATATCGGGCTGGCGCATTTTGCGCGCGAGGCCGAACAGAAGAAACTGGTGTCAACGGTCAAGACGTTCGTCGATATCGCCGATACGGCCGCCGATTTGTCGCAGAACCGTGTCGATACCAGCGGCAGTCAGGTCCGCATCTACCCGGCGCCGAATGCCAAGACCGAGGCGATGGCGCAGAGCATCTGGTCGCAAAGCCGAAATGTCGGCGTGGCGCTGGAAATCTATAACCAGGCGCTGTCGCGCGAACAGGAAGACGAAGCCGATGTTGCCGGCATCGACCTGACAATTGCCGCGGGATATTCGGATGCGGCGTTCGGTGACGCGCTGAACGAGATCAAGGTCGATGAGGACAATACCGAAAAATTGAGCAAATCCTTTAGCGCCGAATTGAGTAGTTTCACCGAAAAGGCCATGGGGCAGGCGGCGCTGCAAGTGCTGTCCGGCGGCGACATGTCGTCGATCGGCAATAATTTGCTCAACAGTTTCTCGAAAAACCTGATGCGGATCGGCAAGGACAAGCTGATCAACATGGCGCTGGCGACGCACCTGCCGCCGGCCAAGCGGCAAAAGGGCATCGGCGCCTATGTCGATTCCCCCGGGGTCGTTGATCCGGCGATCACGATTCCGGAAAAGCGCAGCGAGTGGTTGACGGCGACGCGCTCGACACTGGAATACAAACAGGCAGTGATTGCGGTGCGTGCCCATGATTGTGCGCTTGCCGCCCTGGTCATCAAGCCGCCGCCGCCGCCGCCGCGGCCGGCGAAAGCCGGCAAGGCGGCCGCCCCGCCGCCACCGCCGCCAGAGCCGGTGAAGGACGCGTGCTGGCCGACATCGCCAGCACCGGCCGACCCGTTGGTTGCAGCCTTTACCGCACTGCAGCCGGCGCGGGCGACACGTTTTGCCGACACACCGCTCGTCGTCAATGCGGCGGCGCGCATCTTCAAAAGCCAGAACCGCCTGCCGGAAGCGGAGCGTGCCTATGACCTTGCCTTGCGCTTTGGCGACGTGTCGCCGCCGGCGCCGGCAGCGGCACCGAAAGGCAAGGGCAAGCGCGGCGCCAAGCCGACCAGCCGGATCATCCTGCTGCCGGCCGAGCCCGAGCCGATCGATCCCGTCTATCGCCAGAACCTTGATGGTTTCCAGAGCCACCTCGACCTGCTTGTCGAACAGGCTAAATATCCGCGGGCGCTGGCGGTGGTGGCGGAGGCCAAGTCGCGCTTTGGCGACGATATCGCCTTCCTGCCGATACTGATAAAAGTGCATTTCCGTACGAAACAGCACAAGTTGTGGATCGCCGAATCGCAGCGCTGCGAGACCAGCGAAGACCTGAGCTTGATCAAGCGGTGCCAGTTTGCCCTGCTGGGCGACGATGTGACGAAGGCTTATGACGGCGCGACGCCGGAGGAACGGGCGCAGATTGACATGGTGTTGCAGCGCGCCAGCGAGGCGACGCGGCGCGCTTACATCGAGAGTGAGGCCGCCAGCCCGACCGGGACCGATTAAAGATTGAGATCCAGTGCGGCTGGGCTTGCAGATTGCTGGTCCATTCCTAGATATCAACGGCACTATTCGGGGGACACGATGGGAATCGGCAGCTTTTTTTCCAAGCAGTTCGTCGATGTCATCGACTGGACCGATGAACCCGGCGTGCTGGCACTGCGTTACCCGATTGCCGATCGCGAGATCCAGCACGGCGCGCAACTGACGGTGCGTGAAGGCCAGGCGGTGGTGTTCATGACCGAGGGGCAGCTTGCGGATACATTTGGCGCCGGGCAACACACGCTCGACACTTCGACGCTGCCGCTGCTGACCGCGCTGGAGCATTGGGACAAGGGCTTTTCGGCGCCGTTCAAATCCGATGTCGTGTTCTTTTCGCTGCGCCAGCAGATCGATTGCAAATGGGGTACGGCGCAGCCGATCACCCTGCGTGACAAGGATTTCGGCAGCTTGCGGGTGCGTGCCTTCGGCCGCTACAGCTTTGCCATCGGCGATGTGCAGACCTTCTGGAAAACGCTGGTCGGCAATCTGGAACGCTTTACCGTCGTGGATGTGGAACCGCAGTTGCGCGCTGCCATCGCATCGGCGCTGGCGTCGAACCTGGGGCAGGGCGAAATCGCATTTCTCGACATGGCGGCCAACCAGTCGGCCTTGTCGGCGGCGTTGCAGGCGGCGGTGGCGCCGGCGTTCACCGCGCTGGGGCTGACGCTGGTCAGCTTCAACGTCGAAAGCCTGTCCTTGCCTGATGAAGTGCAGGCCGCCATCGACAAGGCGTCGTCGATCCGCGCGCTCGGCGATCTTGACCAATATGCCCGCTTTCAGGCGGCGGACAGCATCGCGGCGGCGGCCGCCAACCCCGGCGGCGTGGCCGGCATTGGCGCCAGTGCCGCCGCCGGGATGGCGATCGGCCAGGCGATGGGGGTGGGCGGCATGGCCGGCGCACCCGCCGAAGACCCGTTCGCGCTGATCGGCAAGCTGCATGGGTTGCTGACCGCCGGCGCTATTACCCAGGCCGAATTCGATGCCAAAAAGGCAGCGTTGCTGGCCAAGATCGGTTGAGTCGGTGCTGAATGCCAACTGCCCCAACTGCGGGGCGCCCATCGCCTTCCGCTCGGCAGGGCTGCCGGTGGTCGTCTGCGAATTCTGTCGCAGCACGATCATGCGGCGCGGCGAAGATCTGGCGCTGGCCGGCACTGCCGCGCGCGTGCCCGAAACGATCAGCCCGGTGCAGATCGGCACATCGGGCGTGTTCGGCGGGCAGGCGTTCGACATCATCGGCCGGGTGCGCTGGCACTGGCGGCATGATGCCGGGCTGGTCGGTGGCGGCTGGAGCGAATGGCTGGCGCTGTTCGGCGACGGCAGCACCGGCTGGCTGGCCGAGGCGATGGGCCGCTACACGATGATGATGGCGGTCTTGCCGCTGCCGGGCGACGATATCGTCGGCCGGGTGATCGCCGGCGAGCCAATCGTGCCCGACATGCTGATGGACCTGGCTGGCATCAGCTGCCGCGTTATCGATGCGCGCACGGCCGAAGCGGTGGGCAGTGAGGGCGAATTGCAATTTGCAGCGCCGGCGGGGGAAACCCTGTTCAATGTCGATCTCGCCAATGAGAGCGGCGGGCGCGCCAGCATCCAGAAACACGGCGATGTCGTGACCGCGTGGACTGGCAGCGCGGTGACCCTGCGCGAGCTGAAGCCCAAGGGTCTGCGCCGCATCGACGGCTGGCAGCTGCCGGGCTGGGCAGCATGACCGAGGGACCGCGCGCCCTGGCTTGCCCCAATTGCGGCGCTCCCATCGTGGTGCGCGCTGTGGGCAACACCGTGACCGTCGTGTGCGAAAACTGCGGGTCGAGCCTTGATGCGACCGACCCCGACCTGAAGATCCTCCACCAGAGCATGGCGGCGCAGTCGCGCTCGCGGATACCGCTGGGCACGCGCGGTTTTCTCGCCGGCATCGAATGGGAAGCCATCGGTTACATGGAGCGCAGCGGCGGCGGCGGCACGTGGCAGGAGACATTGCTTTTCAACCCCTGGGCCGGGTATCGCTTCCTCGTCGATGACGGCGAATGCTGGCGGCTGGGGACCGGTCTCGACCAATTGCCGGTGGAGGCCGGGGACTCGGCCATGCTGGATGGTGACCGCTACCATGTCGCCGAACGCTATGCGGCGCGCGTCGATTTCGTTGCCGGGGAGTTTTACTGGCGCGTCGAGGTAGGCGAGACCGTTGATGTTGCGGACTATGAAGGGCCCGGCGAGGCGACCCTGTCGTGCGAGGTCAATGCCGCCGAAATTGCCTGGACCCGCCTCGAAGTGCAGGGCGAGGGTGTCGTGGAGAGCGCCTTCGGCATCGCGCCGCCGGCCGAGAGCCTGCGCAGCAGCCGCGACCCATTCGCCAGCTTTCCGGCGTTTCACTTCATTGTCGCGGCCATCGCCAGCCTGTTGCTGGTCATCATCGCCATCTCTGGCGGGGCGTCGGAGCAGGTGCTGCAAAAGACCATTCTGGTCACGCCCGGCGGCGAGACCGTCAGCGTGACGGTCGGTGTCGTGAAGCTGGGCCGCAACCGCAATACCGTCTCCGTCAGGAGCTATGCCGAACTCGACAATGCCTGGATCGAGCTCGACTTTGCGCTCGTCAACCGGACCACCCAGGAGCGGTTCGAAGCCGATGCGACGGCCGAGCGGTACAGCGGCAGCGACTCCGATGGTGGCTGGAGCGAAGGCGACCGTGCGCCGGAAGTGAAGTTCGGCAGCCTGCCGCGCGGTGATTACGATCTGATCGTCGAAGCCACCGCAAAGGACTGGCGGCCCGGAATGTACCAGGACGCAGAGCCGAGTAAATGGGCAGTACCGGTGACGGTGGTGGCGACGCGCAACGTGATCTTTCTTGGCAACATGCTGCTGGCGCTGATCGCGATCTGGGCACTGCCGTTGCTACACTGGTGGTGGTTGTCCTCGCAGGAGGACGATGAATGACCATCGGCCGACTGCTGTTCATCGCGTGGTGCGCGCTTGTTCTCGTGATCTTTGCGTACGCCACCTATAACGCCTCGTCGCCGTTCAACGATGGTCGGCGCGGCGGCGGCGCTGGCGGGGTGTTCGTCGGCGGCGGCGGGCCGCGGCACAAATGAGGGGGAAATGCACATGCTGACTGCCACTGTCTTTGGAGCGACCGTGCTTTATGCGCTGCTCGGCATCGCCATTTTCGTCGTCGGTTTCCGGCTTTGGGATCGGATGACGCCGGTCGATATCTGGAAGGAAATCGCCGAAAAGCACAACATCGCGCTCGCCGTGTTGTCGGGCGCGATTGCCATTGCGCTGGCGATCATCATCGGTGCCGCCATTCATGGCTGATGCCCCGGCGGGCGACGACCCGCTGGCGCGCGTTGGCCCCGTCCTGCTGTTTTCGGCCTTTGTCGTTGCGACCTGCGGCCTGATCTATGAACTGCTCGCCGGCACGCTGGCGAGTTACCTGCTTGGCGACAGCGTTACCCAGTTTTCCACGGTCATCGGCAGCTATTTGTTCGCGATGGGCATGGGCGCCTGGCTGTCGCGCGGGGTGAAGCGCAACGAGCTGGCGGTGTTCATCCGCGTCGAGATATTGATCGCAGCCATCGGTGGCGGCTCGGCGGCGCTGTTGTTCCTGCTGTTCGACCGCGTCGCCGATTTTCGCCTGCCGCTTTATGGCCTGGTACTGCTCATCGGCACGCTGGTCGGGCTGGAGGTGCCCCTGCTGATGCGGCTGCTGAAAGACCGGCTGGAGTTTGGCGACCTGGTGTCGAAGGTGCTGACCTTCGATTACATCGGCGCGCTGGCGGCATCGCTGCTGTTCCCGCTGCTGCTGGTGCCGCAACTGGGGTTGATCCGCGCCGGGTTCCTGTTCGGGCTGGCCAATGTCGCGGTCGCGCTGGGGCTGATGTGGATGCTGCCTGATAGGCGGCGGCTGCGCGGCGAGTTTGTTGCCGGCGTGGCAGTGGCGGCGGCACTGGTGGCGGGGCTGTTCGGTGCCGAACGCCTGCAGAAGTTTACCGAGGTTGCGGCCTATCAGGCGCCGGTGATCTATGCCGCGTCAACGCCGTATCAGCGCATCGTGCTGACCTGGGCGGGGGATGATCTGCGGCTGTTCCTCAACGGCAATCTGCAGTTTTCGTCGCGCGACGAGTATCGCTATCACGAGGCGCTGGTGCATCCGGCGCTGGGGCGGGTGGCGCGGCCGGCGCGGGTGCTGGTGCTCGGCGGTGGCGACGGGCTGGCGGTGCGCGAAATCTTGAAGCATCCCGGGGTGGAATCAGTGACCCTCGTCGATCTCGACCCGGCGGTGACGCGGCTGTTTGCGCGTACTACTATTCTGGCGGCGCTGAACCGCGGGGCGCTCAGCGACCGGCGCGTGCAGGTGGTCAACGCCGATGCGTTTGTCTGGCTGCGCGCCAATCGCCGCCAATATGACGCAGTGGTGGTGGATTTTCCCGATCCGACCAACTTTTCGGTGGGCAAGCTCTATACGCTCAGCCTGTATCGCGAACTGGCGCGCGCCATTGCGCCTGGGGGTATCGCTGTCGTGCAGAGCACGTCGCCGCTGGTGGCGCCCAACGCCTATTGGACGGTAGCGACGACGCTGGAAGCGGCCGGGCTGGTGACGCGTGCCTATCATGCCAATGTGCCGAGCTTCGGCGAGTGGGGGTTCATCCTCGCGGCGCACCGCCCGATCGGTGATGCTGTGCGGTTGCCGACGGGGCTGCGCTTCTTGGGGCCGGCGACGGCGGCGACGATGTTCGACTTTCCAGCCGACATGGCATGGCGCGCGACAGCGGTGAACCGGCTCGACAACCAGGCGCTGGTGCGGTCGTTCGAGGCCGAATGGGGCCGGTACGAGGGATGAGCCTCAAAATTCACCGGCGCGGCGTGCTCGGCGCGGGGGCGGCGGCGCTTGCCGGGTGCGGGTCGCAAGGCGGTGCCATGCCGGGCACGCTCGGCGGGGCCGACATGGCGCGCGGGCATTTGTTGCGGCAGCCGTTCGGCGCTGCCGCACCGGCGGAGACACGGCGCACCGGCATCGCCATCATCGGCGGCGGCGTCGCCGGTCTGGCGGCTGCCTGGGCGCTGGTCGAGGCGGGGTATCGGGACTTTCGCCTGCTGGAACTGGAGGATGTCACCGGCGGCAATGCGCGGTCGGGCCGCAATGCGATTTCGGCCTATCCGCTGGGGGCGCACTACCTGCCGATCCCGAATGCGGAGGCGGTTGGCGTGCGACATCTGCTCGACCGGCTCGGCATCATCACGGGCTGGGAGGGCGGGCGGCCGCGTTTCGACCCCTATCAACTGGTTGCTGACCCCGATGAACGCCTGTTGCGACACGGGCGCTGGCAGGAAGGGCTGGTCCCCGGCGGCGTGCTGGCGGCGGTTGATCGCGAGCAGATTGCCGGGTTCTTCGCCGCCATGGCGCGGTACCGCGATGCGCGTGGGCGTGACGGTCGACCGGCGTTTGCGATCCCGATGGAGTATAGTTCACGGGATGCCGACTTGCTGGCGCTGGACGGGCAGAGCTGGTCGGCATGGCTCGATGCGCAAGGTTGGACCAGTCCGGAGTTGCGTGCCCATATCCGCTATGTCTGCCGTGATGAATATGGCACCGAGCCGGAGGCGCTGTCGGCCTGGACCGGCATCCATTACTTCGCCGGGCGGCGCGGCGATGCAGCGGGCACGGACCCCGATGCCGTGCTGACCTGGCCCGGCGGTAACGGCCATCTGACGGCGGCTATGGCGGCGCGCGCCGCGCGGCACATCGATACCGGGCATGTCGTGGGAGCGGTGCGGGTGGGTCGCGATGGCGTCGGTATCGATGCGCTCGACGTGGCGGCGCGGCGGCGGGTGCGAATTGTTGCCGATGCGGTGGTCGCCGCCATGCCGCGGTTCGTGGCGGCGCATGTCGTCGATGGCTGGGCCGGGTCGGCAGCGGGGTTCAGCTATGCTCCCTGGGTCGTCGCCAACATCAGCGTCGACCGGCTGCCGGGCGGGCCGGGGGCGGCGCTGGCGTGGGACAATGTCTCGGTAACATCGCCGGCGCTGGGTTATGTGGTGGCGACACACCAGCGGCTCGACGTCGTGCCGGGGCGCAGCGTGCTGACCTGGTACCTGCCGCTGTCCGACATGGCACCGGCAGCCGCGCGGGCGCTGCTGCAGGCGCGGCCGCTGGCGGACTGGCAACGCATCGTCCATGACGACCTGGTGGCGATGAACCCCGATCTGGCCGGCGCGATCAGCCGTATCGATGTCTGGCGGTGGGGCCATGCCATGGTGCGGCCGGTGCCCGGGTTCATGTGGGGCGCGGCGCGGCAGGCGGCGGCCCGGCTCGTGCCGCCGGTGTTCGGCGCGCATTCGGACCTGAGCGGCGTCTCGATCTTCGAAGAAGCGCATTACCGCGGCACGCGGGCGGCCGAAGCGGCGATGGCGCATGTCGGCTTCGCGCATCATTCGGTGCTGGCGGCATGACCGCGCTGGGTACGCACCTGCTTGCCGACCTGTACGGCTGCCGGCATCTCGACGACCCGGTGGTGATCGAGGCGGCGCTGCGTGCGGCGGTGGCAGCGGCCGGGGCGACGCTTCTCGATATCCGGCTGCATCATTTCGGCGGCCATATGGGCGTTACCGGGGTGGCGTTGCTGGCGGAATCGCACATGTCGATCCACAGTTGGCCGGAGCATGGCTATGCCGCCATCGATATCTTCCTGTGCGGGCCGGGGCAGGATGCCGGAGCCGCGCTGGCGGTGGTGGTGGCGGCGCTGGCGGCGAGCCGGGTGATCGAACAGCGGGTGCCGCGCGGCCATGGGCTGACAGATCCGGGCTGATACGGACTCGCCCGGGGTGGCCGGGGCGCGCATGGTAGCGGCATGACGGCGCTGCTCCCTTACCGCGATCTTGCCGTGGCGCTGGCTATCGGGCTGCTGATCGGCATCGAACGCGGCTGGCAGTTGCGCGGCGCTGTGGATGGCAGCCGGGTGGCGGGGCTTCGCACTTTCGGCCTGCTGGGGCTGCTCGGCGGGCTGGCAGCGCTGCTGGGCGCGCGGCAACCGCTGCTCGGCGGGGCATTGGCGGCGGGCGCCATCGTAATGCTGGTGCTGGATTATCGGCGTGCCGATTCCGCCAGTCGCAATGTCAGCGCCACTACCGAAGTGGCGGCACTGCTGGCGTTCGGGTTGGGTGCGCTCGCCGTATCGGGTTTCGC
>JBMOGO010000020.1:0-40030 GCA_049318305.1 Polymorphobacter sp.
CATCATCTGTCTCGAAGACGGCAAGAAGTTGAAAATGCTCAAGCGTCACTTGATGACGCGCTATGACATGTCGCCGGACCAGTATCGCGCCAAATGGGGTCTGCCCGCCGACTATCCCATGGTTGCACCCAACTATGCCGAGCAGCGCCGCAGCCTGGCCAAATCGATCGGCCTGGGCACCAAGCGCGTTGCCAAGGTTGGTGGCAAGCCCCGCGGTCGGCCGCGCAAGGTCGTCGCGTAACCGCTACTGGCGGGCTCTGGCGGCGAAACAGCCACCCGAGCCCGCTTGCCGGTTTTGCCGCGTCCGCCTATCTAAATTCCGCAGGTCTGGAGACAGTGGATGGGCGCGACGATCGATATCGAGGCACTGTGCCTCAAGAAAGGCCTGCGCATCACCGAGCAGCGCCGCGTTATTGCGCGCGTGCTGGGTGAAGTCGACGACCATCCCGATGTCGAGGCGCTGCACCGCCGCGTTGCCGGTGTCGACCCGCGCATCTCGATCGCCACGGTCTATCGAACCGTCAAGCTGTTCGAAGAAGCCGGCATCATCGAGCGCCATGAATTCCAGGGCGGTCGTTCGCGTTATGAAACGGTGCAGGACGAGCATCACGACCATCTGATCGATGTCGAATCCGGTGAAGTCATCGAATTCCACGATGCCGAACTTGAGGAACTGCAGGCGCGGATTGCCGCGCGGTTGGGATTTCGTCTCGTCGATCATCGGATGGAATTGTACGGGACCCGGCTGAAAGACGACCGGTGACCGCGTTTCCCCGCCTGTCGGCGAGGCCGGGAACGCTCTGATCCCGCCGATGACCCGGCCGCCAACATCCCCACCCCTGCATCGGGCGCGGCGCAGCGTGCGTTTTCAACGGTTCGGGACGGCAAAGGGCGTTGCCGGTGCGTTGACCACGGCCACGCTGCTGGTGCCGGCCGAGTTGATGCTGCGCGGGGTCGCGGGCCGCAACAAGGCGCATCTGCCGATGCTGTTTCACCGCGGCCTGACGCGCTCGCTTGGCATCCGCATTGTCTGTCATGGCCGCCCGCCGCGCCAGAAATCGGTACTGTTCGTCGCCAATCACGTGTCCTGGGCTGATATTCCGGTGCTTGGCGCCCGCATTCGTGCGGCCTTTGTCGCAAAATCCGAAGTCGGCGGCTGGGGCATGGTCGGCTGGCTGGCGACGCTGGCGCACACCGTTTACGTCGAGCGCAGCCGCCGCACCAGCACCGGCGAACAGCGCGACGCGATCTCACAGCGGCTGGCGCGGGGTGACAGCGTCATCCTGTTTCCGGAGGGCACCAACAGCGATGGCGTCGGGGTGCTGCCATTCAAATCTGCGCTGTTCGGCGTTACCGATGGCCTGGCCGACGTGCTGATCCAACCGGTGACCATCGCCTACACCACCGTCAACGGCATGCCGGTAACCAGGGAGCGTCTGCCGGACCTTGCCTGGATCGGCGAAACCGAACTGATGCCTCATGCCATGGCGTTCATGGCGCTTGGCCGGGTGCGTGCCGAAATCATCTTCCACCCGCCAGTGCGCCGGGCGGATTTTGCCAGTCGCAAGACGCTGGCGCAGCATTGCGAAACCGTGATCAGCAATGGCTATCGCACGCTGATGCGGGGATGACCGCAGCGCTGCCAACCGCTATGGTCGACGCATCCTTTCCGGAGTCGCCGCGCCTCGTGTCAGCCAAACCATCCCGTTACCATGTCAAATCCTTCGGCTGCCAGATGAACGTCTATGATTCCGAGCGCATGGGCGATCTGCTCGCCGGCGAGGGCCATGTCGCGGTGGACAGCGTTGACCAGGCCGATATCGTTGTCCTCAACACCTGTCACATCCGCGAAAAGGCCGCCGAAAAGCTGTATTCCGACATCGGTCGCCTGCGCAAACCGCGCGCCGACGGCTCGCGCCCGGTGATCGTTGCAGCCGGTTGCGTGGCCCAGGCCGAAGGCGCCGAGATCGGCCGCCGCGCGCCGGCTGTCGATGTCATTGTCGGACCACTAGCCTATCATCGCCTGCCCGACCTGCTGCGCGAAGCCGCCGCAATTCCCGAAGATGCCCGCGGTGCCCGCTGGGGCCGCGCCATCGATACCGACATGCCGGCCAGCCCCAAGTTCGATCATCTGCCGGCGCGGCGTCACCAGGGCGCCAGCGCGTTCCTGACCGTGCAGGAAGGCTGTGACAAATTCTGCACCTTCTGCGTCGTGCCCTATACGCGCGGCGGCGAAACCTCGCGGCCACAGGCCGATCTGGTCGCCGAAGCCGAAGCGCTGGTGGCGGCGGGCGCGGTGGAAATCACCCTTATCGGCCAGAATGTGAACGCCTATGACGGTGGTTCGGCGGGCACCGACAGCCTGCCGGAGCTGATCGCGCGGCTGGCCGAAATCAGCGGCCTTAAGCGCATCCGTTATACCACCAGCCACCCGCGCGACATGACGCGCGGGCTGATCGAAGCACACGCCAATATCCCGAAATTGATGCCCTATCTGCACCTGCCGGTGCAATCCGGCAGCAGCCGCATCCTGAAGGCGATGAACCGCGCCCATACCCGCGAATCCTATCTGGCGACGCTGGCGGAACTGCGCGCCGTGCGGCCGGACATTGCGCTGTCGGGGGATTTCATCGTCGGCTTCCCCGGCGAAACCGAGGCAGATTTCCAGGACACGCTGCGAATCGTTGCCGAAGTTGGCTATGCGCAGGCCTACAGCTTCAAATATTCGCAGCGGCCCGGCACGCCGGCGGCCACCATGGCGGACCAGGTGCCGGAACCGGTAAAGGAAGACCGGTTGGCGCGGTTGCAGGCGGCGATCACCGCCGGGGCCCATGCCTTCAATATCGCCAGTGTCGGCCGCACCACCGAAATCCTGCTGGAACGCCCCGGCCGCAAGCCCGGGCAATTAATCGGCAAGACGCCCTGGCTGCAATCGGCCGTTGTCGAAATCCCCGGCGCCAAAATCGGCGACCTGATCGCCGTCGAAATCACCGCCGGCCAGCCCAATAGTGTCGAAGCCCGACCCCTCTCGCTCCCCCTTTTCCTCCCAGCAGAAAGAGCAGCCGCCTGATGTCGAAAAAGCCCGCGCGCACCCCCGTCGCCGGCGGCGACCGAACCCGGTCCCTTGCCGCCAACGACCGCGTCCGGCTCGAGATCGAATTCGAAAAGGCCTATCTGCTCGGGCCGCTGTTCGGCGAGTATGACCAGAACCTCATCGCGCTCGAAGGCCAGCTCGGGGTGTATATCTCGGCGCGCGGCAACCGTGTGCAGGTCGAAGGCGAGGCCGATGCCGCTGCCCGCGCCCGCGATGTGCTCACGACGCTGTACAATCGCCTGTCGCACGGCGAAAAAATCGATGCCGGCGATGTCGTTGGCGCGGTCGCCATTGCCGCTGATCCGTCGCTCGATGGCCTGGTTGGCGCCGATTCCGGCCTCGCCAACACCGCCGTCATCCGCACCCGGCGCAAGACAATCGCGGCGCGCAGCCCGACCCAGGTCCGCTATATCGAGGCGCTGGCGCGCGATTCGATAATCTTTGCACTTGGTCCCGCCGGCACCGGCAAGACCTATCTGGCGGTGGCACAGGCGGTCAGCCAGCTCATCGCCGGCTCGGTCGATCGGCTGGTGCTGTCCCGCCCGGCGGTGGAGGCCGGCGAACGGCTGGGGTTCCTGCCCGGCGACATGAAGGACAAGGTCGATCCCTATCTGCGGCCGCTTTACGATGCGCTGTACGACATGCTGCCGGCCGAACAGGTCGAACGCCGGCTGGCGAGCGGCGAGATCGAGATTGCGCCACTGGCCTTCATGCGCGGCCGCACCCTCGCCAATGCCTTTATCATTCTCGATGAAGCGCAAAATACCACGCCATTGCAGATGAAGATGTTCCTCACCCGCTTCGGCGAGCGCAGCCGCATGGTCGTCTGCGGCGATCCCAACCAGGTCGATCTGCCCAACCCGGCGGCGTCGGGTCTGGCCGATGCGGTCAAGCGGCTCGATGACATCGAAGGTATCTCGGTGCTGCGCTTCAGCAGCCGCGAAGTGGTGCGCCATCCCATCGTCGGTCGCATCGTCGATGCCTATGAAGGTCCCCCGCAGGATGCTTGATCACCGCGCCGCACCGCCGTGCTGACCACCGAAACCGATGTCGCCAGCGACAAATGGGCGGCTATGGCGCCGGACGCCGACTGGGAGGCGCTGGCGGCGACTGCCGTGCGCGCGGCACTCGCCGAAACGCCGCATGGGTCTATTGCCGACAGTCCGCTCAGCGTCGAAGTCAGCATCCGGTTGAGCGATGATGCCGATGTTCACACCCTCAATCGCCAGTATCGGCAAAAGGACAAGCCGACCAACGTGCTGAGCTTTCCGATGGTGCAGCCGGACTTGCTGGAGAGCCTGGCCAATAGCGATGATGGCGAGGTCTTGCTCGGCGATATCATCCTTGCGGCCGAAACCTGCGCCCGCGAAGCCGCCGAAAAGGGCTGGGCCGCCGCCGATTACGCCCAACACCTCATTGTCCATGGCCTGCTTCACCTGCTAGGTTACGATCATGAACGCGGCGAAACCGATGCTACGACGATGGAAGCCCTTGAAACGGCGGCCTGTCTCGCGCTCGGCCTGCCCGACCCCTATGCCGGCTAGACCCTGAGACATGCCCGACCCCGACAGTAGCAGCGATTTCGCATCGCGATTGTGGCGCTCGCTGCGCCTGCTCATCACCGGTTCCGACCATGAACCCAGCCTGCGCGAAAGCCTGGAGGAGGCGATCGACGAGCATGACGGCGATGGCGCGGCGCGTGACGACCTGTCCGCTGTCGAACGCGCCATGCTCAAGAACATGCTGCACTTCGGCGAGCGCGAGGCCGGGGATATCGGCGTGCCGCGATCCGACATGGTGGTGTTCGATGTCGCCGATGGCTTTCCGGCGCTGGTCGCCTTGTTCAAGGAGGCTGGCCACAGCCGCGTGCCGGTCTTCCGCGGTGACCGCGACCACATCATCGGCATGGCGCATATCAAGGATGTCTATGCGCTGATCGCAGACACTTTCGACGATGCGGTGTCATCCAGGCGCTTTGCCGAACATCCGGTGGAACCGCTGTTGCGGCCGGTGCTGTTCGTTCCAGGGTCGATGCGCATCGTCGATCTGCTGGCGCGAATGCGCGCCGGGCGGACGCACATGGCGATGATCGTCGATGAATATGGCGGCACCGATGGGCTGGTCACCATCGAGGACCTGGTCGAGGAAATCGTCGGCGATATCGAGGACGAGCATGACGAGGACGAGGATGCGCTGATCCAGGCGATCAACGACCGGCTGTGGGAAGCTGATGCGCGCATGCCGCTGGAGGACCTGGAGGAAGAACTCGGCACCAGCTTTGCCGATGACGAAATCGGCGATGAAGTCGATACGCTGGGCGGCATGGTGTTCATGCTCGCCGGCCGCGTGCCGGCGACGGGCGAAACCGTCACACATCCCAGCGGCTGGCGTTTCGAGGTCATCGACGGCGACCCGCGCATGGTCAAGCGGCTGCGCCTGCACGCCCCGGTTGATCACGTCGCGGCCTGACGGCGGTTGATCGATACCGCCGCGATCATTGCCGCCGAAGCACTGCCCGCCGATTATGCCGACACGGTGGCACGCGTCTGGACGCCGCTAGCCGCCCAGATCGCCGCGCGCCGCCACAGCGCCGGGCGGCCGTTGCTGGTCGGCATCAATGGCACACAAGGCAGTGGCAAAACGACGGCATGCCGGTTTCTTGGCGCCTTGCTGGCGGACTGCGGCCTGAGCGTCGCCACGCTGTCGATCGACGACCTGGTGCTGACCCGTGCCGAACGGGAGGCCCTCGCCGCGACGGTGCATCCCTTGTTCGCGACGCGGGGGCCGCCGGGCACTCATGACCTGGCGCTGGCGGATCGCACCATCACGGCGCTCCTTGCCGGCACCAGTCCTGTGGCGGTTCCACGCTTTGACAAGGCTGTGGACGATCGCGCCCCGTCGTCATCATGGCCGGTGGTCGAAGCGCCCCTCGATGTGCTGTTGTTCGAAGGCTGGTGCATCGGTGCCACACCTCAGCCGAAATCGGCACTGTCGGCGCCGGTGAACCGGCTGGAGGCCGATGAAGACCCCCAAATGACCTGGCGCCGGCATGTCAACGACGCGCTGGCGACCGGCTATGCGCGTCTGTTCGCGCGGCTCGACCTTCTGGTGGCGCTGCGCGCGCCCGATTTCGGTGTGGTGCGCGCGTGGCGGCAACGGCAGGAGGAACAGCTGCGGGCGCGGGCCGGCGCCGGTGCGGGCATGGATGATGCTGCGCTCGATCGTTTCATCCAGCATTATGAGCGGCTGACTCGCCACATGCTCGACACAGTGCCAGCGCCCGCCACGATCACGATCATCATCGACCATCAACATAAAGCCGGCGCGATCCAGGGTCTGGACCGCGCCGGCTGAATTCGGCGAGTGGCAACCTGCAAACCAGGGTCTGGCAACCCTGGCAAAACGCCTATTTCAGGTGGCGTGCCAGATGCTTGTTCATTTCGAACATCGAGCATTCGTCGACGCCGAAAACCTTCTTCAGGTTCGCATCGGCAACAATCTGGCGCTTGTCGGTGGCCTTTTGCAGGTCATGCTTCTTGATGTATTCCCAGACCTTGCTGACCACCTGGCCGCGCGGCAACTGACCGGCACCGACGATCACCGCAAGTTCCGGCGACGGCGTCAGCGGCTTCTGCAATGCGTCCATCTTCTTGCCTGCCGGCTTGGCTGCTTCTGCCATTGTTCTCCCCTTCTTGCACGCACATGGAACCAACCAACGTGGCGGCTCCTTCTTGGCTATGAAAATGCTTAGCCGACTTCAGGTGTCACGCAACTGTCTCGATACGTCTTCAACCGAAGATTCAGCCATTTCGAGGCTTTCCATGTCTTGCTGGACCCCGCGCAGGATGCGTGCGGCGAATTCGCGGTGCATCAGGCCGCGTTCATGGCCGGCCGCGGTTTCGGGTACATAGGCTTCGATATCGGCGCGGGTGATGCTGCCCTTGGCGTCGAGCAGGCGCTCCACCGTGTCGAGCCGTTCCTTGACGACAGCGACTTCGCCGGCCAGCGCCATGACGATGGACAATATCCGGTCGTTCGCCGGATCGTCGAAGTATTTGGGCCGGGCACCCTTGGGCTTGGCGCCGGCGCGGGCGATCCAGTCGATCTCGCTCATTCTGCGGCGTCCTGCAGCGCATGGGCATTTTTCCAGGCGCCATAGGCGTGCCACACGGCGGCGCGGCCGAAATCTTCCGCCTCGCCCTCCACCGATGGCGGGAAGATGGTTTCATCGACCACGGCGCGCACCTTGGCTTCGAACTGGTCGGTGCGCGCCAGCCCGGCATCGGCGAGCACCTGGTGCATGTCGAAGGCGTGCATCGCCGACCAGAACGGCTCGTTGTTGTTGAAGGCATCCCAGTCGCGCATGAACTGTTCGAACAGCGGCATATCGTCCGTATACTGCGGCTGTTCGAGATGCAGCATCAGGCCGCCATCGGCGAGCACCCGCGCTGCCTCCCCGATGATCCGCGGCAACGCCGTGCCGGAAGTTTCGTGCAGGAACATCGTGGTCTGTACCCAATCGAAATGCCCGTCCGGATAGCGGCTCAGGTCTTCGCCATTGGCCTGGACGAAGCGGATATTGTCGACCCCCAGCGACCGTGCCCGGGCATGGCCATACCGCAGCACCGGCGCCGCCGTATCGATGGCGATGACTTCGGCATCGGGAAAGGCCTGCGCCATCGGCACGGCGCTGTGGCCGACGGTGACGCCGATATCGAGGATGCGTTTCGGCTGCCAGCCCGGCCGCGTCTGCTTTGCCCATTTCGCCAGCGCCTGGCCGGCGCCATCGGACAAGGCGCCCATGCCGCCGCCGGTGGTGACAAAGATGCCGCAATCATAATTGGCGCCGGCGGACACATCACCCGGCCGTTCCTCGCCATGGTAGCTGCCGGGCATGCAATGGATATCCACCGCTTTCTGATAGCGCGGAATGGTGATGGCGGGGTCAAGTTCCAGCCCGTCGCCGTTGCCCGAGGCGATGCGGGCCCGCGCGTCGAGATCATCGAGCTGGCGCAGCACGATGCTGCGGCCGTTCTGTTGGCGCATTTCCATGTTGTTGCGTTTCAGCGCCGACCAGAAACGGTGATAGGGGTCGGCGTTCATCGCCCGCCGCACCTCGAAACGGTCGAGCGGCTGGCGATCATGCTCGGCGACGAATCTGGGCAACGCCCGGCGTTCCCAGGCCAATTTGTTGCCGGGGCCCAGCGTGCCGGCGACATGCTTGTTGAGGTTGGCGAGGAAATTGAAGCGCGCGCGTTCGTCATGGCTGGCGTTGGGGAATACGCCATGCTTGCCGACGGCGCTGTACGGCGGTGGGATATCGTCGTGAATTGCCATGACTTGCCTCGCAGCTGTTCGCCAGAATGGTCAGATCAGACCGGCCTTTGCCATCCGGGCGATTACTTGTTCCTGGACGCGTTTGAAATGTTCGCGGTCCGGCGTAATCACCGCTCCGGCCTCGACCAGCGAGTTCGCCGGCTGCACCTGCCCGGCATAAATTTCGGCAAACAGCTCCAGCCGCTGGCGCGACAGATAATTGGTCATGCCCGGCTTCCGGCGCGCCCGGCGGAGGCCCGAAATGTCGATATCGCCGAACGCGGTGAAAGTTTCGCCGCTGTTCGATTCAGCAAGTACATTGCCCTTCCAGTCGATCAGCGCGGAATTGCCATCGGCGGAGGCCAGCGGCATCGCCGTACCGGATATTCCGGCGGTGTTGGCGCTGACAACATAAGCAAGGTTCTCGAAGGCCCGGGCCCGCCGTGCCAGTTGCTTGTGGGTCAGGTTCGGCGAGCCGATTTCGGAAGAGCAATGCACGAAGACTTCGGCACCGCGCAGCGCATGGGCGCGGGCGATTTCGGGATAGAGAATTTCCTCCGACGCGATCGCGGACAGTCGGCCGATTTCGGTATCGGCGACCGGGAACACCCCCTCGATGCCATAGATATCGAGATACTTCGACCAGACATCATGCGGCGTCACCGCATACATGGAATTCAACCGGCGATAGCGCAGCACGACATCACCCGATGGCGCGATGACGAAGCTCGCCTGGAAATAGAGACCGGGGAAATGCGGATCGCTCTCATAGGCGTTGCCGGCGATGAACAGCCCAAGGTCGCTCGCCGCCCGGCCGAGCGCTGCGTATTCGGCGCCATCGGCGGCAAGCGCCGCCTTGTCGGCGAATTCGGGAATGCCGATGCGCCCAGGGTAGGAGGTGAACAGATATTCGGGCAGCACCGCCAGCCGCAGCGGGCTGCCGCCATATTGTTCGATGAAGACCTTGGCCTGGCGGATCTGCGCCGCCACCGTGTCGATCTGCGCCAGCATCGCGGCGCGAGCGGCGGCGCGGTCCGGCGCAGCCTCGACGCTGCGCGCGGTCAGCTGCATGGCCACAGCGGCGTAGAGTGGCACGTCTGTCATCGCGCTGCACCAGGATCGAGGGTTCCCGCAAAGACCGGGTAGCGCCCCAGCGTCAGCGGCAACAAACTGCCGGCGGCGAACAGGCCGATCGCGACCAGCAGCATTGCGTCATAGCTGCCGGTTGCATCGCGCACCGCGCCATAGATGGCCGGCGACACCGCCGACCCGATGCCGAACGGCATATAGAGCAGGCCGTAGATCTTGCCGTAGTGCGCCATGCCGAAATAGCGCCCGGCGAGATAGGCGATCAGGTCCGATTCCGCGCCTGCGGCGAAGCCGAGCAGCAGCGCGCCGACCATCAGCGTCGGCAGCGACGACCCGGTGCCCATCAACAGGAAACACGCCAGCGCCGGCCCCATCAAAATCGGCACCAGTACCGCCGGTGCCCAGAAACGATCGAACAACAGGCCGGTAATCACCCGCCCGGCGAGGATGCCGACGGCCATGACACTCATCACCGTGGCGCCCTGCACGGGCGAGAAACCGTGCAGCCCGGCGATCTGGATCATGTTGATGAAGACGCCGCCATAGGCCAGCGCCACCATGGCGATCGATGCCCAGATCACCCACAGGCGGTAACCGCGCACCGCTTCGCCGACCCCGAGACCGGTCAGATTGCCGTTGGCATCGCTGATGCCCGCTGGCCGTTCCGCCGGCGTCGGTTCGCGAAACAGCCAAAGCGCCAGCGGCGTCGCCACCAGCAGCGGCAGCAGCGCCAGCACCGGAAACGCCGCGCGCCAGCCGCTGCCGAAGAATTTGCCGGCAATCGCTGCCTGCGCCAGTTGCGGCACGATGATTCCTGCGAGGCTGGTGCCGAGCAGCAGTATGCCCAGCGCGAGGCCGCGATTCTTGAAGAACCACATGTTGATGGCGCGGCTCCAGGTTACCGGCGTCGAACCGATGCCGACGATGCCGACCAGCGCCCACAGCCCGTACCAGGCCGGCAGCGACGGCGGCATCAGCGCGAACATCGCAAAGGTCAGCGCAAACGCCACCAGAGAACCGATCGCCACTGGTCGCACGCCCCATTTGTCGGCCGCGGCGCCATAGACCGGCGCCAGCAAGGACGCGATAACGCCGAAAACGGTGATACCCAGGCTGATCTGGAGGAAGGACCAGCCGAGTTCGGCATGGATCGGCCCGATGACGGCAGGCAGGACGTTGAAGGGGATGGGCGAAGCTCCGCAACCCACCCCGATCATCGCCGCGCCGAGGACGCGCCCGCCATTGCGGAATTCGGACACTCTATTCCTTCCCCGCGATGCGCAGGATCGCTGTCAAAGGCTCATGTCCCTACGCACGCAGCTTAGAAGACACGTTTGGCGCGTACCTGCCATGTCCGCGGCGGGCTGAGATAGTTGAAGTTCACCAGACTCGACTGCGAGAAGCCCTTGTCGAAGCAGTTTTCGCATTCCAGGCTGAGCGTCCAGTTGTTGTCGTCGGTGCGCATGGTGATCGCCGCGCCGACCTGCCAGAAGCTTTCGGTCAGCGAGCCCGAGATGACATCGCCGCCGAACGGATTGGCCGGGAACACTGCGCCGCTGGGGGCGGTGATGCTGCCGGTGAAGATGGTGCCATTTGCGGTGCCGGTTTCGATCTTGGTCCGGTACAGCGCGTTGACCGATGGCGTCAGGATGATGCCCGCCGATGGAATGGCGAAATCATACGACCCGCCGAACGCGATGCTGAAATCGGGCGTGCGCACCGGCGTCGCAATGTCGCCGTTCGCATCGATGATGCCGGCAGCGCAATCCGGCGCGTTGTTGGCGCCAGCCGACAGCGGCACGCGCCGTTGCGCCAGTTGCGCCCGGCAATCGATCTGCTGCTGACGAACCGACTTCACGCCAAATCTGTTCGGCAGCAGCGTATCGCTGACCTTGTACTTGTCCTTCTGGTAGCCAAGATTGGCGTAGACGTTAAGGCCGCGCACCGGCACCGCGGTAACTTCAAGTTCGACGCCCTTGTTCTGATAGTCGGCGAAATTCTGGGTGATGAACGTCACCCCGCCAGTCACCGGATCGACGAACGCCGATGGCGTCTGCAAGTCGCTGGTTTCCAG
The DNA here is from genome assembly GCA_049318305.1 of Polymorphobacter sp. GTDB lineage: Bacteria > Pseudomonadota > Alphaproteobacteria > Sphingomonadales > Sphingomonadaceae > Sandarakinorhabdus. The sequence continues at coordinate 11,574 of JBMOGO010000020.1, forward strand.
CCAGAACCCGGTCAGATTGACGCGCAGGCGGCGGTCCAGGAACTCGGTCTTGGCGCCGGCTTCATAGCTCCAGACCTTTTCCGGATCGAACGGCAGCAGCGTGTTGGGCGCCGTGCCGCGCGCGTTCCAGCCGCCGGACTTGAAGCCGCGCGTCGCGCTGGCAAAGAACAGCATATCGTCGTTCGGCGCGAAATTGACTGCAAAGCGCGGGGTCCACACCTTGGCGCGCTGTTCGGTCGGGATCGCCAGCCGCCCGCCGGGCAGGTTGACGGCCAGGTTGGCGGTGTTGAGGCAGGTCGGCGTCGAAGGCTGGCACGACGCGCGATTGTCGAGAATGCTGAACGTCTTCTTTTCGTCGGTATAGCGCACGCCGGCGGTCAGCTTGATCTGGCTGGTGACGTTGAAATCACCCTGGATGTAGCCGGCCTTGGCGTTGACCGTGTTGAGCAGCGTGCGATCGGCCAGCACCGCCGGAAAGCCGACCGGCCCCGGAATGCCGAAAATCGGCCCCAGGTTGAAGACGTCGGCAAAGTCGGTCCGGTTGTCTTCGTTGATGTAGAAAAAGCCGGCGACATATTCGACGACGCCGTCGAACAGCTTGCCGTTGATCTTCAATTCCTGGGTGAACTGGTTGTGTTTGCCATCGTTGAGAATGGTGAAACCGCCGGTCGGATAACCGCGCACCGGTGGTTCCGGGATGACGACGCTGGGCAAACCGCGGCCATCGGCGAAATCCAGGGCAAACTGCTGTTTAAGGTTGATGAAACCGGTGATCAGGTTGACGGTGGAATCATCGCCCGCCCATTCGAGGTTGGAGATGTAGATCTGCGTGTCGACTTCATTGCCCAGGCCATAATTGGCCTTGCGGCCAGTGACGGCGGCGAACGGGCTGGCGGCGCCGTTCGGCCGCGTTTCCAGGACGCCGGTGCTGGCAAAGCGGCCGTTGCAATTTGCCGGAGCGCGCGGATCACAATCGAAATTGATCATGTTCTCGCCGTCGTTGCGCATGTACGCGCCCGAAAGGTTCCAGGTCAGTTGCTCGGTGAATTTGAACTGCACGGCCGCGCGCAGGCCGGCAAGATCGCTGTCGTTCAACCGTTCGCCCGTGGTAGTGTTCTGCACATAGCCATCATCATCCTGATAATAGCCGGAAATCTTGACCTGGACGATATCGTTGAGCGGCAGGTCGATCGAGCCGCGGATCAGCTTCTTGTCATACGCACCATAGGCCGCCTCGATATAGCCGCCCAGCGTGTCCGAGGGCTTTTTCAGAATGACATTGACCGCGCCGCCGGTGGTGTTGCGGCCGAACAAGGTACCCTGCGGCCCGCGCAGCACCTCGATGCGGTCGATATCGAAAAAGGCGAAGTTGTTGCCGTTCTGCCGCGACATGTAGATGTCGTCGATATACGTCCCGACCGGCGGATCGAAGGTGGCAATCGTCTCGGTATTGCCAAGGCCGCGGATATAATAGGCGTTGGCGGAACCCAGTCCGGTATTGTTCGATCCGAACAAATTGGGGACATACTGGATCAGCTGAAGCGGTGTCGCGATGCCGCGCTGCGACAGCAGGTCGGCGGAAAAGGCACTGACCGCGATCGGCACGCTTTGCGCCGATTCGCTGCGGCGTTGCGCCGTCACCACAATGTCTTCCAGCGCATCAGGATTTTCGACCGCCGCCGTCGCCGCCGGCGCCTGCGCGAAGGCAGCGCCGGCCATGATCGATGCTGTCAGCAACGCAGCACGGCCCGTGATCCGAAATCCGTTCGTCATCGTCATCCTCCTGTTTCCCACCCGAAATGATCGTCCCGCTGCGCATGCAGCGCTTGCACTTTTAATGTTGCCGGGAAAATCCGGCATTGCAACAGAGTTGTCCGGACAAATTTTTGACTTGGCGTATGTTGCGCGCAATAGTCGCCTTTCGGCAACACTCGGAAAGCGCAGCGCATGACCGATTCGACGGCAAAACCGGCCTTTCTGCTTGTGACGGCGCGGGTCAGCGACGGTGCCCGCATGGGTGCCTATTCGCAGGCGCTGGCCGAATCCGGGCTTTATGCACGCCATGGCGGGCGCTACCTGTTCCTCGGCAAGGCAGCGCTGCCGCTGGAGGATTGGCCAGAGGGTACCAGCATCGTTTGTGCGCAGTTCCCCTCGCGTTCCGCCGCGGAAGCCTTTTGGTTCGACGCGGAGTATCAGGACGACATCAAACCGCTGCGCGCCGGCGCCGGCGATTTTCACGTCGCCATCTTCGAAGGCCTGTGATGCTCTATCCGACACTGGTTTACGCGCACCTGCTCTTGTTCGTGCTGTGGCTTGGCGGCGACCTTGGCGTTTTCGTTCTGGGGCAGCATTTCCGCATCCGCAGTTATTCGCTGGCCGAACGATTGACCCTGCTCAAGCTGCTCGTCGCCATCGACATGGGGCCGCGGTCGGCCTGGGCGCTGATGGTGCCGATGTCGCTGACCTTGTTGTATGCCGGCGGCTGGTGGCCGGGGCTGCCGCTGCCGGTGGTGCTCGCCGGCTGGGCGGTCGGGCTGTTCTGGCTATGGCTGGTCTGGGATGCGCATGCCCATGACATGACTCCGCGGGCCGCGCGCGACCGCCGCATCGAAGGCTGGCTGCGCTATGGGCTGACGGCGTTTTACCTGGGTCTGGGCGGGGTTTCGCTGGCACAGGGGGCTCCGCTGGCGGAAACATGGCTGGCGGCGAAGGCGCTGCTGTTCGGGCTGATCTTTGCCGCCGCGATCATGATCGATCACGCGTTCAAGCCGGTGGGGCCGCAATTGATGGCCCTGATCGCGCAGGGTTCGTCAGACGAAACCGAAGTGCCGCTCCGCGCCACCATGGATGGCACCCGTCGCTGGGTGTTCACGGTTTATGCGCTGCTGTTCGCCACCAGCTGGCTGGGCAGCGTCAAACCCTTTTGACCGAAACGCCCGCGATCAGCGCGGACCGTCCCGTCCGGCCGGCCCGCCACCGATCGGCCCGCCACCGGAGCCGACGCTGCCGATATTGCCGAACAATTCCTCCAGGAAGCCGGTGTCACGGCCCAGTGTGACGGTCTTGTCTTCTTCGGGGTCGATCTGCGCCACCTGCTCCATGCCGCGCCGTTCGACCTTGGTCACCGTGCCGCCCGGGTCGAAGCTGACCACCAGGATCGACTGGTCGAGAACCTTGGGCTTGGCAAAGGCATATTGGCCGGTGTTGCGCGAGATGTAATACCATTCGCCGGCATCGAACTGCGCCGAAAACGTCGGGCGGCCCAGCGTCTTGGCGACCGAATCGCGGTTGTCGACGCCGGGCTGGATCGACGTCAGCAGCGTTTCGTCGATCAGATAGCCCTGGTTCTGCTTGATGCGGCTGCAGCCGGATACGCCGATGGCAACGACGACAAGGCTTGCAAGCCAAAGGCGGTGGCGGCTACGCATGACACTCTCCCAAACGCCGCAGGCAGTTGCGCGGCGTTGTGGCACGCTCAATATGGCAATATGCGGCCGCTTCCAAGTGGCGATGACAAACAGGGTCTTCCAGATGTCGATTCTCTCAGCCTTGCGCCGTGCCGTGCGGGTTACCTTGCCGGGCGACGCCTTGTACCACGCCATCGTTGCGGAGGCGCGCCGGCCCGACTGGTATCTCGCCGGCGAGGTGCCCGACACGATGGACGGCCGCTTCGACATGGTCGCGCTGGTGCTCTCGCTGGTAATGATCCGGCTGGAGGAAGCGGGCGAAGCCCAGTTGTGCGCCGACCTGACGGAACGCTTCATCGCCGACATGGACGGGTCGCTGCGGCAGGATGGCGTCGGCGATCAGGTCGTCGGCAAGCATATCGGCCGCATGGTGGCAGCACTGGGCGGCCGGCTTGGCGCCTATCGCGACAGCCGCGGCGACGATTTCGCCTTTGCCGACGCCTTGCGGCGCAACCTGTGGCGCGGCGAACCGATCAATGATGCCGCAGTCGAATGGGTCGTGGCGGAAGCCCGCCGCGTCGCGGCGCGCTTGCAGGCCACACCCATTGCGGCGCTGACGGCTGGTTCGCTCGCCCCGGTGTCGGCATGATTTCCGAATTTTCGCGGCCGTTTCGGGCCCATGATGTCGGCGGCGTGATGCGCCAGCAGATGCTGGAGGCGGAGGCACCGGAACGTGACGCGCTGGCCAGGCGGTTCGACCTGTTGGCGCTCGACCGGCTGACGGCGGCGATAGAACTGCGCCGTGAAGCGGCCGGCATCCGGGTGACCGGGCAAATCCATGCCAGCGGTGCCCAGCCCTGTGTGGCGACTGCCGAACCGGTACCATTTCTGCTCACCGAGCAACTCAACCTGCTGCTCACCGAAGCGCGACCGGAGGGCGACGAGATCGAACTCGCCGAGCCTGATCTCGATACCGAAACGCTGGACGGCGACATCATAGATCTTGGCGAAATCACCGCACAGGCGCTGGCGCTGGCGCTCGATCCCTATCCGCGATCAACAGCAGTGGCACCCGGCGTCATCAGCGAGGAAGCGGCACGCGCCGCGTCGAACCCCTTTGCGGTGCTCCGCAAGCCATAGAAAAGGGGCCACCCGTTGCCGGATGGCCCCTTTCAATACGAGCATGATGCCGGTCAGACTTGCGGTGCGGGTTCCGAAAAGCCGCCGCGGCGACCGGTCTTGGGAATGGCCGAAACCCCGGAGGAAGGCCGCGACGCCGGCGTGCCGGTCGTCGTCGACCGGTCGATCGGTTCACCGGCGAGGACCTTCTTGATCTCGTCGCCCGACAGGGTTTCCAGCTCGAGCAGAGCCGCCGCCAGATTGTGCAACTGGTCGATATTGTCGCTCAGCACCTGCTTGGCGCGGGTATAGCCGCTGGTGACGATCTCGCGCACTTCGGCGTCGATCAACTGCGCGGTCTGCTCGCTGACATTCTGGGTGCGCGTGACGCTGTGGCCCAGGAACACTTCTTCCTGATTGTCGGCGTATTTCAGCGGGCCAAGCTTGTCGCTCATCCCCCATTGCGTCACCATCGAGCGGGCAAGGTCGGTCGCATAGCTGATGTCCGACGACGCGCCGGATGACACCTTGTCATAGCCAAAGATCAGTTCCTCGGCGACGCGGCCGCCCATGGAGACCGACAGGTTGGCGTACATCTTGTCGCGGTGATAGCTGTACTGGTCACGCTCCGGCAGGCGCATGACCATGCCGAGTGCACGGCCACGCGGGATGATGGTCGCCTTGTGGATGGGGTCGGACGCCGCTTCGTGCATCGAGACAACGGCGTGGCCGGCCTCGTGATAGGCGGTCATCTTCTTTTCGTCTTCGGTCATCACCATCGACTTGCGCTCGACGCCCATCAGCACCTTGTCCTTGGCGTCTTCGAAGTCGCGCATCGAGACAAGGCGCTTCGAACGCCGCGCCGCCAGCAGCGCTGCCTCGTTGACCAGGTTGGCGAGATCGGCACCCGAAAAGCCGGGCGTGCCGCGGGCGATGACGCGGGCGTTGACGTCGGGCGCCAGCGGCACCTTCTTCATGTGGACAGCGAGAATCTTCTCGCGGCCTTCGATGTCGGGGCGGCCAACGACGACCTGGCGATCGAACCGGCCCGGCCGCAGCAGCGCCGGATCGAGAACGTCGGGGCGGTTGGTCGCGGCAACGATGATGATGCCTTCATTGGCATCAAAACCGTCCATTTCGACAAGTAGCTGGTTGAGCGTCTGCTCGCGTTCGTCGTTGCCGCCGCCCAGGCCCGCGCCGCGTGAGCGGCCAACGGCGTCGATTTCATCGATGAAGATGATGCACGGTGCGGCCTTCTTGCCCTGTTCGAACATGTCGCGGACGCGGCTGGCGCCGACACCGACGAACATTTCGACAAAGTCCGAACCGGAGATGTTGAAGAACGGCACATTGGCTTCGCCGGCGATGGCGCGGGCCAGCAGCGTCTTGCCGGTGCCCGGAGGGCCGACGAGCAGCGCGCCCTTGGGAATCTTGCCGCCGAGGCGGTGAAAGCGTGCCGGGTCCTTCAGGAAGTCGACGATCTCCTGCAGTTCCTCGCGGGCTTCGTCGATGCCGGCGACATCGTCAAAGGTGACGCGGCCTTCCTTGGCGACCAGCAATTTGGCGCGGGATTTGCCAAAGCCCATGGCACCGCGGCCGGCACCGTTCTGCATCTGGCGCATGACGAAAATCCAGATGCCGATCATCAGCACGAAGGGCAGCATGTTGAAGAACAGCTGCGCCAGCAGGCTGCGGCTTTCCTCAGGCTTGGCATCGAAGCGCACGTTCTTCGACCGCAGCCGCTCGATCAGCTGGGTATCGCCGGGGTTGTAGGTGCGGAAATCCTCGTCCGAAGCGGTCTTGCCGACAATTTCGGAACCGCGGATTTCGGCCGATTTTATGGCACCTTCATCGACCTTGGTCAGAAAATCGGAATAAGCCAGTGCGCTGCCTTCGCCCGACGATCGGGATGGCCCCTGCATGACGTTGACGACAACGACCAGCCCCAAAAGGATGACGAACCACAGGCCGAGATTCTTCATCCACGGGCTGGGCGGGCGCTTGTTATTGTCGGCCATGAACACGGCTTTCTGCGAAGGAGTCAGGACACAAGATAGTCATGCGGCGCGCGCTTGCAATCGGCCTGTGCGAATCTGTCCCGCCTCGGGCGTGTTTTCGGGGCCGACCGCCGCGCTTTCACCGGCGCGGCGGCGCCAGCCTTCACCGGCGCGGCGGCGCCGGGCTGAAGCGCCAGTATCGGCCACCACGCGCCTTCACGCCGGCCAGCGTCGCCATCTCGCCGCGCTCCAACCGAGTGATCAGCCGCGTGATATCGGGGCCGCGCGGCACGGCGGCCGGGTCGATGTCGGCGATCGCGCGTAGCACCAGCCGGCGCACAAGCTCGGCGGGCAGGCCGGTTGCATCCAGTTCGACGCTGCCGGGTCCGTGGCGCGCGCGCCCGGCCCAGGCGGCATCGGTTGTCCACTCGATGGCGTTTTCCAGTTCCGCCGTGTGCGCCGCCGCCGCCGCAAGGCCTGCCACATCGATCCAGTCGGTCGCCGTTAGCAAATTGCGGGCACGGGTCCGGGCATAGCGCATGTCGTGGTTGGAGGAATCTTCGGCAATGGCCCAACCGCTGGCGCTGGCGATGCCGGCAAGAATGTCGCGCCGCACATCGAGTACCGGCCGGACCAGCGTGACCCCGTGGCCGACCGGCCGGCGCCGCCGAATGCCCGCCAGGCCGCCGCCGCTACCCCGCGCCAGCCGCATCAACAGCGTTTCGGCCTGGTCGTCGGCGTGGTGACCCGTTGCCAGTACATGGACACCCTGTTCGGCGCACCAGGCCGCCATCAGTGCGTAGCGGGCGTCTCGCGCGGCCGCCGGCACCCCGGTGGCGGGTTTGGTGCCGACCCAGACCAAGGTCGCGTGGGGAATGCCGCCTGCCGCACACCGGCTGCTGACTTCGCGGGCTTCGTCGGCCGATTCGGCACGAAGGCCATGGTCAACGGTCACCGCGACTACGCGGCCGGGCAAGGCGGCTGCCGCCATCAGCAGCAACGCAACACTGTCAGGGCCGCCGGAAACCGCGATGGCCAGCCGTTCCGTGTCGGCTAGCGGCCGACCGAGCGCCGCGTCGAGCCTGGCGGCAAAGTCATCCATATTCGGGTCACGCCGGGCATTTTGCCTTGGTGCGCAGCGTCTTGGCTTCGGACTGCTGCGCCGGTGTCAGCTTCTCGCCGTAAACACTATCCAGCTCGCCGAGCACGCGGCAGGCGTCCTTGGGCTTCTTCAGGCCGTTCATCGCCCCGGCGAGGCCGATCAGACTGTCGGGGGCGCGGTCGCTGCGCGGCGCGGTCTGGTACAATTCGAGGTACGACTTGGCAGCCTGGGCGTGCTGTTCACGCGCGGCAAAGCTGCGGCCAAGCCAATATTGCGCCTGCGGAACGCGCGGGGACTTTGGATAGCCGGCGACGAAATCGGTCATCGCCGTTTCGGTTGCCGGCCAGTCCTTGGCCAGCGCCTTGGCATAGGCGGCCTTCCAGGCGGCATCTGGTGTCGCCGCCGGTTTGGCCGGCGGTTTGGCGGCGAGATCGGTCTTGGGGGCCTTGGGGTCGGGTTTGGCACCGGCTTTGGGCGGCGCTGCCAGCACCGCGGCGCCCGCTGCCGCCGGTACGGCGCCGCCGCCGCCTTCCAGCGCGGTCAGCCGAAATTCGACGTCACCGCGCAGTTTGACCTGTGCCTCTTCAAGCTGGCGGACCTTGAACTGGTTGGCCTCGACCTGTCCGGTCAGTGTGCGCAGCTGGGTTTCCAACTGGCCGACACGCTCCGAGAGATCGGCCAGCGGTGAGCTTGCCGGGTTGCCGACCGGCACCGGTGCTGCGGCAACCGGCGCCGTGATCTCGGGTTCGAAGAATTTGGGGTCGCCGCCGGGAAAGACCTTGCGCTGCACGGCGCGCATTTCGGATTCCAGCTTGCCGACGCGTTTTTCGACGCGCACCGGGTCAAGATCCTGCGCCGCCAACGGGTTCGGAGCCAGCAGCAACAGGCACAACATCGCAACAGGCGAACGCATGGCGTCAGACTCCGGGGGTAGTGGCGGGGACTGTGACGGGGGCGGGGGCCGGTTCCGGCGCCGGGCGCGGAATCGTCGCAATCGGCTTTGGCCCGCTGGTGGCCGCATCAGACGGCGTCCCGGATTGGCGGGCAACGAGGTCGGCCGCGGCAAGGCTGACATCGCGGACCGTTTCTACCGGGCCGCCCAACGGCTTGATCGCGGTCCCGCCAACGGTGATATCAAGGGCGCCTGCCTTGCCCGTCCACAACAACAGTCCCGGCGGGTCAGACGGCACCTGATATTGCTCGCCGGTTTTCAGAATGCCGATCTTGGCGTTGACCTTGGTCGTGCCGTCATAAATCTTCACCCAGACATCTTCGCGCGCTGTCAGCACGACCGCGCCGCCGGCAGGCGGCAGGGCATCTGTTGTCGGCGCTGCCGATGTCGCCGCAGGTTCAACCGCCGTCACAACTTCGGCGGCCGGCGCCGTCACCCCGCGGTTTCCGTCGCTGCCGGCGGATCGAACACGCCAGCGCCCCAGGCCGAGAGGCCGGCGATGATGAGGACGATGGCAGCAAGGCTGCCGAACACCAGCCCGCGACTCGGCAAGCGGCGCTCATCGAGCGGTTCCAACGTCACCGGCGTCGGCACATGCGCGGATTTCGATGTTTCACCGCGAAATTGCGCCGCAACGCTTTCAGGGTCCAGCCCGATGGCGCGGGCATAGGCTTTCACGAAGCCGATGGCATAGGGCAGCGCCGGCAGCTCGTCATGCCGGTCCGCTTCGAGTGCCTTCAGGTGGCGCAGCGGTACGCGAGTCTCCCGCGCCACATCGACCAGTTCCAGGCCAGCGGCGATACGCCCCGCCGACAACATGGCGCCGGTCCGCTTCGCGCCGCTTTCAGGCAACTCCACGCCGAAAATTCCTTTTACTGGCCCAGGTACAGGGCGGTTTGCAGGGCGGTTCGGTTCGATGCCGGCGCTTGCCTGACGGACAGGCGCCAGCGACGCGCTTTGGATGCAGGTGGCCCGTCAGCAAGTCAATGGACGCATACCCTGCCTTGCGGTGTGCCGCGCCTGTTGCGGCGATGGCTGCCGCCGTTTCGCACCGCTTCATCGCAGGTGATCGCACATCGCTTTCGCTCGCAACCTTGTTGCATCGCATCAAAGCGGCTATGGCCCCGCGCTTGCCGGGTGGAACGTCCTTGCGGCATTCCTTGCCCACCCCACAGGATCTGATTCAATGCCCTTGCGGAATATCGCGATTATCGCGCACGTCGACCATGGCAAGACCACGCTTGTCGATCAGCTGTTCCGTCAGTCCGGAACCTTCCGCGACAACCAGCGTGTTGCCGAACGCGCGATGGATTCGAACGACCTCGAAAAAGAACGCGGCATCACCATCCTTGCCAAGTGCACGTCGATCGAATGGACCGACAAGACCAACAACGAAACCACCCACATCAACATCGTCGACACGCCGGGACACGCCGATTTCGGCGGCGAGGTGGAGCGCATCCTGTCGATGGTCGATGGCGTCGTGCTGCTTGTCGATGCCGCCGAAGGCCCGATGCCGCAGACCAAGTTCGTCACCGGCAAGGCATTGGCCTTGGGTCTGCGACCCATCGTCGTCGTCAACAAGATCGATCGCCCCGATGCGCGCGCCCAGGAAGTGCTCGACGAGGTGTTCGACCTGTTCGTCATGCTCGAAGCCACTGACGAACAACTCGATTTCCCGGTGATCTTTGCCTCCGGCCGCAACGGCTATGCCGGCCGCGATGCTGATGTCCGCTCCGGCACGCTGGTGCCCTTGTTCGAAACCATCGTAGCGCATGTGCCGCCGCCGGTCGGCGATCCCGATGGCGAATTCAAGATGCTGGTCTCGCTGCTCGATCGCGACAGCTTTGTCGGCCGCATCCTGACCGGGCGCATCCTTTCGGGGACGCTGAAGCTGAATGCGCCGATTCGCGGGCTTAGCCCGGACGGCAAGGTCGTAGAGGAAGGCCGCGCGTCGAAGATCTTTGCCTTCCAGGGGCTTGAGCGGGTGCCGGTCGACCAGGCCAAGGCTGGGGACATCATCGCGCTGGCGGGCCTGACCAAGGCGACCGTCGCCGACACCATCGCCGATATTTCCGTTACGGAGCCGCTGCACGCGCAGCCGATCGATCCGCCGACACTGTCGATGACCTTTGCAGTGAATGATTCGCCCTATGCGGGCCGTGACGGTTCGAAGGTGACGAGCCGGATGATCGCCGATCGCCTGATCCGCGAAGCCGAGGGAAATGTCGCGGTGAAGGTGACCGAGAGCGCGTCCAAGGATGCGTTCGAAGTCGCCGGGCGCGGCGAATTGCAGCTTGGCGTGCTGATCGAAACCATGCGCCGCGAAGGCTTCGAGCTTTCGATTTCGAGGCCGCGAGTGATTTATGACACCGACGAAACCGGCAAGCGCACCGAGCCTTACGAGATTGTCGTCATCGACGTCGACGAGCAATATTCGGGCACGGTTGTCGAGAAGATGGCCGGCCGCAAGGGCGAGATGACCGACATGCGGCCTTCGGGCGGCGGCAAGACCCGGTTGACCTTCTCAGCCCCGGCGCGGGGCCTGATCGGCTATCATGGCGAATTCCTGTCGGACACGCGCGGCACCGGCATCATGAACCGGCTGTTCGAAAAATATGGACCCTACAAGGGCCCGATTTCAGGGCGCGGCAGCGGCGTGCTGATTTCGACCGAAACCGGTGAAGCCGTGGGCTATGCACTTGGTTATCTGCAACCGCGTGGCATCTTGATGATCGAGCCGGGCGAAGCGGTTTACCAGGGCATGGTCATCGGCGAAAATGCCCGCGACGAAGATCTGGAAGTCAACCCGCTCAAGTCCAAGGCGCTGACCAACTTCCGTGCCAGCGGCAAGGATGACGCCATCCAGTTGAGCCCGCCCAAGCGGCTGACGCTGGAACAAGCGATCGCCTATATCGAGGAAGACGAACTGGTCGAAGTGACGCCCAACTTCATCCGGTTGCGCAAGCGCCACCTCGACCCCAACGAGCGCAAGAAGGCGAGCCGGGCCAAGCGCGACTAGGCGCTGCGCCGGCAAGCCTGCGACATTTGCGCGGTTGCGAAACGCGGAGCGCGTCCGCACTTGCACTATCAACGATCGATTGGGACGAGTGCCATGGACGAAGATGATCTGAACGCCGAGGCGTCGCCAAAGCATGTCGAGCCGATTCCGCAGGCCGATGCCGAGGACGCGGTGCGCACGCTGATCCGCTGGGCCGGCGACGACCCGGAGCGTGAAGGGCTGCTCGATACACCAGGCCGGGTGGCGCGCGCCTATCGCGAATATTTCCGTGGTTATCAGGAAGACCCCGGCATCCATCTGTCGACGACGTTCGGCGAAGTCGGCGGCTATGACGAAATCGTCATTCTGCGCGACATCCCGTTCCAGTCGCATTGCGAGCACCACATGGCGCCGATCATCGGCAAGGCGCACATCGCTTATCTGCCGCGCAAGCGCGTCGTCGGCATTTCAAAGCTGGCGCGCGTGCTGCACGGCTTTGCCAAGCGGATGCAGGTTCAGGAACGGCTGACGGCGGAAATTGCCGACTGCATCCAGAAGCATCTCGATCCGGTTGGCGTGGCGGTTGTCATCGAGGCGAGCCACGCCTGCATGAGCGCCCGCGGTGTGATGACGCCAGGTGTGACGATGACGACCAGCCGGATGATGGGTGTGTTCCGCGAGGACGATCGCAGCCGCAAGGAAGTGCTGGCGCTGATGGGGCGCGGCTAGGGTTAACAAGACCGGATTCATCGCCTATAGGCATGCCAACGGACATCAGGGGTCGAAATCATGGTCGCGAACATCTTGGGCAATCTCAACCGGGCACTGCTGCTCGGCGGCGCGCTGCTCGTGCTGGTTATCCTCATCCTCAATGGCAATGCCATCGACGGAAACTGGTTCAACGGCTTCCTGCGCTTCATCCACGCACTGGTCGGCGTCGTCTGGATCGGGCTGCTGTATTATTTCAACTTCGTCCAGATTCCGACGATGCCCAAGGTGCCTGCCGAACTGAAGCCCGGCGTGACCAAATATATCGCGCCGGAAGCGCTGTTCTGGTTCCGCTGGTCGGCGCTGGCCACGCTGGTGATCGGCCTCGCTATCGCAGGTGCACCGCCGCAGCTTTATCTCGTGCAGGCGCTGACCTTCCAGGAAGGCTTCCGTAACATCGGTCTCGGCATGTGGCTGGGCATCATCATGGCGGCGAACGTCTGGATGTTCATCTGGCCGAACCAGAAGATTGCGCTCGGCATTGTCGAAGCCGATGCCGATGCCAAGGCCAAGGCCGGCAAGACGGCGATGCTGTTCAGCCGGACGAATTTCGTGCTCAGCTTTCCGATGCTGTATTGCATGGTGACGCGCGGCGTCCTCGGCTAGACTGTCACGCGGCGGAACCGGGGGCCCCGCCAGGGATTGGGCGGGGCACGGAGACGCCATCATGACCACGCCGTTCATTGCCGTCGATTGGGGCACCACCAATCGCCGTATCTTCCATATCGGCGCTGACGGCAGCGTCACCGCACGCGTCACCGATGATCGCGGCGTGCTGACGGTGCGCGATTTTCCGGCCGAGGTCGCCGCGCTCAGGGCTGCTGCCGGCGAAACGCCGCTATTGCTCGCCGGCATGATCGGGTCGAACCGCGGCTGGGTTGAAGTCCCCTATGTCGAGGCTCCGGCCGGGCTTGCCGAAGTCGCCGCCGGCGCGGTGGCGGTTGCCGCCGCAGTCCATATCATTCCCGGCGTTCTGCTTGCCGACCCGGTGCGTCCCGACGTCATGCGCGGTGAGGAGGTGCAGATCATCGGTGCCCTGGCCATGGGCGCGATTGCCGACGGCCTCGTCTGCCTGCCCGGCACCCACACCAAATGGGTCGAGATCGAAACTGCCCAGATCATCCGTTTTCGAACCGTCATGACCGGTGACCTGATGGCGGCGTTGAAGGCGCGGTCGATCCTGTCGGACCTGCTCGATCATGACCCGGCGTGCGATACCGCCTTTGCCGATGGTGTCGATCACAGCCTCGAATCGCCTGACCTGACGGCCGAATTATTCGGTGCCCGCGCCCGCGTGCTGACCGGCATGATGACCCCCGCCGATGCCGCCAGCCGCATTTCGGGGCTGCTCATCGGTGCCGACGTTCGCACCGGGCTCGGCCGGGGCCGTGCCGATGTCGTGCCGTTGATCGGTGCGCCGGCGCTGTGCGAACGCTTTGCCCTGGCACTGCGCCGCGCCGGGCGCGAATCGATCGTCATCGACGGCGAGGCGGCGTTTGTCGCGGGTGCCCGCGCCATCATCGCCGAATTGCCCTGAGGAGAGCTGGATGACCGCTGCCGAAGATTTCGCCCGGCATCTCGCCGCCTGCCCGCTGGTCGCCGTGCTGCGCGGCATTCGTCCCGATGAGGTGGAGGCCGTTGGCGCAGCCTTGATCGATGCGGGTATCCGCATCCTGGAAGTGCCGCTGAATTCGCCGGAAGCCTATGAATCCATTACGCGCCTTTCGGCGCTGGCGGGCGATGACGCCCTGGTCGGTGCCGGTACCGTGCTCGATTCGGAATCGGTCGATCGTGTTGCGGCGGCGGGTGGCCGGCTGGTGGTTTCGCCGTGCACCGACAGCGATGTGATTGCGGCGACCATTGCCGCGGGCCTGGCGTCGGTGCCGGGTTTTTTCACCCCCAGCGAGGCCTTTGCCGCGATTCGGGCCGGGGCGCACGCGCTCAAATTCTTCCCCGCCGAAGCCGGGTCGCCGGCGGTGCTGAAGGCCATGAAGGCGGTGCTGCCGCGCGAGATGATGGTGCTGGCCGTCGGCGGCATGACGCCCGAGGGCGTTGCGGCCTGGGCGGCAGCGGGCGCCGATGGCTTCGGCCTTGGGGCATCGCTGTTCCGCCCCGGCACCACGCCCGACGCCGCGGGCGAGATGGCGCGGCGGTTCGTGGCGGCGGTCAGACCTTTAGCGGGCTGACCGAAACGCCGCGCTCCGGTGCGCAATCGGGCAACTCGGCATAGCTGGCGCGGCGGCCATCGCGGCTGATCCAGACCCTCAGCGAGGCGAATTGCGGACAGGGTTGGTAGCGCCAGCGAAATTCCCAGCCATCGGCCCAGATCCGGTCTTCGCGCTGCGCGAAATTATGGAACGATTCGCCGCTGCCCTTGCGATATTCGATCATCAACCGGTCGGCCATGCGCGCCGCTGTCGGCGCATCGATATCGCGAGGATACAGCGCCACAGCGGCGACAATCACCAGGCCCGCAGCGATACCGGCCAGCAACAGCCGCCGCTTGCGCACCCTGCCCGCGCCGACGGGCGGCGGCTCAGCCACGTTCGGCATAGGCCGCCAGCGGTAACGGGGTGCCGGTCTGCCGCAGCAAGGCCTGGCGGCGGTAAAAGCGCAAAAGTCCCGATGCGCCCATTCGCGACGCACCCAAGCCGGAAAGGCCAAAGCTGGTTTTCTCTGCATCGCCGATCATGGAGGTCAGCGACCCATCGTTGATCGACACGGCGCCCGCATGCAGGCGCTCGGCGACAGCTTCGGCCTCCGCCACGGAGCCGGCGATGACTGCCGCCGACAGGCCGAAATCACCCTTGTTCGCCAGCGCAATTGCCTCATCGACCGAATCGAACGCGATGACCGGAATCACCGGCCCGAAATTCTCGTCGGTCATCAGCATCATGTCGTCGGTCAGCCCGGTGACGACAGTCGGGCGCAGCCATTTGCCACCATGGTCCTCGATGGTGCCGCCGGTACGGATGGTGGCGCCTTTAGCCACCGCATCGCCGAGCTGCGCCGCGACGATGTCGGCCTGGCGCGAAAAGATGAACGGCCCGATGTCGCCGCGGGCAATGTCCGGGTGGTTGATTGTCACTGCCGCTGCCAGCCGCACCAGTTCGACCAGGAATTCATCATGGATTTCGCGTGCCACATAGACCCGCTCGATCGACTGACAGGCCTGTCCGGTGGCGACCACCGAGGCGCGCAGCGCGACGGCGGCAGCAGCCTTGGGGTCGGCACTGGCCAGCACCAGCATCGGGTCCTTGCCGCCGAGTTCCAGGCTGGCGGGGATGAAAGCGCGCGCTGCCGCCTCGGCGACCTTGCGGCCGGTGGCGACCGACCCCGTGAACGCCACATAGTCCGACACGCCGACCAGCGCCGCGCCGGTTTCGCCATCGCCTTCGATGACGGCGAACACGCTGGCCAGCGCCGGCACGCATTCGATCGCCGTCATCAACGGGCGGATGAAGCGCGGCGTCACTTCGGAAGGTTTGACGATGACCGCGCAGCCCGCCGCCAGCGCCGGGATGGCATCGATCAGCGCCAGCGTTAGCGGGAAATTCCACGGGCTGATGATGCCGACGAGGCCATAGGGGTGCAGCCGGGTACCGGCGGTCACCGAAGGCAAGGCCGTAGGTGTGCGCGCCGCTTCGATGGCCGCAACCAGCCCCGGCGCCTCGCGGGACCAGCGCGCCACCATGCCCTTGACGCCGTCAAGTTCGACGCCGGAAATCGTGCGGCGGCCGGTGTCGGTCGTCAACGCCGTGATAATCGGCCCGGCATTGTCGGTCAGCGCGGTGACAAACGCCCCCAGCGCCTCCAGGCGCGATGCCAGCGACAGCCGCGCCCAGGCGGGCTGCGCCGCGCGCAACCGGGCGGCAAGCGCCGCAACGGCCGGGGGATTCAACGGCTCGATATGATAATCGGCCATGCCGGTCCGCGGATTGGCAACAGCAAGCGTGCGAAAGAGCGGGGGCGAAGCCATTGGCACTGGTATTAGCGCGGGTTATGGCGGGTGACGAGGGGGTTGCGACATCGCTCGGTCATGCCGTTGTCGGGGATGTCGCGACGACGACTGCGTTGACAGGGCCGCCGCCTTGCCCTATCGCCCCGCCTTCGCATCGGCAGGGCTTTCGAGTCTCGCCGTTCACAAGAATTGATTTCAAGGCTCAAGCGATGTTCGCAGTCGTGCGCACCGGCGGAAAACAATATCGGGTCGCCACCGATGACAAGATCATCGTCGAGAAGATCGACGGTGAAGCCGGCGCGAGCGTCACGCTCGAAACGCTGATGTTCGGGGACGGCGGCGCCATCACCACCGGTGGCAGTGTCACGGCCGAAATCGTTGCGCAGACGAAGGGTGACAAGGTCATCATCTTCAAGAAGCGTCGCCGCCACAACTATCGTCGCAAGAACGGTCATCGCCAGCAGCTGACCGTGCTGAAAATCACTTCGGTCGGGTAAGAGACAATGGCACATAAGAAAGCAGGCGGTAGCTCGCGCAACGGTCGTGATTCGGCCGGTCGTCGCCTTGGCGTGAAGCGCTTTGGTGGGCAGGAGCTGCTCGCCGGTACAATCATCATCCGCCAGCGCGGCACCCGCGTTCACCCCGGCCGCAATGTCGGCTGCGGCGTCGATCACACGCTGTATGCCACGGCGCACGGCGTGGTGGTGTTCCACGAAGGCAAGCTGGGCCGCAAATACGTCAGCGTCGACCCGCGCCCGGAAGCCATTGCGGCCGAATAGGCCAGACCGGCTGACGCCCAACAGGGTTTGAAGGGGGAGCCGGGCGACCGGCTCCCCCTTTTTCATTGGCACTTGACCCTTGCCGCTGACAGAATCGATTTCGCGATGCAGTTTCTCGACCAGGCCAAGATTTTCGTATCGTCGGGCGCCGGCGGCGATGGCTCCGTGTCGTTCCGGCGGGAAAAGTTCGTCGAATATGGCGGTCCCGATGGCGGCGACGGCGGCCGCGGCGGTGGCATCATCTTTGAATGTCTCGACGGGCTGAACACGCTTATCGATTTTCGCTATACTCAGCATTTCCGCGGGAAGCGCGGGGCGCATGGCATGGGCCGCAACCGCACCGGGCCGGGCGCCGACGATCTGGTGATTCGCGTTCCGGTCGGCACCGAAATTCTTGCCGACGATGACGAACGCACCTTGCTGTGCGACATGACCCGCCCTGGCCAGCGCGTCGCGCTGCTGCGCGGCGGCGATGGCGGGAAGGGCAATTCGCACTATAAAAGCAGCACCAACCGCGCGCCGCGGCAGTTCCAGCCGGGCTTTCCGGGCGGCGAGATGTGGGTGTGGCTGCGCCTGAAGCTGATCGCCGATGCGGGGCTCCTCGGCGCGCCGAATGCCGGGAAATCGACCTTCCTCAATGCCGTGTCGAACGCCGCGGCGAAAGTCGGCGCCTATCCGTTCACCACCCTGAAGCCGCAGCTTGGCGTCGTCGCCCACAAGGGCAAGGAACTGGTGATGGCCGACATCCCCGGCCTCATCGCCGGCGCGGCCGAAGGTGTTGGCATCGGCGACCGCTTCCTGGGCCATGTCGAACGCTGCCGCGTCCTGCTGCATCTCGTCGATGCCAGTGCTGCCGCGCCGGTCAAGGCATGGCGGACGGTGCGCGACGAGCTGGAGGCTTACGGCGGCGGTCTGGTCGACAAGCCCGAGATCCTGGCGCTGTCCAAGGCCGATCTGGTGACGCCATCGGCGCTGGCAGCCAAGAAGCGGGCGCTGGAAAAGGCCAGTGGCGTGAAGGTCCATGTGCTGTCGGCGGCAACCCGGGTCGGCGTCGATTCGGCGCTCGATGCGCTCATCGAACTCGCCGGGCGCGATGCCGGCGAGGTGCAGGCGGAATTCCAAGCGTGGAACCCGCTGTAACGCCGGTCCCGGCGCTGGACGCAGCGGCGCGGTTTGCGCCGGCGGCGTGCGCGCGGCTGGTCGTCAAGATCGGATCGTCACTGCTCGTCGATGCGGCGGGGGCGGTGCGCCGCGACTGGCTGGCGAGCGTGGTGGCCGACATCGCCGCGCGCCGGGCCGCGGGGCAACAGGTCGTCATCGTCTCGTCAGGGGCTATCGCGCTGGGGGCACGGCGCCTGCAACTCGACAAGGGTGGCCGCGCCAGCCTCGAAGATGCGCAGGCCGCGGCTGCCGTCGGGCAGGTCGCGCTGAGCGCGGTGTGGGAGGCGCTGCTGTCGGACGCCGGCATGACCATGGCGCAGGTTCTGCTGACGCTCGGCGATCTCGAGGATCGGCGGCGCTATCTCAATGTCGCAGCGACGCTGGATCGGCTGCTGGCGCTCGGCGCGGTGCCGGTGCTCAACGAAAACGACACGGTGGCGACCACCGAAATCCGCTTTGGCGATAATGACAGGTTGGCGGCGCGCGCTGCCCAGGCGGCGGCGGCGGCGGGAGTCGTGCTGCTCAGCGATGTCGACGGGCTGTATACCGCCAATCCGGTGCGTGACCCGGCGGCGCGGCTGGTGCCTGAAGTGCTGGCGGTGACGCGCAGCATCGAAGCGATGGCGACGGGGGACAGCGGCTCGGGCTTGGGTTCGGGCGGCATGGCGGCCAAGCTGGCGGCCGCCAAGATCGCTGGCGCCGCGGGGATTCACCTGGCGATTGCCGATGGCCGGCCGCTGCACCCGCTGGCGCGCTTTGCCGAAAGCGGCCGCGGCACGGTGTTCGTGGCGGGTGAAGGCGCCCGCGCCAAAAAGGCCTGGCTGGCCGGGCGGCTGACGGTACACGGCACGCTGACGGTCGATGCCGGAGCAGCGGCGGCCTTGCGGCGCGGCAACAGCCTGTTGGCGGCCGGCGTGACGCGGGTGGAGGGCAAGTTTGCGCGCGGCGACGTGGTGGCTGTGGCTGGGCCGGGCGGCGTCATCGGGCGTGGGCTGGCCGGCTATGATGCCGGCGATGCGGCGTTGATTCGCGGCCTGCGCAACGACGCGCAGGGGGTGGTGCTGGGTTATGCCCCGCGCGCCGCGATGGTGCACGCCGACCATCTGGTGTTGCTGTGAGCGCGCAAATCACCATCACCGCCATGGCGACGGCGGCGCGGGCGGCGGTGGCGGTGCTGGCACAGGCCACGACGGCGCAGAAGGCGGCAGCGATTCGCGCTGCCGCTGCGACCATAAGAACGCGTCGTGCCGATCTGCTGGCGGCCAATGCGGCGGATGTCGCGGCGGCGCGGGCGGCGGGCATTTCGGCGGCGCTGATCGACCGGCTGGCGCTCGATGCGGCGCGAATCGACGGGATTGCGGCGGGTCTCGAAACGGTCGCAGGGCTGGCCGACCCGGTGGGTGAGGTCATCAAGACATGGGAGCAGCCCAATGGCCTGCATTTCGAGCGAGTGCGCGTGCCGCTCGGTGTCATCGGCATCATCTATGAAAGCCGGCCGGGCGTCACCGCCGATGCGGCGGCGCTGTGCCTGATGGCCGGCAACGCCTGCCTGCTCCGTGGCGGGTCGGAGGCGGCGCGGTCGAATGCGGTGCTGCTCGAATGCGTCGGCACGGGTCTGGCGGCGGCCGGGCTGCCGGCGGCGGCGGTGCAGATGGTGCCGGCGGGTGACCGCGCGCTGGTCGGCGCGATGCTGGCGGCGCACGGCCTGATCGACATCATCATCCCGCGCGGCGGCAAGGGGCTCGTGGCGCGGGTACAGGCCGAGGCGCGGGTGCCGGTGCTGGCGCATCTCGATGGCATCAACCATGTCTATGTCGACGCCTCGGCGGATGCGGCGATGGCAGCGGCGATCGTCGTCAATGCCAAGCTGCGGCGCACAGCGGTGTGCGGCGCCATGGAAACGCTGCTGATCGACCGCGCCGCGGCGCCGGGCGTGCAACGGTCGGTGGTTGCGGCGCTGCTCGATGCCGGCTGTGCGGTGCGCGGCGATGCCCGTGTCATGGCGCTGGATGCGCGTGTCAGCGCAGCCGCCGAGGGTACATTCGACACCGAATATCTTGATGCCATCGCGTCTGCGGCGGTTGTCGATGGGGTGGACGGCGCCATCGCGCATATCGCTCGCCACGGTTCGGCGCATACCGATGCCATCGTGGCCGAGGATGCAGCGGTTGCCGATCGGTTTCTGGCCGCCGTCGACAGCGCCATCGTGCTGTGGAACGCCTCTACTCAGTTTGCCGATGGCGGCGAATTCGGCTTTGGCGCCGAGATCGGCATTGCCACCGGCCGCTTGCACGCGCGCGGCCCGGTCGCGCTGGAAGGGCTGACGACCTACAAGACGCGAGTCACCGGCACCGGGCAGGTGCGGCCCTGAAACGCATCGGACTGCTCGGCGGGTCGTTCAATCCTGCCCATGCCGGGCACCGGCATATCAGCCTGGAGGCGATGCGCGTCCTCGGGCTTGACGAGGTGTGGTGGCTGGTCAGCCCGCAAAACCCGCTGAAGGCGAAAAAGGGCATGGCCAAGCTGGCGGTGCGCTTTGCTTCGGCGATGGCGGCGGCGCGCCACCCGCGCATCCGGCCGATGGTCATCGAGGCTGAACTCGGCACGCGTTATGCCGTCGATACGGTCACGGCGTTGCAGCGGCTGCGGCCGGATGCAGCGTTCATCTGGCTGATGGGCGCCGATATCCTGCCCGACCTGCACCGCTGGCATCGCTGGCGGCGCTTTGCCGGCGCGGTGCCGATTGCCGTTTTGGCGCGTCCGCGCTACATGGGGCCTGCTCTGCTCTCTCCGGCAATGGCGTGGTTGCGGCGCTGGCGCCGTCCGGTCGGGTCTGGCCGCGACTGGACGCGGTGGGCTTTGCCGGCGGTGATCGTCCTCGATATCCGCCAGACGGCGCATTCGGCGACGGCGATTCGCGCTGCCGATCCGGACTGGGCGACCCGGCTGAAGGCCGGAACATGATGATTGGACTGACGTTTTGACGAAACTAGATTCTGGCACCACGGCACCTTCCGTCGCTGCCTCCGCAGCGCCTTCCGTGGCTGCCTCCGCAGCGCCTTCCGTGGCTGCCTCCGCAGCGGCCGCCATCGATGCCCATATCGAAGCCCTGCACACAATGGTGATGCAGTCGCTCGATGACGACCAGGCGGTGGAAATCGTCTCGATCCCGCTGGCCGGCAAGACCAGCATTGCCGATTACATGGTCATTGCCAGCGGCAAATCCGGCCGTCAGGTTGCATCGATGGCGCAAAAGATCGCCGAAAAGTGCAAGAACGACTTTGGCCGCCCGGCGCGGGTGCAGGGCCTGCCGACCGCCGACTGGGTGCTGATCGATGCCGGCGACGTGATCGTCCATATCTTCAAGCCGGAGGTGCGCCAGTTCTACAATCTGGAACGCATGTGGGCGTTCGATTCGGAACCCAACAAGGGCGAACCCAAGATGGGCGACCTTCGCGAGCCGCCGCGGCCGGTCGATCTGGCTGATGCGGGCAAGCCGGCCGACTTGCCCGATACGGCGCGATCCGCGGCGCTTTCCGATGCGGCGCGAGCGGCGCCGATGCCCGATGCCCGTGACCCGGGGCTTGGCGACCCGCGCAAGCTCGGCTGATGCGACTGGGCATCGTGGCGCGCGGCCGCATCGGCGCGTCGCCCGAGGCAGAGCTTTGCGACCGCTATACCAAGCGGCTGCGCGGCGAGCTCACCATCACCGAAATCGGCGATAGCGCGCCGTGGCCGCGCTTTGACGGCGGGCGCACGGTGGTGCTCGACGAAACCGGCAAGGATCTGACGTCGGAGGCGCTGGCGGCGCAGCTTGGCGCCTGGCGCGATGCCGGAACGCGCGAGGTGCGGTTCCTCATCGGTGCTGCCGATGGCCATGACGCCGCCACCCGTGCCGGTGCCGATCTGTTGCTGGGGTTCGGCAACGCCACCTGGCCGCACATGCTGGTGCGCGCCATGCTGGCGGAACAATTGTACAGGGCGATGACGATTCTCGCCGGCCATCCCTATCACCGGTCTGGCTGAACCGGTGCAGGCGGTGTTCCTGTCGGATCGGCGGCGCCCCACCGCCTTTCTCATCGTGCTGCTGCTGCATTGCCTGCTGGCGTTGCTGCTGCTGACGCTTGCACCGCCGCGCCCCAAGCCAAAGGCGATCCGCGACGCCATCGAACTGCTGCAATATGCCGAAAAGCCCAAGGAAAAGGCGCCGGCCGCGACGAAGCGTGCTGCCAGTGCCGCGGCGCCCAAGGCGGCACCGGCGCCCAAGCCGCCGGTCACCCCGCCGGTCGATGCGCTGTTCGAAAAACAGCTGTTCGACGCCGTCGACATTACCAAGCTGCCCAATGTCCGCAACGAACAGGCGCTCGCCGATGCGGCCGGCACGGCGGGCGACAGCCGCGACAGCGAAACCGCCTATGGCCCCGGCTCAGGCCCCGGCGGGGTGACGCTGTACAAGGCCGAATGGCAGCGCGAGCCGACCCAGGCGGAGCTGGCCTTTTACCTCAAGCGCGGCGCACCCAAGGGCAGCTGGGCGGTCATCGCCTGCCGCACTGTGCCGCGCAACCGGGTGGAAGACTGCCGCGAAATGGGCGATTCGCCGCCGGGGTCGCAGCTGGCGCGATCGATCGTCGAGGCGGCGTGGCAGTTCCGGGTGCGGCCGCCTCGCATCAACGGCACCCCCCAGGTCGGGGCATGGGTCAGCATCCGCATCACCTTCTCCGAGCCGGAGGAGACGGCTGGAAGTTGACAATGTTGACACAGAACGCGGTTTTTTGCGGATGTGGGCGAGTGAAGCGATTTCAAAGAGCGGAAGTCAGTCGCGATATAACCTATATGGCACAAAATTGCAAGTCCTCCCGGCCGTAACCCAGGACCCGGCATATTAGGCGAGCTTGCATTGGAAAGCTGGGTCCCGGGTCAAGCCCGGGATGCCGGCCGATCAACCCTCCAGAAAATCGATCAAATCCTGCGTCACCTGGTCCTTGTGGGTCGCCAGCAGGCCATGCGGGGCGCCATCATATTCGATCAGGTGCGCGTGCGGAATCGCGGCGGCCGCCGCCCGCGCCGTCAGGTCGATCGGCACGGTCTTGTCCGCCGTGCCATGGATGATCAGCGTCGGCATGGTGAAGCTGGTGAGGTCCGGCCGAAAGTCCGTCGCTGAAAACGCATCGACGCAATCCAGCGTGCCCTTCAGCCCAGCCTGGAGCGCAACCTGCAGCGACCATTCGAGCTGCGCATCGCTGACCGGCTGGCTGAGCAGGCCGACACCGTAGAAATCGCGCAGGAAACCCTTCAGGAAGTCGGCACGGTCGGCGCGCAGGCCGGCCTTCATCTCGTTGAAAATCGACTGTGGCGCACCGTCATGGTCGGGGGTCTGCAACAGGAACGGCACCACCGAGGCGATCAGCGCGGCCTTGCGCACACTGCCGCCAATGCCTCCCGGGTCGCCACCATTGTGCCGCGTCAGATAGCGCGCCACTTCGCCGCCGCCCATTGAAAAGCCGACCAGCGCCGGGTCCTCGACATCGCAGGCTTCGATCACCGCCGCGAGATCATCGGACAGAGTGTCGTAATCATAGCCGTCCCATGGCTGGTCCGACCGACCGAAACCGCGGCGGTCATAGGCGATAACGCGATAGCCTTCATTGGCAATCGCCAGCGCCTGGTCGTCCCAGCTGTCGGCGGACAATGGCCAGCCGTGAATCAGGATTACCGCCGGGCCATCGCCCCATTCCTTCAGGTACAGCGCGGTGCCATCGTCGGTTTCGATCATCGGCATATCGGGTCTCCGCTGGGGGTTCGGGCTATCAACGCGCCACAGGCTGACAGGTTTCCGTTACAATCGAGTGCAGGCCGGCGCGTGCAGGCCGGCGCGTGCAGGCCGGCGCGTGCAGGCCGACGCGTGCAGGCCGACGCGTGCCGCCCGTCCAGTCGCCCCAACTGCGGCGATTCGGGCGGCTGGCGCTGCTCTGCGGTTCTGCTATCGTGGCGCCAGCGTGTTTGCCGAAGGCCGAACCATGTCGTCATATTGGAAGATCGCCGTTCCCGCTGCCGCCCTGGCGCTGATTCCGGTGGCAGCGGCAGTGCGTGCGGCCAGCGAAAGCGACACCTACAAGCAGCTCGATGCCTTGATGGACGTCTTTGAAACGGTGCGCACCGCCTATGTCGACAAGACTGACGACAAGGCGCTCATCGAAGGCGCGATTTCGGGGATGCTCGCCAGCCTCGATGCGCATTCCAACTATCTCGGCACCGCCGAATACAAGAATTTTCGTCAGACCATGGCCGGCGAATATGGCGGGCTGGGGCTGTCGGTCAGCATCGAGGATGGCGCCGTCAAGGTCATCGCGCCGATCGATGGCACGCCGGGGATGTTGGCCGGCATCAAGGCGGGCGACTATATCACCCATCTCGATGGGGAGCTGATCTATGGCAGCTCGCTGCAGGAAGCCGTCGACCGCATGCGCGGCGAGCCGGGCACGCGGATCAAGCTGACCATCGTGCGCGAAGGCGCGGTCAAGCCGTTGCAGTTCGACCTGAAGCGCGAAGTCGTCAAGATTCGCGCCGTCAAATATGAAACGCGCGGCAATGTCGGGGTCATCCGCATCGCCAGCTTCGACAACAAGGCCGATGCGGAGGTGCGCGACGCGGTCAAGGCGATCGAAGCCAAGTTTGATGGCAAGACCACCGGCTATATCATCGACATGCGCTCCAACCCCGGCGGCTCGCTCGATACGGCGCTGCGCATTTCCGATGTCTTCCTCGAACGCGGCGAGATCGTGTCGCAGCGCGGGCGCACCAAGGACACCATCAAGCGTTACTATGCCGAAGCCGGGGACCTGACCGGCGGCAAGCCCGTTATCGTGCTCGTCGATGGCGGCTCGGCATCGGCGGCGGAAATCGTCGCCGGCGCGTTGCAGGACCAGCGGCGCGGGCTGGTTATCGGCGAACGCACCTTCGGCAAGGGGTCGGTGCAGACGCTGCTGCCGCTCAACGACGGCGCGGCGCTGCGGTTGACCACGGCGCGCTATTTCACGCCCTCGGGGCGCAGCGTGCAGGAAAACGGCATCGAGCCCGATATTCAGGTGCCGCAGTTGAGCGATGCCACCCGCGCCGACCGGCCGCGGCTGCGCGAGGCCGATCTGCGCAAGCATCTCATCAACGAGATCAAGGACGGCACTGAAAAGATCGTCGAGAGCGACGCCAAGCCCGACCCGCGCTTCATCGCCACGCCGGAAGAGCTGAAGAAGAAGGGCGTCATCGATTTCCAGCTGGATTATGCGACGCGGCTGCTCGATCGGCTGGCGGCGCCGGCACCGGTGATGACCGCCGATGCCACGCCGGCGGGAAAACCGGTGGCGCAGAAATAGGTTGGCGCGTTTTCAGAGTCGGCTGATCTCATCAGGTTGACTTGGCCATCCGATCGCACCAGCTTCGCAGAGTTCCGACTATGGAGGGTATATGCCTGTAAAATTTTCGGCGTCCGCAATCAAAATTGGGGCTACTCTCGCAGCTTCTGGCGAGACAGAAAATCTTGCGACGAGCCAAGAGATCGATGCGGCCGTTACACGTATTCGATCAAATCTCGATTTTGCCGCGAAAAAAGCAAAGGCTTTTCTCGATGTTGAAAAACACAAAGGAGCGTATGACTGAGAAAAGCCTGAGAGTGGAAACTAATAAAAGGTAGATCTGATTCGTGGATGCGACAAGGAATTTTCTCCTTATTCTTATTTTCGCTGTCGTGTCCGGTTGCGACCAAGGGCCCCACACCGGTCGCTATCAAATTGTTCCAGCGCCAGCCGGAACGAAAAGTGCGCCTACGATCTTCAATCCGGATGCTCCCGCAGTATGGCGGCTAGACACTGTTACAGGGACGCTAAGTTATTGCGTCGCTGACCCTACCGTTGAATGCCGCAGTGAGCCTACGAAAAGCTCTCCCTGAAATGCAACGGTTCGCTGCCGCTGATTGCATCGGCCCGCGCGCCCGCCTATTGCCCCCTCGATAGCCCGTTATCAGGACTGGACAGCCCCTTGCTTCGCCGCCTTTACGACTGGACGCTGGCGCGCGCCGCCGGGCCCGGGGCTGAAAAATGGCTGATGGGCATCAGCTTTGCCGATTCGTCGTTCTTTCCGATTCCGCCCGATGTCATGCAGATCCCCATGTCGATCGCGCGGCCGGAAAAATCGCTGCGCTATGCGGCGGTCTCCACTGCGGCGTCGGTCGCCGGCGCGCTGCTCGGCTATGCCATCGGCGCGCTGCTGTTCAAGGCGATCGGCGTGCCGCTGCTGCAATTCTATGGCTATGAGGATCGCTTCGTCAGCTTTGCCGCCAGCATCAAGCAGAACGGCTTCCTGTGGATGCTGGCGTTCGCCTTCCTGCCCATCCCCTACAAGGTGGCGACGATCGCGGCCGGCAGTGTCTCGTTGGGCCTGCCGGTGCTGCTCGCGGCGTCATTGCTGGGGCGCGGCGGGCGGTTCTTTCTCGTCGCGCTGATCCTGCGCCGCTATGGCGCCGCGGCGCAGGTGATCATCGACAAATATTTCCATTCGCTGGCGCTGGTGGCGACCGGGCTGTTCGTCGGCGGCTTTGTGGTGGTGAAATATGCGCTCTGACCGGCTGGTGACCGCGCTGCTGCTGGTCGGCCCGGCGGCGCTGCTCGGCGGCGCGCTGGGGTTCCAGTATCTGGGCGGGCTGGCGCCGTGCGAAATGTGCCTGTGGCAGCGCTGGGCGCTGGTTGCGGCGCTCGGCCTGGCGTTGCTGGCCTGGGCGACCGGTCATGCGCGCGCCGTGCTGGCGCTGGCGGCGCTGGCGGTGCTGGCGGGGGCCGGCATCGCTGCCTTTCATGTCGGGGTCGAACAGCATTGGTGGGAGGGCATCACGTCATGCGCGGCGGCGCCGCTGACCGGTACGTCGGCGGATGTGATGAGCCAGATCATGGCGCAGCCGCTGGTGCGCTGCGACGCCATCGCCTGGTCCCTTTTCGGCATTTCCATGGCAGGGTGGAACGTGATCGGCTCCACCCTGATCGGAGGTTATGCATTATGGCGGCTGAAGTGACGACGCGGGTTCTGCCGGGTGACGCGCGGGTCGATACGCGCCCGATGGTGCGGGTCGATCAGGCCGGCGAATATGGCGCAGCGCGCATCTATGCCGGGCAACTGGCGGTGATGGGTGGCCGCAGCCGGGTGGCGGGCGAGATTCGCCATATGGCGGCGCAGGAACAGCGGCATCTCGATGCGTTCGACGCGCTGATGGTCCGCCGCGGCGTGCGGCCGACGGTGTTTGCCCCGGTGTGGCATGTCGCCGGCTATGCGCTGGGCGCGGCGACGGCGCTGCCCGGGCCCAAGGCGGCGATGGCGGCAACGGTGGCGGTGGAAACGGTGATCGACCAGCATTATGGCGAACAGGCCGATGCGCTGGCCGCCGGGGCGGACCCGGAACTGGCGGCGATGGTCGATGATTTCCGCGCCGAGGAAGTCGAGCACCGCGACACGGCGGCGGCGTACAGCGGCACCAACGCCTTCCCGCTGATGCAGGCGGTCATCCGCGCCGGCTGCCGCGCGGCGATCGCGGTGGCAAAGCGGGTTTAGTTGCGAATCTCCGGCCGCAGGCGATAGCGGCCATCTTCCAGCCCAGTGAACATCTGCTGCACGGCGGGGTGCTGCACCGGTTCGCCATCGGGCTCCAGGATCAGATTCTGCTGGCTGACATAGGCGACATAGGCCGATTCATCATTTTCGGCGAGCAGGTGATAAAAGGGCTGGTCCTTGCGCGGGCGCACGCCTTCGGGAATGGCGTTCCACCATTCATCGGTATTGTTGAACACCGGGTCGACGTCGAAGATGACGCCGCGGAACGGGAACAGCCGGTGGCGCACGACATCACCGATGGTGAAGGTCGCGGGCGTCGCCGCCTCGCTGGGCACCTGGGCGATGCTGTTGCTCCGTCCCGTCATTCTGCCGATCATGCGTCAAACCTTTCCCGGCGCGCCATACGCTGCGTGCTGCACGAATATATATAGGTACGGATTGCCGCGCGGAAAGGGTAACCGGAATGTGACATGACGGCGCTGGCGTCATCAAGGCTTGGCAAGTCGGCACGACCTCGTCTATAGCCGCGCCCTTCGACCGGTTGCGACAGCAATCACGCGCTTTCTGAGGAGAGGTGCCAGAGTGGTCGATTGGGACGGTCTCGAAAACCGTTGTGCCA
>JBMOGO010000021.1:0-39713 GCA_049318305.1 Polymorphobacter sp.
TACACCGGCAAGGTCGTGTCGATGGTTGATTTCGGCGCGTTCGTGAATTTCATGGGTGGCAAGGACGGTCTCGTCCACATCTCCGAAATCAAGAACGAGCGCGTTGCCGTCGTCAAGGACGTGCTAACCGAAGGCCAGCAGGTCAAGGTCAAGGTGCTTGCCGTCGATGAACGCGGCAAGGTTCGCCTGTCGATGCGTCTGGTCGACCAGGAAACCGGCGAGGAGATCCCCGACACGCGTCCGCCGCGTGAAGGCGGCGACGATCGCGGCCCGCGCGGTGATCGTGGTCCCCGCCGTGATGGCGGTGGTCGTGATGATCGCGGCCCGCGTCGTGATGACCGCGGCCCGCGTCGTGATGATCGTGGCCCGCGCAGCGACGACCGCGGCCCCCGCCCCGAGCGTGCGCCGCGCGAAGACGCCCCTTCGGAAGGCGGCAGCCTGCCGGACTTCCTGACCGGCCCGCGCGACTGATCTCCCTTCCCCCTTCAAGGGAGGGGTTGGGGGTGGGTCTTTCCTGCCAAATCAAGAAAGAAGGCCGCTCCGAAAGGGGCGGCCTTTTTTGATCCACAAAGGCTGGGGCCGATACCGCCACATGTGGCCGCCCCTGTGGCCAGCACCTCGGCGATGCGGCGCACGCTGAGACAATATGCGCGTCCCGTCTCAACACGGTGCCGGCGTACGTTTAGCGTGGGCGGCTGGCCCGGCCGGCGGGGGCGGCGCTGAAGTCGATGACGCACATCGCGCGGTAAACGGCATGCGCCCCGCATCCGGCCCCGGCGTGGCCCAGTCGCGTGTCGAAGATCACGGCGCGGTGGCCACGGTCGGCAACGCCATCATCTACGATCAGCTGGCGCACCACGGTCGCCGGATCGGCCGAACCATAGGCGATGGTTTCGGAAATATAGGGGCCACCACCGCGACGGATGACCCGCTGCCCGGGCGATGCGCCATCGGCTGACACATGCCCGACATCGCCGCGTTCCCCTTGCGCTATGGCATGGTCGCGTGCGGCATCGGCCAGCACCGGATCGGCTTGCAACGGCGGCAACGGACGCTGCCGTTCGACAAACGCGATCGCCTCATCGACCGCGCCGACGCCTTCGCGCGTCATCACATCGTCCCTCTCTCCCGGCAGGTCGACCAGCCGGCCACGATAATTCCGGCGGAAATCGCGCAGGCTGTCGGCATAGGCCTGGGGCTGCGTTCGCGCGAAATTGATCGCATCGAGCACGGCGGCACCGCGCGGCCGCGCCAGGGCCGGCACCGAAAGGCAGGCAAGGCCGCACAGGGCGAGCAGCGCGGCAGGTCTCAACATCGGCTCCATCTCGTGCATCGGCAGGACGGTGCCACCGTGCCCACCGCAAACTGAACCCCGGCTGCACGGGTCAGGCGGCGCGGCCCAGCAGCGGCAGCAGGCGCGAATCGAGCAGCGCTGCACCGCGATGGCCAAGCCCGGCACCATAGGCGGCATCACCGGCAAACGCCATGAAGGCATCCAGGCTGGCTTGCCGCACCAGCAGGGCACGGTCCCAATGTTCGCCATCCGGGCCGACGAGCCAGGCGCCGCCATCGAAATCACCAATCACCCCGCCGCCACTGCGATGCAGATAGGGCAGGGTGTGGGCGACATAGCGATCATAGGCAGCGGCCCCGCTGATCGGCACCGGCGGCGCCAGTTCGGGGGCGGCGCCATAATCCGCGACGGCACGAAAGCGCAGCAGGTTGAGCATCACCACCGGCCCGGCCCGGCCCCGCCGCAGCATCGCCAGCCCGGCCGCCGGCGTTGGATCGATATGCCGGATCATGGCCGCGCCGCCGAAATTTCCGTTATGGTCGCGGCGATATCCGCCGGCCAGGCGGCAATCTGGCCGGCAAAAGCATCGGCATCTCCGGCAAACAGCGCCCGCGCCGCCGCTTCAAACCCCGGCAGGTCGCCAGCAATGGCCGCCATGAAACGATAGGCGGCATCGCGGGCCGCCCGGCTTTCGCCATCGCCGGCGCGACGCGCGGCATCGACGAGGCGGCGCAGCGCCACCGACGCGCCGCCGGGCTGCGCCGCCAGCCATTCCCAATGCCGCGGCAGCAGCGTAACCTCTCGCGCTACCACACCCAGCCGCGGGCGCCCCCGCCCCGGCGCAGCCACCCCCAACCGCGCCAGCACATCGGAAATGCTGCCCCGGATATCGATATCGACGACCGCGCCATCGGCGTGGCGGAACACCAGCAACGGCCCCGCAGCACTGCCCTGCACGGCATGGAGGCCGGCGGCGACGCTGGCCAGCGACCCGGTCGCAATGCGCTGATTTCCTTCGAAGAGGGAATGTGTTTGCGTATCCATGAGAATTATTTACCCGGATAAAACTCTGCTTGTCAATATTGTCCGGGTATAATATTGACAGACGATGCCGATCGATCGAAAAGCCGCCATCGCCGCCTACAAGGACCGCAGCGTCGCCGCGGGCGTCTATGCCATCCGCTGCCCGCCTAGCGGCGAGATCTGGCTGGGCCAGGCAACCGACCTCGCCGCCATTCAGAACCGGCACTGGTTTTCGCTACGGCTCGGCGCGCATGTCAATCGCGCCATGCAGGCGGCCTGGGCCCGCCATGGTGCCGATGCGTTGACCTTCGAACCGTTGCAGCTGATGCCGGACAGTGATGATCCCGCCGCCCGGTCGCGGCAGTTGCAGGCTGCGCTGCGCGCCTGGCGCGCCGAACTGGCAGCGCCCGCCGCCTGAACGTCCCACCCCGTCGCAATGTCGCACCCACGTTGCATTTTCTTGCGCATTTGTTCCCGCATCGGACTATAGCCATGTCTGCGGACGCGGGGGCGTCCGGGTTGTGATCGGAACATGATGCTGAACGGGCTGAAGGCAGTTTCCATGGGCGGCCGCGAGGTTTGGCCGCTGGTCGAAGGCGGCAAGGGTGTCGCTGCGACCAACCATCTGTCATCCGGCGCCTGGGCGCTGGCCGGCGGCGTCGGCACGATTTCCGCCGTCAACGCCGACAGTTACGATCCGACCGGGCGCATCATCCCGCAGGTCTATCGCGCGCTGACCCGCCGCGAACGCCATGAGGAACTGGTCGAATACGCCATCGAAGGCGCCGTGCAGCAGGTGCAGCGTGCCTATGAAATGGCGTCATCCGAACTCTCGCGTGGCCTCGGCGGCATCAATATCAACGTGCTGTGGGAAATGGGCGGCGCCCAGCGCGTTCTCGAAGGCGTGCTGTCGCGCACCAAAGGGTTGGTCAACGGCGTCACTTGTGGCGCCGGCATGCCGTACAAATTGTCCGAAATCGCCGCGCACCACGGCGTCTATTATTACCCCATCATCAGCAGCGCCCGGGCGTTTCGCGCGCTGTGGAAACGCGCCTATTCCAAAGCTTCGGAATGGCTGGGCGCGGTCGTTTATGAAGACCCCTGGCTCGCCGGCGGGCACAATGGCCTATCGAATGCCGAGGACCCGCGCGTGCCGCAAGACCCGTTGCCGCGCGTCCGCGACCTGCGCGCCACGATGCGCGAAGCCGGGATTGCCGATTCGGTGCCGATCATCATGGCCGGCGGCGTCTGGGCGCTGCGCGAATGGACCGACTGGATCGACAATCCCGAGCTTGGCCAGATCGTGTTCCAGTTCGGCACGCGGCCGTTGCTGACCCAGGAAAGCCCGATTCCCGAAGGCTGGAAGCAGCGGCTGATGACGCTGAACGAAGGCGATATCCTGCTGCACAAATTCTCACCGACAGGGTTTTACTCCAGCGCGGTGCGCAACCGCTATCTGCGCAACCTGGAGGCGCGATCGGAACGCCAGGTGGCATTTTCCACCACCGCGACCGGCGACCACCAGTATCTGCTCGACGTCGGGGTTGGCCGCAAAAGCTATTATGTCACCCGCGACGACCTGCTCCGCGCCCGCGAATGGTTCGGCGCCGGCTTTACCGAGGCGCTGAAGACCCCAGACAACACGCTGGTGTTTGTTACCGCCGCGGAAAAGACGACGGTGCGCAAGGACCAGTCGGATTGCATGGGCTGCCTGTCGCAATGCGGCTTTTCCAGCTGGGCCGACAACGAGACGAACACCACCGGGCGCCTCGCCGACCCGCGCAGCTTCTGCATTCAGAAGACGTTGCAGGATATTGCGCATGGCGGCGATACCGAACAGAATTTGATGTTCGGCGGCCACAGCGCCTTCCGTTTCGCCAAAGACCCGTTTTATTCGAACGGCTTTGTCCCGACGGTGAAACAGCTGGTCGACAAGATTCTGACCGGCGATTGAAATCGGGCGGCGCGGCGACTGTAACCTTCGTCGCGCCGCCACCGAACCCGCCTTTGCATCTGTATGCGAAGGGCCCGGCGCAATGGCTGAACATTTTCCGCAATGATCGGCACGGCAGCCCCGGTGCTGGCGTTTCCGCAGCGCGCCGCAACGGCTACGCTGATGGCTGCCATGACTGTTCCCGTTCCCGAAGATCGCTATGGCTGGGGCGCCCTGATGGCGGCCGGCCAGCGCGGTGAGGCGGCGCCCTATCGCCGCCTGCTCGGCGAGTTGCGGCCCTGGCTGCTGCGCTATTTCAGCCGCCGCCTGCCGCCATCGAGTGTCGAGGATGCGGTTCAGGAAACCCTGATCGCCATTCACAGCAAGCGCCACACCTATGCCCCCGACCGGCCGTTCGGTCCCTGGCTCGCCGGCATTGCCCGTTACAAATGGATCGACCGGCTGCGCATCGCCGGGCGTCATGCGGCCGATGAACTGCCCGAGACGCTGTCGACGCCCGATCACGATTCGGCGGTGACCAGCGCCGCTGCGCTGCATGGCTTGATGGCCACGCTGAAGCCGGCGCAGGCCGACGTCATCCGCCTCGTAAAGCTTGATGGACTGTCGATCGAGGAAGCTGCGGCGCGCACCGGACAATCGGTGGCGCTGGTCAAGGTCAATATTCATCGCGGCCTTGGCCGCCTCGCCAAAATTATCGAAAGTTCGCGCGATGCCGACTGAATTTGCTCCCGCCGATCCGTTGATAGACGCGCTGATCGCCGATCTTGGCCCGGTGAAACCCCGCCGCTGGACCCACGAGGCCGGGCTGTTGCTGGGCCTGATGCTGGCGGAACTGCTGCTGTTCGTCATGCTGCGCGACATGCGTCCCGACATGCCGGAGGCGATGATGGCGCCGGCGTTCATGTGGAAAACCGGCAGCCTGGCGCTGGTTGCTCTACTCGGCGGCGCTGCCGTGCTGGTCTCGCTCGATCCGGCGACCACGACACCGCACCGGCTGTCCGCCCTGTGGCGCGCCCTGGGGTTCGCTGCTCCGGCCGCGCTGGCGTTGGGCTGGGCGATCGATGCTGGTGCTTCGGGTGGCACGGCGCTGCTGGCACGGCTCGACTGGCGGGACGGCGTCGATTGCCTGGTCAATGTCGCGCTGCTGTCGCTGCCGATGGTGCTGGCGCTGGGCGTGTTGATGCGGCGCGGCGCCCCGACACAGCCAGCACGCACCGCGGCGGCAGCCGGGCTGGCGGCGGCTGGGTTCGGCGCCTTTGTCTTTGCCTTTCACTGCAACCATGACGACCCGTTCTACGTCGCGGTCTGGTACGGCGGCGCAGTGGCGGCGGTGGCGACACTGGCGCGGATCATCCTGCCCAGGTTCGCCCGCTGGTGAGCCTGAGCTTCACTGCCGAATCATCTGCCGGCGCGGCGGCGCCGGCGCAAGGAAGCGGCGCATTGACGCCGCAGCAATGGGGCGCGACGCTCGCCGATGCGCCGCCGCCGCTGCGCGGGCTGGATGGCGGCCTGCTGCGCAGCTGGCGAGGTACGGCCGCCGCCATGGAACAGCCGCCGCTCGATCATCATTATCTCGCCCAGCATCTCGGCGGCGCCAAGCGTGTCCGGCGCACCGGCGATGGCGTGGCCATCGCTCGCGACGTCGCGCTCGGGTCGGTGACCGTGGTGCCCGCCGGATCCGCCTTTCGCTGGCTGACGCACGGCCCCATCGAATATGCCCATTTGTACATCGCACCGCGCCGACTGGAGCGCACGGTGCGTGACACCTTCGATCGCGACCCGCGCAGTGTCAGCCTGGTGCCGCAGGTCGGCTGGCAGGACCCGTTGGTGGCGGCGCTGTTGCAGGCAATGCTAGATCCGGCGCTGGATGCCGGGCCAGATGGCCGGCTGGCGCGCGACAGCTGGTTCGAAGCGCTGCTGGCGCGGCTGGTGCAGGCCGGGTCCACCCTGTCGGTCAGCACGCCGCGCGCCCGCAATGCGCTGGCGCCGCGCACCCTGGCGCGGTTGAAGGCGCATATCGAGGCCAATCTGGCGCAGGAAGTGACATTGGACGAACTGGCGCAGGTCGCCGGGCTGAGCCGCTTTCACCTGTGCCGGGCCTTTCGGGAAACCACCGGCCTGCCGCCGCACGCCTGGCTAACCCGCGCCCGGCTGGCGGCGGCGCGGCGGCTGCTGCGATCGGGCGACTTGCCGGTGCGCGACGTGGCGCGTGCCTGTGGTTTTGCCAGCCCCAACCAGTTCGCCACCAGTTTTCGCAAGCACATCGGAGTCACGCCGACGGCCTATCGCCACAGCGGCTAAGCCGTACCACACCAACGAAACGGGTTTGGACGGGCGACGCCGGACCCGCTAGTGTAGCTGGATGCGTATCGCCAGCTTCAACATCAACGGCACGAATGCCCGCCTGCCGCGGCTGCTCGAATGGTTGGCCGCCACCGCGCCCGACGTCGCCTGTCTGCAGGAAATCAAGATGCAGACCGACAATTTCCCGGTCGAGACGCTGCGTGAGGCCGGCTACCATTGTCTTGTGCATGGCCAGAAGGGTTTCAACGGCGTCGCAATTCTCAGCCGGGAGCCGGCGACCGAAACCCGGCGCGGCCTGCCTGGCGACGATGCCGACGAGCAATCCCGCTATCTGGAGGCCGATGTCGGCGGCGTTCGGGTGGCGTCGATCTATCTGCCCAACGGCAACCCGCTGCCCGGCCCCAAGTTCGAGTACAAGCTGGCGTGGATGGCGCGGCTGCAGGCGCATGCAGCAACCCTGCTGGCGGGCGGCGGCCCGGTGGTGCTGGCCGGAGATTACAATGTCATCCCCAACGACGACGATGTCTGGCGGCCCGAAGCCATGGCCGCCGATGCGTTGATGCAGCCGCAATCGCGCGCCGCCTATCGCGGCTTGCTATGGCAGGGCTGGACCGACGCGATCCGCGCCATCCATCCCGGCGGCCAAGTCTGGACCTATTGGGACTATCAGGCCGGCGCCTGGGCACGCAATCACGGCTTTCGCATCGACCATCTGTTGCTGTCGCCGCCGGCGGCGGACCGGCTGGTCGATGCCGGCGTCGATACAGCGGCGCGCGGCGCCGAAAAGGCCAGCGACCATGCGCCGGTGTGGGTCAGCCTGCGATAAGCCCGATCACAGCGCGCGCTCGAACACCCGATAAGTGCGCGTCACCTTGCTTTCGATGGCGTCGGCGATCGATCGCATCGGGCCATTGTCATCGAGAATCCAGCCGATTTCGCCCTCGGTGGCGCCATAGGCCACCACGGCATCGCGGCGGATATATTCGATCATCTGGAACGCCATCAGCGACGCGACGCGGTGGCCCTGCAACGTCTTGCGAATGCCCATCAGCGGCACCCGGATGCGGCGGACCTGCGGCTTGCGCAACCGCCACAACAGTTTCGCCCAGCCGAACGGGAACAGCCGCCCGCCCAGGTCGCGCGTCAGTTCGTTGATATCGGGCAGCGCGATCAGGAAGCCGACCGGAACGCCTTCATATTCGGCGATGCGGATCAGGTCCTCGAAAACAATGGGTTTCAGCTTCTTGCCGACAAAGACGACTTCGGCGGGGGTCAATGGCACAAAGCCCCAGTTCGTCGACCACGCGTCGTTGAGAATGTCGAGGATCAGCGCGGCTTCCTCGGCAAAGCGCGATTTGTCGACCCGCCGGGTTTTCAGCTTGGTGTTGCGTTCACTGGCGGCGACGATCCGCTGGACAATCTCGGGAAAGGGCTGGTCGATGCGCAATCCCCAGGTGTGCATGTCCTTGACGCCGGCATAGCCCTGCGCCTCGATCATCCGTGCATAATAGGGCAGGTGATGGCCCATCATCACCGTCGGCGGCGTGTCGAACCCTTCGACCAGCAGCCCGGGTTCATCCCAGATCGACAGGCTGAACGGCCCTTGCGCGCGGGTCATGCCCTGTTCGCGCAGCCAGGCTTCGGCGGTATCGAGCAACAGACGCGCGACAGCGGCATCATCGATGCATTCGAACATGCCCCAGTGCCCGACGCCGGCACCGACGTGTTTCAGCACCAGTTGGTCGACCTGCGCCGAAATGCGGCCGACAACCTCGCCATCGCGCAGCGCCAGCCACAGTTGCGCCCGGCCATGTTCGAACCAGGGGTTGCCCTTGATGCCGCCGATCAGCGCCGCTGCCTCGGTGCGCAGCGGCGGCACGAAATTGGGATCATTGGCGTAAAGCCGGTACGGCAGCTCGATAAAGCGCGCCCGATCGGCAGCGGTGGTGACCGCGATGATGGAAAGACCCCCGGCCATGATCGTCAGCGGTTCGCGGGCACGAGATTTATCATCACCAAGCGCTTATCGGCGCATTGCGGCCAAATTCGGACGCGGCGCCGGCCGCTATTCCTCGGTGCGAATCAACACTGCTTCGCCGATGAGCAAAAACAGCAGAAACGGTGCCCAGGCCGCCATCAACGGCGGCACTGTACCGAAATTGCCCATTGCCAGCATGAAGTTGTCGGCAACAAAAAAGGCAAAGCCCAGGAACATGCCGATGACGGCACGCACGAACAGCCGGCCGGACCGCGCCAGCCCAAAGGCCGCGACCGCACCCAGCAACGGCATCAGCACTGTCGACAGCGGCCCGGAAATCTTGTGCCAGGCCGCAGCCACCAGCGTATCGACGGGCTTTCCGGCGGCACGCTGCTCGGCAATCTGCGGCCACAGGTCCCACAGCGGAATCCAGGCCGGGTTGATGCTGGTAGTCGTAAACTGCCGAGGCACCACGCTGCTGGCGAAATCGAGGCTCGGCAACGCCGTCAACGTGCCGCGCGCCACATCGAACACCCGCGCCGTCGTCAAGCGCCAGCCATCGGCGGCCGGGCGCGCGCTGTCGGCCATCACGATTCGGACCAGCCGATTATCGGACCGATCATAGATGGTGACGCCCTGCAGCACCGTGGCATCGCCCAGACCGCTGACGCCGGTGGCGCGAAACAGATCGTCACCGCCGCGGACCCAGCTTTCGGCGATGGCAAGCTTTTGCGTCGGTACCTTGCGATATTCATTCTCCTGCCAGACCTTCAGCGTCTGGGTGGCGCGGGTGGTGACGCGTTCGTTGAAGACGAAATTGCCGATGGCGATGCCCAGCGCGGCGATGAACAACGGCGCCAGGATCTGGTGCGCCGAAACCCCGGCCGCCTTGAAAATCACCACCTCGCTGTTCTGGTTGAGCGTTGCCAGCGTAACGAGCGTCGCCAGCAGCACCGAAAACGGCAGGAACAATTGCACCAGTTGCGGCACCCGCAGGCCGACATAGACCCAGAGATCGGCCTCGCCATTGCCGGCCGCCGCGAGAATCTTGCCCGATTCGCCCAGCAGGTCGAGCGATTCCAAAATGACGACCAGCCCGATCAGGAACGCCGCCGAGCGAACGAGGAACATCCTGGCGGTGTACCAGGCGATGGTTCTGGAGGGGAAAAGCTGCATGACTCTCAACCCGCCGACAAGGCGTCGTCGCGCCAGTTTTCGCGCCGCACCAGCCGTGCCGCCAACCCGGAAACGAACGCGCCGATCTGTGCAAACCAGCGATCGAGCGCGCCGATCGGTTGCCCCCCCGGTTTGGTGGCGAGGATGCGGTACAGCCACAGCGACAGGGCGATGAAGCCGATAAACGGCACCCATTGCGCCATCACAGGGTCGACCCGGCCCAGGCTGGCCATGCGTTCCCCATATTCGGTCAGCTTGTGAAACGTCACCAGCGCGATCAGGCTGATGAACACCCCCAGCGCCGAGGTCGAGCGTTTCGGCGGCACCGCCAATGCCACCGAAAGGAACGGCAGGATGAACATCACCAGGCATTGCACCAGCCGGCGGTTGAAGGTGGCGCTGGCATCGCGGCGTGCTTCGGGCGTCGCGCTTTTGTTCAGCAGCAAGCTACCAAGTTCCGGCAGGGTCTTTTCCAGATTGCCCTCGCCGCGTTTGCGAAAATTGCTCATCGCCGGCAGGTTGACCGGCAAATCATGCTGGTCGAACGACAGCACGCGCGGCACGCCATCGGCGGTGGCGGAATGCACCAGCGTGCCGTTCTTCAGGCGCAGCAGGATGACATCAGGGTCGTCGGTCGACAGGAACGTGCCCTGCGCAGCCGTTACCGCGACGCTCTGACCGTCCTTGCCTTCGGCGCGCACGAACAGGCCGCGCAGGTCGGCACCCTGGTTCTTGCTCTCCTCCACCCGCAGCGTCATGCCCTTGCCCAGCACCGCGAATTCACCCACCTTGATCGACGCGCCCAGCGCCCCCGATCGCAGTTCAAAGCGCAAATTTTCATAGGCATAGCGCGACACCGGTTGCAGAAAGCCGACGATGCCGAAGTTCACCATGGCAAAGAATAGCGCGAACAGCAGCGGCACCCTGAGCAGCCGCGTGTAGCTGATGCCGACCGCGCGCAGCGCATCGAGTTCCGACGACAGCGCCAGTTTGCGGAACGCCATCAAGATGCCCATCATCACCCCGATCGGGATGCCCAGCGACAGATATTCCGGCAGCAGATTGCCCAGCATCCGCCAGACGACGCTGACCGGGCCGCCCTCGTTCATCACGAAATCGAACAGCCGCAACATCCGGTCGAGCAACAGCAACATCGCGGCGATGACCAGCGATGCCACCAGCGGCACGATGATCAGCCGGGCGAGATACCGGTCAAAGCGGGTAAGCGCGATCAAGGCGGTTTGCGATCCGATCCCTTGATGTCGACACTGCCGCGCCCAAGTTTCGCCGCAAGCCTTCACCATTGTTGCACATGATGCGATGTTTGGCTGTCATCGCCGCATGTTCGACAACCCTATAGCCCGGTGAAGCAGCAAGGTCATGGCAAATTCGAAGCGGTCGTCGGCGGTGTCGGCAGGCCTTGTTCTTTTGAGCCTGTTGGCAGCGCCCGCGGTTGGCCGCGCGCAGCCGGCAGTGCTCGGCCCCGAGGCGGCGGCCTGTCGCCCCGGCGCTGCTGGCACGGCAGCACTGGTCACAGTCCATGGCTTTAAGGACCGCGAAGGTCAGTTGCGCGTCCAGAACTACACCGGCAAGCCCGGCGAATATCTCGAATCGGGCAAATATCTGCAACGCCATGACGTGCCGATGACCGCGGCGGGCGACATGAGCGTCTGTCTGTCGCTGCCCGGCCCCGGCGCCTATGTCATCGTCGCGCTGCACGACCGCGACACCAACGGCAAGCTCTCGGTGTGGTCGGATGGCATCGGCTTTACCGCCAACCCCAGGCTGCGGCTGGCCAAGCCCAAGCCAAGCGAAACCGTCGTGGCGTTCGGGCCAGGCGTGACGCCGGTGCGCATCGTAATGAACTATCGCCGCGGCTTTTCGGTCAAGCCGCTCGATCAATAGCTGCGGCGAAGGCCCGCAGCGGTGTCGGCCATGCTTTCCGCTACGAACCGCCGATGACAGACCCCAACCCAGGCCGCGCCATCCCCAGCGGGCGGCTGTCGCGG
Source organism: Polymorphobacter sp. (assembly GCA_049318305.1). GTDB lineage: Bacteria > Pseudomonadota > Alphaproteobacteria > Sphingomonadales > Sphingomonadaceae > Sandarakinorhabdus. The sequence goes on from JBMOGO010000021.1 coordinate 11,739, forward strand.
CTCGCCGGGTTCGGGCGGTTGGCCGGCGGCGTCGCCGGCGGCATGATCGCCGATGGCGCCCGGCAACTCGCCGCCGGCAAGCGGCCGAGCGTTGCCGACTTGCTGCTCACCCCCGCCAACGCGACCCGGGTGACGGCACAACTGGCCAATCTGCGCGGCGCCGCGATGAAGATCGGCCAGTTGCTGTCGATGGACAGCGGCGAACTGCTGCCGCCCGAGCTGGCGACAATTCTCGGACGGTTGCGCGCCGATGCCCAGCACATGCCGCCCAAACAGCTTGAGGCGGTGCTCGACCGCGCCTGGGGCAAGGGCTGGCGGGCAAAGTTCGAACGCTTCAACGTCCGCCCGATCGCCGCCGCCTCGATCGGCCAGGTCCACCGCGCCCGCACCCGCGATGGCCGCGACCTCGCCATCAAGGTGCAATACCCCGGGGTGCGCAGCAGTATCGACAGCGATGTCGACAACGTCGCCACTCTGCTGCGCGTGTCGGGGCTGGTGCCGCGCGAGCTCGATGTTGCGCCGATGCTGACGGAGGCCAAGCGCCAGCTCCACGAAGAGGCGGATTACGCGCGGGAGGCGGATTGCCTGGCGCGTTTCGGCGATCTGCTCGCCGACGCGCCCGCCTATGTCGTGCCGGCGCTGCACCGGGATTTCACCACGAGCGACGTGCTGGCGATGGATTTCGTCGAAGGTGTCGCGGTCGAATCGCTCAGCGATGCACCACAGGCGACCCGCGATCGCATCATGACATTGCTGATCGCGCTGTTGCTGCGCGAACTGTTCGAATTCGGCCTGATGCAGACCGACCCCAATTTCGCCAATTACCGCTGGAACCCGGCGACGCAGCGGCTGGTCTTGCTCGATTTCGGTGCGACGCGCGCCTTTGCACCCGCCATCGCCGACCATTACCACCGCCTGATGCAGGCCGGGTACGCCAATGATGCCGCCGCGGTACGCGCTGCGATGATCGACATCGGCTTTTTCGCTGCCGACGCGCCGCAGCGCCACCAGGCGACTATCGTGAGCATGTTCGAAACCGCATTCGGCGCAATGCGCGATGCCCCGACGTTCGATTTCGCCGCCAACCGCCTCGCCGCCGATGTCCGTGATCGCGGCATGGAAATGGCCGCCGACCGCGAATTCTGGCACCTGCCGCCGATGGACACGCTGTTCCTGCAACGCAAATTCGCCGGCGTGTTCCTGCTCGGCAGCCGGTTGCAGGCGCAGGTCGATATGGGCGACTTGCTGGCGGGGTATATAGAGCCTCCGGCGGGCAGGGCCTTGGGCCCTGCACCCGTTTAAGCAGCTTCGGCGAACAACCCCACTGCGGCGCCGGCCATCGCGAACCGCTCCAGAACCGTCTCCAGTTGCTCGGCGGAATGTTCGGCGCACAGCGAGCAGCGCAGCAGGAACACACCCGCCGGTGTCGCCGGTGGCCGCGACATGTTCACATAGACGCCCAGCTCGAGCATCGCCTGCCACATGCGCACCGTGGTTTCCTGGTCGGGCATCAGCACCGACACGATGGCGCTTTCGCAAGAGTCGGTGGCGAGGCGGAAGCCGCGCGCGATCAGCCCGCCGTGCAGCTTGCGGCTCATCTCCCAAAGCCGCGCGCGCTTTTCGCCGGCGTGCATCAGCTTGCGGATCGACGTTGCGGCGCACGCCACCACCGCCGGCGGCAGCGACGCGGTAAAGGTATAGGGCCGGCAGACCAGCCGCAGAATCTCGAACTTGGGATGGTTCGACACGCAGAAGCCGCCGACAGTGCCGACCGATTTGGAGAAGGTGCCCACGACGAAATCGACATCATCGGCAACGCCCGCGGCCTCGTAAACGCCGCGGCCATGCTCACCGAAGAAGCCCATGCCATGCGCTTCATCGACCAGCACCATCGCGCCATGCGCCTTGGCAATGGCCACCAGTTCCTTCAGCGGCGCGATATCCCCCAGCATCGAATAAACGCCTTCGAGGATGACCAGCTTGCCGGCTTCGGGCGGCAGCCGGCGCAAGCGCTTTTCCAGGTCTTCGGCGCTGTTGTGCTTGAAGCGCACGATATCGGCATTGCCCAGATAACAGCCGTCATAGATCGAGGCATGGCTGTCGGCGTCGAGGATGATGAAATCGCCCTTGCCGGCGAGCGTGGCGACCATGCCGAGATTGGCCTGGTAACCCGTCGAGAACACCATGGCATGCTCCATGCCATAGAAGTCCTTGAGCGCGTCCTCGCACTCCTTGTGGCCCTGGTAGGTGCCGTTGAGCACCCGGCTGCCCGTCGTCCCGGCACCGAACTCGTCGAGCGCCGCCTTGCCGGCCGCGATGACATCGGGGTCGAAGGTCATCCCCATATAGTTGTAGGTGCCGAGCAGGATGGTCTCGCGCCCGTCGATCACGGCGACGGTCGGTGATTTCACTTCCTGCATGACAATGGCGAACGGGTCGCGAATGCCCTTGGCAAGGACGCCTTCGCGCTCGGCCATGAGCGCGTCGAACTTGGAGAACAGGTCGCTCATTTGGCCACCAGCTTCGTCACGGCATCGGCAACCTGGCCGATGGTTTCCAGATCGGGCAGCATGTTCAAGGGCATGACGATATCCCATTCGTCTTCCATGTTGGCGACCAGGTCCATGACGGTCAGCGAATCCATCTCCAGGTCACCGGCAAAGCTGGTGTCTTCGCCCAGCGTGATGCCCTTGGGGTTGAGCGGCGCGATGAGTTCGATGATGCGGGCATAAACGCCGGCCCGATCGGTTACGCTTGACGTCATTGTGGCTCCCGGCGGCGCTGGACGCGCTGCATGTTTGTTGCTGAGCTTTGACTTTGCCAACACAAAATGGCCAAAGCGGGGCCGATGCCGGGCGGGGAGGCAAAGTAAAGGGGAGCGAATGGTCGATCTTGAAACGCAGGCAGAGGTTACGCCTTGCGGCAAGCCATCGCATCCCAATGCCGTGCACATGCTGCGCACCATGCAGGGGCATCATATTGCGCTGTCGTCGATGGCCGACCAGAAGGCCAATATCCTTATCGGCGTCAATTCGGTGATCTTTGCGCTGGTGGTGAGGACCGACGAGGCAATGACGCTGCCGATGCTGGTGCTGGCGGCATCGGCGGGTCTGGCGGCGATCCTGTGCATGCTGGCGGTGGTGCCGGCGATCGGCAGCAGCAAGCGAACAGGCCCGGTGATGCCAACGAACATCCTGTTCTTCGGAGCGTTTACCGCTATGCGCGAGGAGGAGTTCATCGCGGCGATGGACATAATCGATGCCGATGACCTGCTGATCCGCCGGGCGATGGCGCGCGATGCCTACCAGTTGGGGTTGGTGTTGCGGCACAAGAAGTATAAATATCTCGGCTGGGCGTACCGGGTGTTCATGGGCGGGCTGATCCTGACATTCCTGGCGTTCCTGGCGCAGACGCTGGTCGGCTAGACCCGAAACCGACCGTATCTGCACGGCAAGGTCGTGCCGGGTGGTTCGCTGGGCAGAAGGTGCGGGCAGCGCAGGCCCTTGGGCCTGGGCAATCGCGCCGACGCCCCCAGCGGGCCGCCCGGTGCGAAAAGGACGTGCAGATAGGGTCGGTTTCGGGTCTAAATCCACGCCTTGGCGCGGTAACCGGCAATGACGTCGGCAATCCCCGTCGCCAGATCGATCTGCGGCTGCCAGATGGCCGCCAACGCCGCATTGCCGCCGCGCGCCACCCAGTCGGGATGCGCGATATAGCGCGCCCGGTCAGGCGTCAGCTTGGCGGAAATTCCGATGCGCGCTGCCAGCTGCAGCATCGACAAGGGCAGCGGAATGACGCGGACACGCTTGCCAAGGCCAATGCCGATGGCACGGGCAAATTCCGGGTGGGAATGGCCGGCAGCGGCGCCGTCATCGATCTCCACCACCCGGTGTGACGGTCCGCCGGCGGCGAGCGCCAGCAGCGCGGTCGCAAGATCATCGACATGGATCAGCGACAGGCGCCCCGGCGGCGCAACGTACAGGCCGCGCGACGCCAGCTTGTAGATGTCGAGCATCTCGCGATCATCGGGGCCATAGACGCCCGGAGGCCGCACGATCACCCAGTCGAGGTCGCTGGCCATGACCAGCGCCTCGGCTTCGGCCTTTGAGGCGCCATACATGGACAGCTGCGGCTCGCGCGCGGCAAGGCTGGAGACATGGACGAAACGGCGCACGCCGGCGGCGGTTGCAGCGGCCAGCACCGCTGCCGTGCCGGCAACATTGGCAGCATCGAACGCCGCGCGCGTCGGCGCGCTGACAACGCCGGCGATGTGGACGATGGCGTGGGCACCTGCACAAAGTGTCGCCAGCGCTGCCGCGTCAGCCAGATCGCCTGCGACCCAGACAGCATTGGCTGCGGCCGGCTGCGCCCGGCGTGTCAGCGCGCGCACCGGTACCCGGCTGAGAGCGCAGACCCTGCCGCCGACAAATCCCGTCGCGCCGGTGATGGCGATGGTCATCGCGCTTCAACCGTCATACCAGGCTTGACCCGGGACCCAGCTTCTTTCTTGCCAAGAGAGCTGGGTCCCGGGTCAAGCCCGGGATGACAATTTTGGGAGCGCACTCGCATCGGCTTCAAAAGGGGTGCAGGGGACAAGTCCCCTGCCCGCCGGAGGCATCAAGCAGCAACGTCGAATGGCTGAATCTCACCCGACAAATACTGGCTGCGCGCCTTCGACCGGCTCAGCTTGCCGCTCGATGTTTTCGGCAATGTCCGCGGTGGCACCAGTTCGACCACGCAGGTCATGCCGGTGATGGCGCGCACCTTGTTGCGGATCGCTTCGCGCAGCATGTTGCGTTCGTCGACATTGGTCGTGCGGCACTGCACCAGCACCGCCGGCGCTTCCTCGCCGCCCGGCGTGGTGATCGAAAACGCTGCGATATCGCCGGCCTTGAAGCCCGGCAGCTGCTCGATCGCCCATTCGATATCCTGCGGCCAATGGTTCTTACCGTTTATGATGATCATGTCCTTGGCGCGGCCCACGATGAAGATCGATTCCTTCGACAAATATCCCATGTCGCCAGTGTCCAGCCAACCATCGGGCGACAGCGCCGCGCGCGTCGCTTCGTCATCACGGAAATAGCCGGCCATCACGCCCAGGCCGCGCACGAACACCCGGCCGATCTTGCGATCGGGCAGGATGGTGCCGTCTTCGCTGCGGATTTCGATGGTCAGGCCCGGCACCGCCTTGCCGCAATTGACGATGGCGCGAAACCGTGTCGGCTGGCGCGCATCGGTGCGCCCGCCGGTGGTGCCCGACAAGGTGCGCTCGTCGATCAGGTCCGACACAATGCCTTCGCCCAGTGGCATGATGCTGACGGCCAGCGTCGCTTCGGCGAGGCCATAGCTCGGCAGGAAAGCGCTGGCCTTGAACCCGGCATCGGCGAACACATCGACAAAGGCCTGCATGACTTCGGGGCGGATCATGTCGGCGCCATTGCCCGCCACCCGCCAGCGCGCCAGGTCGAAACGTTCGCGCACATTGATCGACGGCGAGATCCGCCGCGCGCAAATGTCATAGCCAAAGGTCGGCGAATAGCTGAGCGTGTTGCCCGGATTGCGGCTGATCAGCGTCAGCCAGCTCAGTGGCCGGCGCGCGAAATCCTCGGTCGCCAGATAATCCACCGAAATCTGGTTGGCGAGCGGTGCCAGCATGCAGCCGACCAGCCCCATGTCATGATACCAGGGCAGCCATGACACGACGCGGTCGCCGTCGCCCGCTTCCATGCAATGCGCATGGCCAGCGAGATTGGCGAGCAACGCCTCGTGCGTCACCGCGACGCCGTGCGGAAAGCGCGTGCTGCCCGATGAATATTGCAGATAGGCGATATCGCTGGATTTCGCCTGCGGCAGGTCGGCCACCGGCGCCACGCCGGCAAAGAATACCGCCCAGTCATGCGCCGGGCACAGGCCAAGCGCCGCCTGTTCGACCATGGCGAACAACCCTTCGGGCGATAGCACCAGCTTGGGGTCGCAACTGCGCAACTGCGTCGCAATCTGTTCGACATAGGCCTCGCGCCCGCCGAAACTCGTCGGCAGCGGCAGCGGCACCGGCAGCGCGCCGGCATAGATGGCGGCAAAGAACGCCGCGGCAAACCCTGCCCCGGTTTCGGCAATCAACGCCACGCGGTCGCCCGGCTTCACGCCCGCTGCCAACAGGTGCAGCGCCTGCCGCCGTGCATCCGCCGCCAGCTCGGCATAGGGATAAGGCCGCACCAGATCGGCGCGCGCATCGTGGAAGTTCATGCCCTTGGCACCCAGGCCGGCATAATCGAGCGCTTCGCCCAGCGTGGCAAAGGCCGCGCGGCGACGCGGCAGGTCATCGAACGTCGGCGTCGATGCAATGCGCCCCGTATCAAGGTCGTTTTCCAACGACAATCTCCCTTTGGCGCCCGCCGCACCGCCGGTTTCCGGCATCCAGGGCGGACGCAACATGTCCAAGGCTTTTGTTCATCGCAGCGTGGGGAGTTCAAATTCCGGCCCGATCATGGCACAAACAAGGCATGATGAATGATGATGGCGGCGGCGAGAACGAAACCCCGGCCGGCCGCCGCCGCAAACAACGCGGCCCTCGCGAATACAAACCCCGCGAACCCCGCCCGATCGACGCCGCGCAATTGCAGGACATGGCGGTCGGCTATGCCGCGAAATATGCCACCACCGCTGCAAAACTGCGCCGCTACCTCGCCCGCAAACTGGGGGAACGGGTCTGGACGCCCGAAACCCCGCCTGACATCGAAACCCTGGTCAGCAAGATCGCCAGCCTCGGCTATGTCGATGATCGCGCCTATGCCGCATCAAAGGCCCGCGACCTCACCACCCGCGGCTTTGGCGCACGGCGTGTACGCGGCGCGCTGTCCGCTGCCGGCGTAAGCCGCGACGACGTCAGCGCGACAATCGACGCCGACCCGGACGAGGATGCCGCCGCAACCGCCCTGACTACCGCCATCGCCTTTGCCCGCCGCCGCCGCTTCGGCCCCTTCGCCCGCGATGGCGCCAGCACCGACCCGGTCCGCATGCGCCGCGAACTGGCGGCAATGGCCCGCGCCGGACATGATTTCGGGGTGGCCAGACGCGTGCTGGGGGCGGGGGATGAGGATGCGATCGACGGCCTGATGGACGATTGAGGCGCCGCCGGCGGCTGCGGCCTTGGCCCCAGACCCCTTTGTGGCCGGATGAAAACCGGCAGCGAACATCTTTGGGATACGGTCCCCAGCGGCGTGAATGCCGCGAATCCCGGTCTGGCGGTTTCCCGCACTGTTATTGTTAGATTTGCCGCAAGACGGCCGCTCCCGACCCAGATGCGGATCTTGGTCGTGGGACTTGGGAATGTCTGCTTTTTCCAGCAGCCGCCATTCGCCCATAGAATAGCGGTTTGGCAACAACACGCCCATGGTGGCGACGTTGCCGAACGCATAATGCTGGCACGTCATCGGTCGTTCGCGATGGCTAACGTTCTGCGCTGCAAGTAGGTCGATAGCCGCTCAACCAATCTTCAGCAGTGGCGGCAAAACCCAGCGGCCATCGAGCGTCTCCGCCTTCGGCCCGTAAAAGCGGGCGGCGAAGAAGAACGGGCCTTTTGGCGTCGGCAGCCAGTTGGACTCATGATCGGCACCCGGGCTTTCGGCCTGCAGGTAAAGCGTCAGCCCGCCATCAGGATCGGGGTTCAATCCCGGCGTACGGTCGCCGATCGAATAGCGGTTGATGGCATTGGGCACCAGGAAACGCTCGGGAAGGGTATACATGGTGATCGACCAGAATTCATTGACCGGCGGCCATTGCCCCGGCGCAAAGCGCATCGTCCAGTCATGCTCCCCGCTCAATACCGTGCCATCGGGCTCGGTCTGCTGGCTGGCATAGAACGCCTCTTCCTTGGTGTTGGCAAGGATGCCCAGCGCCGCGCCGCAGGCGCGTTGATAGATGTAATCGGCGCCCAGTTCTGCACGGCTTCCGAACATGGCGGCCGAGCTGGTTTCCTTGGCCGCCTTCGCCTTGAACGCCGCTGCCGCCTCGGCAATGCCGGCAAGCATCGCCTCGCGCAGCGCGGGATCGAGCGCGGCTTCGTCAAAGCCGAGGCCCGCACCGATGCCGATCTTCGCAAACCGCTCGAACATCGCCGCTTCCGACGGTTGTACCGGCATGAACTGCACCAGCGTGTTCAGATAGCCGATGAAGCCCAGCCCCTTGGCCTGCGCCTCATCCCACACTGGCCAATCGGGCATCGCCGCCGGCGCGGGTGCGGGTGTGCCGGCAAAGGCCGACAGCGGCTGGAGGCGATACTGCGCTTGCACCGCCTTCATAGCGGGGATGTCAGCGGTACCATCGACGCCGGTGCGGGTCAGGGTGCCGACGATGTGCGTTTCGGCGCGAAACATGCTGGTGATGCCCGCGGGCGTTTCTCCCTGCCAATCAGGCCCGACGAACATGTAATTGCCAGCCTCACGACCCGTCGCCCGCACCCCGGTATAGCCGAAGTTGTGCGTGTAGAGGTCGAACCACTGGTTGACGTAGTAGCGCTCGGGCACGGCCGGCAGGCTGAGCACCATTGGCTCGGCACGCAGGTCGAGCCAGGCCCAGCTATAGGGTGTGTCGTTGTTCGGCGTGACGATATCCGTGTCATCGGGCGTCGCCAGCCGGCCATAATGGCGAAAGCGGTTGAAGCCGCCGACATAGGAGGGCGAGGTCGTGTCAATCGCCTGCGCATACATGGTGTTGTAAAGCGCCACGGGCGCAAAGGCATAGAGCCAGGCCTCACCGGCGATCACCTTGGCTTCGGCAGGGGTCACGTCGGTCATGCCAAAATCTCCTCGATGTCGTTGAGCTGCCAGGTCTTGTCGAAATAGGCCTCGGTCGCCGCGTAGAAGCGGAAATAGGGGAACCAGCCATGATCCGGCAGCGTCTGGATCCAGTTGGTGGCGCCTTCAGGCTTCACCGGGCCGAAGAACACATCGACCGAGCCATCGGCGTTGGTGACAAGGTCGGGCCGGCGCGAACTCATGTCGGCGGCGCCTTGCGGCGTCACCAGCGGGCCGCGATCGACATTGTCATAGAGGGTGATCGACCAGAATTGCCGCACCGGCGCATTGGCATCGACGCGCATGCGATAGGATTTGCCGCCGTCGAGCCAGTTGCCCGCCTTGTCGCGCGCGGTCTCCAGATAGACCTGGCCAAAGCCCAGCACCCGGCCCTGCATCCCGGTCGACATACCAATGGCTTCGTAGAACCAGCTGGCGCGCTCATCGAATTCGACCCGTGTTCTGGCTGGATTTTCCTGATCCAGCTCGAACTTCACCGCATATTCCCAGCGCTTGCCGGGATAGACGATAGAGCCTTCGATACGCTTGTCGAATGCGACCGTCCGCGCCATCAGCTCGCCGATCTGCGCCGCATCGCCCAGAAGCTTTGCCGCCCGCGCATCGGGCTTGAACGGCTTGCCGGGCTCGATCCCCAGCGGCTTCAGCATGCCGAACATCATGCGGTCGCGCGGCGTCACTGGCTCGTCCGCATAGAGCTCGGCGAGCAATTCCCAATAGCGGATGTCATTGGGCTGCGCCGATTCCCACGCCCGGCCATCAACGCCGCTGTAACCCGTGACCGGCGGCTTGGCGCGGTCGTTCCAGCTGTAAAGCCGATGCTGCATCACCGTCGCTTCGGCCGCCGCCTTGTCGGGGTCGAGGCCGCGCGTGCCAAACCACACCTGGTTCGACGGCGACTGGAAAATCCGGTGGTCGGGCGCGTCGATCGGCGCATGGCCGGGCGGCATGATCAGATATTTGCCACCCTGGCCTTTGTCCGGCCCGGTCTGGCCCATGTCGCACAAAGGCTGCTGCCAGATGTCCATCACGCCGCCCGCGGTCAGCCCGGCCGGCACCTCGACGACCAGCGGGCCCTGTGCCGCCAGATCCCAGAAGCTGAAGGCATAAAGCGTCGTGATATTGGGGGTCAGCATCCCCGCCTTGTCGGCGAGGTCGCGGTACATCAGCACATCGCCGTTCCTGGTACCCAGCGTCTTGCATTGGGCATCGTACAGCGATTTGAACCCGACCGCCGGCAGCGCCCAGAGATAGGCCTGCGTCGCCCGGTGAAAGTCCATCGTGTCATAGAGCAGCGCTGCCGCCGCCGGCGTCGGATAGCCATTGTCGAGCGCCAGATCTCCAATGCGACTTTCAATAACCTTTTGCGTCATTGTCTCGTCCCTCAAACCGGACCAGCAAGGCCCTGACTGGTTGCGGCGATAACAAGTTTGGCGCCTGGCGATTGTCGCGTTATCGACACTCGGGGTCAGGCAGGTGGGGACTGGCTATGGACAAGACCAAAGCTCTGCAGCTGATGGCGACCCACGGCTGGCTGTCGCGGCGGCCGATGATGTTTCGGGAGGAGGTCGTCCGCCGTAGCCGGCTGCGCAGCTTTGAAGCCGGCGAAAGCCTCTACAATTACGGCGACGGCCTTAACGGCATGTTCGGCCTGCTCAGCGGCCAGATGCTGATCCGCGTCCCGCCAGCCGATACCATCGTCAATGTCGTCAGGCCCGGGCAATGGCTGGGTGATGCGACAGCGTTCATGCGCGAACCGCGCTGGGTGTCGCTGATGGCGGGGTCAACGCTCCACGTCCTCCAACTGTCTCAGGCCGATTTCGACGAGATGACCCGCGATGCCGAGAATTGTCGGCATTTCGCTATCAACACCGCCGAAACGCTCGCAGAAGCAGCCACTGTCGTTTCCAATCTGACCCAGCCCGACAGCGAAGTGCGGGTGGCGCAGCGGCTGCTGACCCTCATGGGAGTACATGGCGAGGCGCGGCAGGCGGCCTTTGGCTTTTCCCAGGCCGATCTCGCCACCATGTGCGGCCTCTCGCGCCAAACGACGAGCAGGGTGCTGTCGGGACTCGTCGCTCGCGGTATCATCGCGCTGCATTATCGCCGTATCGAGGTTGTCGACGTCGCGGCGTTGCAAAATCTCGCCATTCACGACGAGCGCGTCTGGCGGTGAATACCAGCGGCGGCTCTCGACCAAAGCCACCGTTCAGCAACCTCGCCGCAAATGGCTGTCATGTCCCGGAATCGGACTTTACGCGTCAGGTCGGAGGCCGAGGCCCCAGCCGCCGGAGGCCATCAAGCCGCCAGATTATCCTCGGAAATCGCGTATAGCGTCGCTGCGCCGCGCGTCACCGGGCCGGACAGGGCGCCGACCTGCGGCAGGACCTGTTCCGCGAAAAAGCGTGCCGTGGTGATCTTGGCCTTCAGGAACGCCGGGTCGCCTGCGCCGGCCTTGATCTGCGCTGCAGCGACCAGCGCCTGCCGGGCCAGCAGCCAGCCGCCGATGGTGATGCCCATCATGCGCAGATAGGGGGTGGCGCCGGCAGCAATGTCGTCGGGGTTGTTGGCGCCGGTCATCCACACGGTAGCGGCGCGCGTGGCGGACAGCGCATCGTCGAGCCAGGGCGCCAGCCCCGCCAGTTCGGCATGCGCGGTCAGTTCGCCCAGCGTGTCGCCGATCTGGGCAAACAGTTCCTGCCAGTGCGCGCCGCCATCCTGCGCCAGCTTGCGGCCGACCAGATCGAGCGCCTGGATGCCGTTGGTGCCTTCATAAATCGGCGCGATGCGGGCGTCGCGGAGGAACTGTGCCGCGCCGGTTTCTTCGACATAGCCCATGCCGCCGAACACCTGCAGGGCGAGCGACGCCACCTCCACGCCGACATCGGTAGCCCAGGCCTTGGAGATAGGAGTCAACAGGTCGGCCAGCCCGGAACTTTCGCCGGCGTGCGCCCTGTCGACCGCGGCGGCGTTGAGATAGACCAGCGCGCGGGTCGCCTCGGTGAGGGCGCGGCAGGTCATCAGGGTGCGGCGGACATCAGCGTGCTCGATGATACGCACAGCGTCTCTGCCGCCACCGAATTTGGCGCTCTGCACCCGGTTGCGGGCGAATTGCACCGCGTGCTGGGTGGCGGCTTCGGCAATGGCGACGCCCTGCAGGCCGACCTGGACACGGGCGTTGTTCATCATGGTGAACATGGCGCGCATGCCGGCGCCTTCGGCACCGACCAGATAACCGACACAGGCGTCATTGTCGCCGAACGACATGGTACAGGTGGGGGAGGCGTGGATGCCGAGCTTGTGCTCGACACCGACGCAGCGCAGGTCGTTGCGCGTGCCGTCGGGCAGGAATTTCGGGCAGATGAACAGGCTGATGCCCTTGGTTCCCGGGGGGGCATCGGGCAGGCGGGCGAGGACGAGGTGGACGATATTCTCTGCCGCATCATGTTCGCCCCAGGTGATGTAGATCTTGGTGCCCTTGATGCGGTAGCTGCCGTCCGGCGCGGGTTCGGCGCGGGATTTCAGCGCGCCGACATCGGAGCCGGCGGACGGCTCGGTCAGGTTCATCGTGCCGGTCCATTCGCCGCTGACCAGCTTGCTGAGGTAGATGTCCTGAAGTTCCGGGCTGGCGTGCGCGGCGAGCGCCTCGATGGCGCCCTGGCTGAGCATCATGCACAAGGCGAAGGCCATGTTGGCGCTGGTCAACTGTTCCTGCACGGCGACGGCAAGCGCGAAGGGCATGCCCTGGCCGCCGTGCGCTTCGGGCACGCCGAGCCCGGCCCAGCCGCCATCGATGTACAGCTTGTATGCATCGATGAAGCCCGGCGGCAGCGTGACGACACCATCGGACAGTTTCGCGTGCGCCTTGTCGCCGACGCTGTTGAGCGGCGCGAAGACATTTGCCGCCAGCTTGCCGGCTTCTTCGAGCACGGCATCGACGATATCGGGGGTGGCATTGGCGAAACCGGGCAGTGCGGCAAGGCCGGGCAGATCTGCGATGCTGTCGAGGACGAAGCGCTGTTCGGCGGTGGGGGCGGTGTACATGGGCTGGGGCCTTGGGCTTGAGACGTTCAAGCTATAGACGGGGCGCATGACCGACAAAAGCCGCATCCTTGCTGCCGACGCCGCCGGCATTGCCGCAGCGGTGGCGGCGTTGCGCGCCGGTGGCATTGTCGCTGTGCCGACCGAGACGGTGTACGGGCTGGCGGCGCGAGCCGATGACGCGGCGGCGGTGGCGCGGATTTATGAGGCCAAGGGCCGGCCGGGGTTCAACCCGTTGATCGTGCATGTGGCGGGCGAGGCGCAGGCGGCAGAGCTGGTGGAGATCGACGCTGTGGCGGCGGCGCTGATGGCGGCGCACTGGCCAGGGCCGTTGACCCTGGTGCTGCCGCTGCGCGCCGAGGCGCCGGTGGCTGGACTGGTGACGGCGGGGCTGGGAACGCTGGCGGTGCGCTGCCCGGCGCATCCGGTGATGCAGGCGCTAATCGCGGCGATGGGGCCGCTGGCGGCACCATCGGCCAATGCATCGGGGCGGATTTCTTCGACGACGGCGGCGCATGTGGCGGACTCGCTGGGGGATAGGGTCGGGCTGATCCTCGATGGTGGGGCGTGTGCGGCGGGGGTCGAATCGACGATTGTCGCGGTGGCGGACGGGGTGGTGCAGCTGCTGCGGCCGGGGGCGGTGGTGTTACCTCTCTCCTTTCAGGAGAGGTTGGACTCGGCACAGCCGAGCCGGGAAAGGGGGGTGCTCGCGACGAAGGAAGACCCCTCTCCCGGCTCGCTGCGCGAGTCCGACCTCTCCCGCAGCCGCAGGCGACGCCTTCGCGTCAACAGGAGAGGGGTGATCGCCCCCGGTATGCTCGCCTCGCATTATGCGCCGCGGCAGCCAGTGCGGCTGGAGGCGCTGACCGCTGTTCCCGGTGAATTCCACATCGGATTTGGCACCGTAGCCGGGGATGCCAATCTGTCGCCCGCCGGTGACCTGGCCGAAGCCGCCGCCCGGCTGTTCGAGCTGTTGCACGTCGCCGAAGACAGCGGGAGGGCTATTATCGCGGTGGCGCCGGTGCCGGAAACCGGGCTGGGGTTGGCGATCAACGATCGACTTCGCCGCGCTGCTGCGCCGCGTCCCTGATTGCGGCGAATCGGGGTTCCATCGCGGTTGCCGGCGTGGTTAGTCGCGATATCCTGTTTTTGGAGTCGTCCCATGCGTAGCGCCATCCTGCTTGCTCTTGCTCTTCTGTCCGCGCCGGTGCTTGCCCAGACGCCGGGGACGCGCAGTGTCGCGGCGGTCACCGGCGGGAGCTATACCGCCGACCCCAACCATACGCTGGTGGTGTGGACGCTCGATCACCTGGGCTTTTCGCCCTATTCTGGCATCTTTGGCGATGTGACCGGCACGCTGGTCATCGACCCGAAAAACCTCGGCGCGGCCACGGTCGATGTGACTATCCCGGTGGCCAAGATCGTCACCGCCAGCGCGGCGCTCAACCAGCATCTGCTGCGCCCCGGCAAGGATGGCGGCAAGCCGGACTTTTTCGGCCCGACCCCGGCCGACGCGCGCTTTGTCTCGACCAAGGTGGTGACCAGCGGCGAAACCGCCAAGGTGACCGGTGATTTCACCTTCAATGGCGTAACGCGGCCGGTGACGCTCGACGTGCACTTCTATGGCGCCGGCAAGCTGCCAGCGGCGATGGGCGGCAAGGACAATGTCGGGTTTCACGCCACCGGCAGCATCAAGCGCAGCGAGTTCGGCCTCGGCTTTTTCGTGCCGATGCTCGGTGATGTGGTGAAGCTGGATATTGCGGCGGCGTTCCAGAAATAGCGGCCAACCAAGATAATTATTGCGAACGCCTCGCAATAGCATAGACTGGCGCTTTCCTGGGTGGAGAGCGACGATGTTCGGGCAATTTGATGAAAACGGCGGCGGCTTTCCGGGGCCGGCGCCGCACGACCGTGTCGATGCGCTTGGCGCGGTCGACGCGCGCCTGCTGTGGGCGATCCGGCGGCTGGCGTTGATGCAGCCGATCGGCGCGGCGCGCTGCCATGCCGTCCACATCGCGCTGCAACAGGATTTCGGCGACCAGGGGCTGGGTATCGAGCATCTGCTGCGCTGCATCCTGGTTGGTCTGTCGCGGTCGGCATCGCGGCGGCTGGCGCTCGGGTGGCCGGGGTGCGGGCTTGTCACGCCGGACGAGACGATGCTGCTGGCGCTGCTTGGCGGCACGGCGGGGCCGACGGCGCTGGCGAGGCTGACCGGAACGGCGGAGGCGGCGACGCTTTTGCCACTGTTTGCGGCGGTCGCGGCGCTGGCGCAAAAATAGACTCTTTTTGGACTTGTCAAATTCATTCCAAGATATATCTTGTAACGTATCGAAAACAGAAGGAGGCAGTCCATGCACTTCAGACGACACCGGCACGGCCCCCGCTGGGAGGCTTTTGCCGAAAAAATTCGCGACCAGATCAACGAGGGCGGCTGGGGCGGCTTCGGCCGTCAGGATGAGGGCGGTCGCCCCGGCGGCGGACGCCGCAGCCCGCGCGGCCGGGTGCTCGACAGCGCCGAGCTGCGGCTCGTGCTCTTGAAGCTGATTTGGGAGGAGCCGCGCCACGGTTATGAACTCATCAAGGCAATCGAAGCCTTGTCGGGCGGCGTCTACGCGCCCAGCCCCGGCATGGTCTACCCGACGCTGACGCTGCTCGCCGACATGGGCCAGGTCAGCGAAACCGCCGATGGCAGCCGCAAGCGGTTTGCCATCACCGATGCCGGGTCGCAGATCCTGGCGGACGAGGCCGCTGCGGTGACAGCGGCTGTTGCCCGGCTGGAGGATCTCGCCAAGCTCAACACCCGCCCGGAAATCGGCCCGGTTCGCCGCGCCATGCGCAACCTCCACACCGTGTTGCAGACGCGGATGGCGCAACCGGACGGCGACGAGGCGGTGCAAAAGGCGCTGCAGCTTGATATCGCCGCCATCCTCGACGAAGCGGCGTCGCGGATCGAACGGCTGTAGTGCGGTGAAACGGAAACGCCAAATTCCTTCGAGGTACAGGGATGACACGCCGTCGTGACCCTCGCCGCCCGCCCGCGCGCTCTTGAAACCGACCGTCCAACGCGCCTAGCCTGACCCCCGACATGGGGGAGCGGACAATGCGCATTCTGATTTCACTGCTGCTGGGCGGCGCCGCTCCGGTGCTGGCGCAGGCCTTGACGCCGATACCGGCGCCGATCGTGCTGACCAACGGCATCATCTATGACGGCTCGGGCGGTGCGCCTTATCCCGGTTGGGTAGCGATGTCGGGCGACCGGATCAGCGCGATGGGCCGCGGCCCGGCCCCGCAGTCGGCCAACACCATCGATGTGAAGGGCCAGGCTATCGCGCCGGGGTTCGTCAACATGCTGTCCTGGTCGACCGAGAGCCTGTTCGTCGATGGCCGGGCGCAAAGCGATTTGCGCCAGGGCATAACGCTGGAGGTGATGGGCGAAGGCAAGTCGATGGGGCCGCTCAGTCCGGCGATGAAAGAGGCGATGCTCCGGCGGCAGGACGATGTGAAATTCCCGGTCACCTGGACCAGCCTTGGCGAATATCTGACGGTGCTGGAGCAGCGCGGCATTGCCCCCAATGTGGCGAGTTTTGTCGGGGCGACGAGCGTTCGCGTGCACGAGCTGGGCGAGGGTGATGTCGATCCGACGCCGGAGCAGCTGGGGCGGATGACCGGGCTGGTGCGGGCGGCGATGCACGAGGGCGCGCTAGGGGTCGGTTCGTCGTTGATCTATGCGCCTGCGAGTTTTGCCGAAACACCCGAGCTGGTGGCGCTGGCGAAGGCGTCGGCGGCGTGCGGCGGCATGTACATCAGCCACATCCGCAACGAGGGCGATGGCGTTCTGCAGGCTGCGGACGAGTTGATCACCATTGCGCGCGAATCGGGCGGGCCGGCCGAGATCTGGCACATCAAGCTGGCCGGCGCCGGCAATTGGGACAAGTTCGCCGCCTATGTCGGCAAGATCGAGGCGGCGCGCAAGGAAGGCCTGCGCATCACCGCCGACATGTACACCTATCCGGCGTCATCGACCGGGCTTGATGCCTCGATGCCGTTGTGGGTGCAGGCCGGCGGCGTGGAGGCCTGGGTCGCGCGGATGCAGGACCCCGCCGTTCGGGCGCGCG
Source organism: Polymorphobacter sp. (assembly GCA_049318305.1). Classification (GTDB taxonomy): domain Bacteria; phylum Pseudomonadota; class Alphaproteobacteria; order Sphingomonadales; family Sphingomonadaceae; genus Sandarakinorhabdus. The sequence continues at coordinate 28,708 of JBMOGO010000021.1, forward strand.
TACTGGCCGACATGGCCAAGCCGCCGGCCGGCGAGACCAATGCGTTGAAACAATCGGGGTCGGCCGACAAGGTGCTGCTGCTGGGCTTCCGCAACACGGCGCTGAAGCCGCTGACCGGCAAGACGCTGGGCGAGGTGGCGCGGGCGCGCGGCAAGAGCCCGGAGGACACCGCCATCGACCTCGTCATCGAGGATGGCAGCCGCGTGCAGGTCGCCTATTTCCAGATGAACGAGGCCAATGTCCGCGATTTCCTGAAGCTGCCTTATGTCAGCTTTGGGTCCGATGCCGAGGCGCAGGCGCCGGTGGGGCCGTTCCTGCTGTCGTCCACCCACCCTCGCGCCTATGGCAATTTTGCCCGGGTGCTGGGCAAATATGCGCGCGACGAACGGGCGATCACGCTGGCTGAAGCCGTGCGCAAATTGTCGGCGCTGCCGACGCAGAATCTGGGCATCAAGGACCGTGGCGCGCTGAAGGCCGGGAACTTCGCCGATGTAGTGGTGTTCGATCCCAAGACGATTGCGGACCATGCGACGTTCGAGAAGCCGCAGGTGTTCGCGACCGGCATGCAACATGTGTTCGTCAACGGCGTCCAGGTGCTGAAGAACGGCGAGCCGACGGGGGCGGCGGCCGGGCGGTTCGTGAAGGGCCCGGGCGCCGGGAAATGCGCGGTTTAGTCTTCCCTCTTCCCCTGCGGGAGAGGGCGAATCGGCCGCTTGGCCGAGCGGGGTGAGGGGTCCTCCGATATCGAGAAGCAACCCCCTCACCCGGGCCGCGAAGCCGCGCCTCTCGACCTCGCCCGCAGGGGGAGAGGTGTTACGCGCCCTTCACCTTGGCCACCATGCGGTCGACCACGCCGGGCAGCGCCGTCAGCGGCACGCCGCCGGTGGAAACCAGCGCGTCGTTGAAATCCCGCACGTCCCATTTCGGGCCGAGCAGCGCCTTGGCGCGGGCGCGTTGCTTCAGGATTTCGTTGTGGCCGATCTTGTAGCCGCAGGCCTGGCCGGGGCTGGCGCAATAGCGGTCGATCTCGCTGGTGATCGCCTGGCGGGCGCGGCCCGTGTTGGCAACCATGACGTCGATCGCCTTGTCGCGGCTCCAGCGCAGGTCGTGCAGCCCGGTGTCGACTATCAGGCGGACAGCGCGATAACGCTGGGCGTTGAGATAGCCCAGCCGCCCGAACGGATCGTTGGCGTAATAGCCGTCTTCATCGACCAATTGTTCGGCATACAGCGCCCAGCCCTCGATAAAGGCGTTGAAGCCGATCAGCTGCGCGGTCGGCGCCACCGCTTCGGGGTGTTCGGCCAGGTACGCGCCCTGCCAGGCATGGCCGGGAATGGCTTCGTGAAAGGTCAGTGACGGCAGCGTCCAGGTCGGCCAGGTGTCCATCTTTTTCAGGTTGATGTAATAGATGGCGGGGCGTTTGCCGTCGGTGCTGGCGAAGTTCATGTACCCCAATGACGCGCCGTCCTGGATATCGACCGGCACGCGCTTGACCTGCACATCGGCGCGCAGCCCCAGTTTCGAAAGGCGGCCCATGCGCGGGCGAATGGCGTCGATCTGGCCCTGCACATAGGCGATCACCGCGGCGCGGCCGGCATCGCTGTCGGGCTTTACAAAGCGCGCGTCGGTGGTCAGCGCGGCGGTACGATCCCCGACGCTGCCCTGCGTCAGGCCCTGGCTGCGCAGGATCTTGTCCATTTCCGCTTCGATCAGGCGATTCTGCTCGACGCCTGTGGCATGAATTTCGGCGGCGGTCAGGCTGGTCGTCGTCTGGCTTTTCAGCAGGAACTGGTAATAGGCGGCACCATCCGGCAGCTTCCACACGCCGGCGTCGCTGTTGGCCTTCAGCGCTTTCAGCGCCGCCATCTGGCGATCGAGCGCCGGGTAGATGCTGGCTTCGACCATTTTGGTGGCGCGCGCCGACGGGTCGGGCAGGCCAAGCTTGGCGCTGCGCGTCGCCACCGAGGTGACGAACTTTGACTCGGATGCTGCGACCCCGCGCAGTTGCGCCTGCTGGCCCAGGATATTGGCGATGATGAAATCGGGCGGGATGACGCCCTTGGCGGCATCAGCGGTGATGCGGGCGGTTTCGGCATCGATGCTGGGGCCGACCTGTTCGAGCCGCGAGAGATAGGCGTCGGCACCGGCGGCATTTTCGATGCGGTGATAGCTGTCGAGGAATTCGGCGGCCTGCTGGTAGGTGCCGTTCTGCTGGCTGACGACATAGGGGATGCCGCCGCTGGTGCCGGTAAAGCCGAACTTGAAGCGTTCGCCTTCGCCGGCGACGCCCATCGCCCATGCAGCCGAATCATAATTGTTGATGTCGGAGCCTTGCAGCCCGGCGCGCGGGATGCCGGCGAGCAGCTGCCGGGCGTTGGCATAGACGCGGCGATCTTCGGCTTCACCGGCGGGGGTGATGTCGCTCAATTTGCCGGCAAGGCTTGCGTTGGCGCCGGAATCGACGCCGAGCAGCGTGGCGGTTTCGGGGCTGCGCTGCAGAATGGCGTCGGCGATGACTTTCAGCGCGGCCGCCAGCTTGGGGTCGCCGGTCGGCGTGGCAGCCCCCGCAGCGGCATTGGCGGCGGTTGGCAGCAGGGTCAGCGCGCCAGCGGCGGCGGCACCGCCGAGCAGGCTGCGGCGGGATGCGGTGATGTCGAACATGGTCATGGACCTCCGGGTGAAAGCGTGGGGGTGAGCGGCAGTGCGGCATCCTGACCGCGCAGCCGGCGGGCGAACAGCAGGCGATCGGCGCCCTTGAAGCCGAAACGCCAGATGATGCCGCAGAAGATGCCGAGAATCAGGAACTGGCCCAGCGCCAGCTGGAACCATTCGGGCAGCCGCATGAACAACAGGCCGGCGGCAAAGGCCGGGATGGCGGCGATGACCATGATCCAGCGCCAGCCCGCCACCGGATGGCCCAGCACGCTGGCGAGCAAACGCGATTTCGCCACCGACAGGAACAGCGCCGAGACCGCCAGCCCGCCGGCCGCACCGACGCCGCCATAGATCGGCACGAGGATCAGGCTGACACCGATCTGCACGCCGATGCCAGCTAGCGACCACAGCAGGTTGCGGTGGCGCGCGACATAGATCAGCGCCGATTCGGCGACGGCGGCTTGCGCCGCCAGCAGTTCGGCGACGAGCAGCGCGACCAGAACTGCCGCACCGCTGGCAAAGACCGGCCCGAACAGCCCCATGCCGGCGCGCCCGGTCATGCCGAGCGCCAGGACGACGCCGAGCTGGGCCGAGCCGACCCAGAAGCTGATCTGGCGGACATGGCCGGCCACCTTGTCGATGCGGTTCGCGGCAAGATTGGTGGTGAGCACGGGGGCGAGAATCGGGTCGAAACTGGATTTCAGGCGCTGCGGCAGCGAAGCAATCTGCTGCGCGACATAATAGATGCCGACGATTTCCGGCGAGGCAAAGCGCCCCAGGATGAAGATATCGAGGCGGCGCGCGCCCCATTCGGCGATATCGGCGCCGGCCAGTGGCACATTCTTGCGCGCCAGCGCCCACAGAGTGCCCGGATGCGGCCGCCAGTGGCCGACAAAGCCGAAACTGCGCAGCGCCGGCCATAGCGAGGCAGCGGCGGCAGCGACCATCGAAAGCAGATACGCGATGATCAGGCCATCGGGTTTCAGCCAGGTGAAGGCCAGCGCCAGCGCGGCGATGCTGAGCATCCAGGGTTCGACCAGCGAGCGCGCCCGCACCGTGGCGCCGATATCGAGGCGAAAGGCGAGGCCCGACAGGCAGATATCGGACACCACGATGGCGATGATGATCAGCGGGAAGAAGCGGTCCAGCCCGGTGATCTTCGACGAGGGAAAGACGATCTGCGGTACCGCGATCAGCACGGCGGCGCCGATGCAGGCGGCGAGGATTGAGACCAACAGGCCATCATAGAGCGCATGCGCCTCGCCGTCTGGTCCGCGATTTGCCATGTCCTCCGCCAGCCCGCGTTTCAGGCCAAGCGTGGCGAACATGGCGACGAGTTCGACGACCATGGTGGCATAGGCGAACCGGCCGAGCGCCTCGGCGCCGTACATGCGCCCGGCGATGAACAGGAAGGGAAAGCGCGCCGCCAGTCGCAGCACATAGCCGATGAAACTGGTGCGGCCGCCGCGCGCCAGCGCCGCGGTTTCAGCGGTGCCGGTGCTGGCTTGGGTGTGGGCGTCAGCCGGCGACATGGACGAGGCGATAGCGGCCATGCAGGTAGAGCAGCGCCTCGCGAGCCGGGGCAAAACCCAGCCGGGTGATCAGCCCGACGATGATGCGATGGTCGCCGCCATCATGATCGGCATGCAGCGTGCAGGAAAACGCCGCCTTGGCATCGCGCAGCACCGGCAGGCCGTCCCATTCGTCCCAGTCCGCCTCGGCAAACCGGTCTATGCCCTTTCTGGCGAATCGGTCCGACACGTGCTGGCCGTCGGCGGCGAGCACATTGACGGCAAAGCGCCCGGTGGCGCGCAGCGCCGGCAGTGCCGATGCGGTATTGGCCGGGCAGAACAGCAGCAGCGGCGGATCGAGCGAGACGCTGGTGAAGCTGTTGGCGGTCAGCCCGATGCGGTTGCCATCCTGGTCGCGGCCGGTGACGATGGTGACGCCGGTGGCAAAGCTGCCAAAGGCATCACGCAGCGTGCGGGCGTCGAAGGGGGGCGATGCAAGGTCCATGCGATTGTCCCCTAAACCCTGCGCGGCGCTCGTCAATGATTCTGCCGCCTGTGCCGCCGCGGCACACGCTGTGTTGCGGCTAGCCAAGGCGCGCGCCCCCTGCGATATGTCCGGGTGAACATATCGCTTCAAGGTGCCATGCAGCTGCGTTTTCTCCTGTCCCTGCTGATGTTGCTGCTGCCAGCCGGCGTTGTTGCAGCGCCTGTGCGCGTTTTTGCCGCGAGCAGCCTGACCGGGGCGATGACCGCGATCGCCGATGCCTTTGCAGCGACCGGGCAACCGCGGCCGGTGCTGGTGTTCCAGGGGTCGCCGGCGCTGGCGCGGCAGGTCATCGCCGGCGCGCCGGCGGCGGTGCTGGTCACCGCCGATGCGGAATGGATGGACGTCATCGCGCGGGCCGGGCTGGTCACCGGGCGGCGCAACATCGCCGGCAACCGGCTGGTGCTTGTGGTGCCGGCGGATCGCCCGCGCAGCGCGCGTCTGGTGCGCGGTTTCGACCTGGCGGGTTTTGTCGGCAGCGGCCGCTGGACGACGGGGGATCCCGATTCTGTGCCGGTCGGCCGCTATGCCCGCGCCGCGCTCACGGCGCTCGGCGCCTGGGATGCGGCGGCACCGAAACTGGCGCGCGCCGAAAATGTGCGGGCGGCGCTGGCCTATGTCGAACGCGGTGATGCGGCGGCGGGGGTGGTCTATGCGACCGATGCGCAGGCTTCGGCGGGGGTTCATGTGGCCGGAGTGTTCCCGGCGGCCAGCCACACGCCGATCACTTATCCGGCGGCGCTGGTCACTGCGAATGCCGATGCCGGAGCGCGGGCGTTCTTCGCGTTCCTGACCGGGCCGCGCGCGCGCGCCATCCTGCTTGCCGAAGGGTTCACGACGCCATGATATTGCTTGCCGCGTTGGCGATTTCCAGCGCAACGTCGGTTCCCATCGATGCGGCGGCGCGCGCCGGCCTGCCGCGCGCCACCGCGACGCTGGCGGTGCATGGCACGCAACAGCGGTGCGAAGGCGTCTGGCTCGCCGACCTGCTGGCGCGCGCCGGGGTGCCGGCAGGGGATGCGGTGAAGGGTGATGCGCTGGCGTCGGTCGTCATCGCCGAAGCCGCTGATGGCTATCGCGTCGTCTTCAGCCTGGGGGAAATCGACCGCAAGCTGGGCAAGGCGCCGGTGCTGGTCGCCGATCACTGCGCCGGCAATCCGCTGGCGGCCGCCGATGGCCCGCTGCGGTTGGTGGTACCGGGCGATGCACGCGGCGCGCGGTCGGTGCGGCAGCTGGTACGGGTGCACGTGCAGATCGTCAGCCCCTGATGATTGCATTGAGTGCGGTGGAACTGGCGGCAATCCTGGTCAGCCTGAAGGTGGCGGGCGTTGCCACCCTCTGCACCCTGCCGGTAGCGTTCGGGCTGGCCTTCGTGCTGGCGCGGCGGCAGTTCCCGGGCAAGCCGCTGGTCGATGCGCTGGTCAACCTGCCGCTGGTGATGCCGCCAGTGGTGACCGGCTATCTGCTGCTGCTGGCGTTCGGGCGCGATGGCTGGGCTGGTCAGGCGCTGGCATCAGTCGGCGTGTCGGTGTTGTTCCGCTGGACGGGTGCTGCGATTGCCGCCGGCGTGATGGCGCTGCCGCTGATGGTCAGCCCGATGCGGCTGGCGCTGGAGTCGATGGACCGGCGGCTGGAGGGGGCGGCGGCAACGCTGGGGGCGTCGCCGGGGCGGGTGTTCATCACGGTGACGCTGCCGCTCATCGTGCCGGGCGTTATCGCAGCGACGGTGCTCGGCTTTGCCAAGGCGCTGGGCGAATTCGGCGCAACAGCGATTTTCGTGTCGGCGATTCCGGGGGAAACCGAAACCCTGCCGCTGGCGATCAACGCGCTACTGCAGGTGCCGGGGGGCGAAGCGGCAGCGTTGCGACTGGCACTGTTGTCGATCGCCATCGCGCTGGCGGCACTGGTCGCTGCGCAATATTGGCAACGCCGCGCCGGCCGGCACCGGGCATGAACTTCGATATCGCCATCCGCCTGCAACGCGGCGATTTCGGGCATGATTATGCATTGGAGTCGGATGCGGCGGTGACGGCGCTGGTGGCGCCGTCGGGCGCCGGCAAATCGAGCCTGTTGCTCGCCATTGCCGGCTTGGTGCGGCCGCAATCGGGGCACATCCGGGTGGCCGGGCGCACGCTGTTCGACGCAGCGGCGGGCATTGACGTTCCGGCGCGCGGTCGCCGCCTCGGCGTGGTGTTCCAGGACTTGCGGCTGTTCCCGCACCTGACCGTGCGCGCCAACCTGGGCTATGCGGCGGCCGCCACGCCGGCGGCGGTCACCGCCATGGCCGCGGACATGGGCATCGCGCCGCTGCTCGATCGCTGGCCGCGGCATCTTTCGGGTGGGGAGGCGCGGCGCGTGGCGCTGGGCCGGGCGCTGCTGGCGGCACCGGATGCGTTGCTGCTCGACGAACCGCTGGCGCATCTCGATGCCGATCGCGCCACAGCGATGCTGGCGTTGATCGCGGCGGCAGCGCGGCGCGTACCAGTGCTGATCGTCACGCATGATTCCGGCGAAGCTGCGCAATTGTCGGCCCGGATCGCGCAAATCTGACGTGTTTCGGGCCTCGCGATCGAAGAATTCGTCTCAATTGCCAAATTTGTGACGTTGCGGCTCCGTAACCTCTGCTAGCGCGCAAAAGCGCTCGGATGCGCAGCGTTACAGGTGTCAGAACGACTATGCGGCTTGCCATTCTTGATGACGATCGTGAACTTTGCGCCCAACTGGCGGGCGCGATGCGCACTGCCGGGCATCATTGCTTTGAATTTCACAGCGGCGAGATGCTGCGCCGCGCGCTGCGCCGCGAAAGCTATGACCTGCTGATCCTGGATTCGGACACACCCGATCTGTCGGGGGTCGATCTGCTCGGCTGGATGCGGTCGACGCTGCCGGCACCGCCGCCGGTGATCATGCTGACGGGTGACGCCGGTGCCGGCATCGATTGCGGCGCGGACGATACGGTTGCCAAACCGGTTGAACTGCTGTTGCTCAAGCAGCGCGTCGATGCGGCGCTGCTGCGCTGTTATGGCGAAACCGGCACACCGCGCATCGAACGCTTTGGCGACCATGTCTTCGATCCTGTTGCCAAGGTGGTCAAGGTGCGCGGCGATGCGGTCGAGGTCACTGCCAAGGAATTCGGACTGGCGCTGCAATTGTTCCGCAATCTCAACCGGCCGCTGTCGCGATCGCACCTGATGGAATTGGTCTGGGGTCGCAACCCCGACATGCCATCCCGGACGCTCGATGCGCATGTTTCGCAAATTCGCGGCCGGCTCGGGCTGAAGCCGGAAAACGGGCTGCGGCTGGCATCGGTGTACAGCTTTGGCTACCGGCTCGAATCGGTGACCAGCGCCCTTTGAATCTCAGCGGTGGAAGCCCTGCGCTGCCAGCCATTCGCGCACCGCAGGGCCGATGTCGGGGCGTTCCAGCGCCAGCGCGATGTTGGCGGTGATGTGCCCGGCCTTGTCGCCGCAATCGAACCGCGTGCCGGTAAAGGTCAGCGCGTGGAACGGCTGCACGCCGATCAGCTCCGCCATCGCGTCGGTCAACTGGATCTCGTTGCCGGCGCCGCGCTTGCCCGCCGACAGGATACCCATCACTTCGGGCTGCAAAATATAGCGGCCAATGGCGGCGAGGCGTGACGGCGCGGTGCCGGCCTTGGGCTTTTCGACCAGTCCCAGCACTTCGGTGATCTTGCCGTCCTGCGCGCCCGGCGTGACGATGCCATAGCGGTGGGTATGCTCCGCAGGCACTTCGAGCACCGAGATGATGTTGCCGCCGAGCCGCTTGTAGGCATCGTGCATTTCGGCCAGCGCCGGCGCCTTGGGCGACCACAACAGTTCGTCGGGCAACAGCACGGCAAAGGCGTCATTGCCGGTGATGTGGCGGGCGCACCACACGGCATGGCCCAGGCCCGACGGGTCCTGCTGGCGGACATAGGCGATCTGGCCGGGGCTGAGCTGGGTTTCATCGAGCACCGCGAGTTCGGCGGTCTTGCCCTTGGCCTTCAGGCTGGCGACAAGCTCGCCGGCGACATCGAAATAATCCTCCAGCGCGCCCTTGCCGCGCGCCGTGACGAACACCATCCGCTCGATGCCGGCGGCCAGCGCTTCATCGACGGCATATTGCAGCAGCGGGCGATCGACGACGGGCAGCAATTCCTTGGGCACCGCCTTGGTGGCGGGCAGGAAGCGCGTGCCCTGGCCGCCGACCGGGAAGACCGCGGTGGCGACGGGTTTGATGGTCATGCGGGATGGCCTCGCTTCGTTGTGCGCTGCGACATAGACGCCGAACCCTTTCGATTACGTTGCTTGGCTATACGGTTCTGGCGCGGCGCGGTTGCGTCACCGCGGTCACAACCACGGCGCCAATGCATCCAGCGCCAGCATCGCCGCCGGCTGGTTGCGTTCGGAAACGATCGCCCAGGCGGCGCCGCTGACCATGACTTCGGGCACCAGCGGCCGCGAATTGTAGGTGCTCGCCATGGTTGCGCCATAGGCGCCGGCGGTCATGAAGGCGATGCGGTCACCAGCGGCCACCGCCTCGATGTCGCGGTCTTCGGCAAAGGTATCGCCGGTTTCACAGATCGGCCCCACGACGGTGGCAGTGACGCGGGCATCGCCGGGGCGCAGTGCCTTGATGTCGTGCCAGGCGTTGTACAGTGAGGGGCGCAGCAGGTCGTTCATCGCGGCATCGACGACGACGAAATGCTTGCTGGCACCTTCCTTGGTCAGGATGACGGTGGACACCAGCACGCCGGCATTTCCGACGATCATGCGGCCGGGCTCGAACATCAGGCGCCATTTCCACCCCGAAGTGACACGCGCCACCATGGCAGCATAAGCGGCAGGGCTCGGTGGCAGCACGGCGCCCTGGCGATAGGGGACGCCCAGGCCGCCGCCGCAATCGATGCGCAGGATGGTGTGGCCGGCGGCTTCCATCTGCTGGGCCAGGTCGCCGAGGCGGCGGATGGTGTCCTCCACCGGTGACAGGTCGGTCAGCTGGCTGCCGATATGAGCGGCAAGACCGATGGCGCGCAGATTGGGCTGCGCTGCGGCGAGCGCAAAGGCGGCGGGGACCCGGTCCCAGGGGATGCCGAACTTGGCATCGGCACCGCCGGTGCTGATCTTGCCGTGGGTCTTGGGGTCGACGGCAGGGTTGATGCGGATGGCGATGTCGACGATCTTGCCGAACTGGGCGGCGACATCGCCGAGCATGACGATTTCGGCTTCGGATTCGACGTTGAATTGCAGGATGCCGGCTTCGATGCCGGCAGCGAGTTCATGGACCTGCTTGCCGACGCCGGAAAACACGATGCGGTCGGCAGGAATGCCGGCGGCCAGCGCCCGGGCGAGTTCACCGCCCGATACGACATCGGCACCGGCGCCAAGATGCGCCAGCGTGGCGAGTACCGACAAATTGGGGTTGGATTTGACCGCGAAGGCGACCAGCGGATCGCCATTGCCCAGCCCGGCGACGGCGGCGGCAAAGACATTGTAATGGCGCTCGATCGTGGCAGTCGAATAGCAATAGAAGGGCGTGCCGACCTTTTCGGCCAGCAATTCCAGGCTCACGCCTTCGGCGTGCATGACGCCACCGCGAATCTCGAAATGGTCCATCAGCGGGTTCCCGAAGGCGGCAGGTTGAAGCGGTCGTCGGGGCGTTCCTTCGATTTTTCAACCGGATCATCGACGCGGTTGGGCTGCGATTGCGGCGGCAGCTTGAGCATGTCCTCGGGCGTTGTCGGCGTCGTCGTGCCCATCGCCTGCACTGGCGCCGGCTGCGGCGGCACCGGGGTCAGCTTGCCCTGCTTGCCGCAAGCGACGAGCGCGAGGGCGAGCAGCAAGATGCGCGCCTTCACAGCCGCGCCCTTGCCGCCGTGATCGCGGCGCGCACATTGGCGGGCGCAGTGCCGCCGAAACTGGTGCGGCTGGCAACGGACGCTTCCACCGACAGCACGCTGCGCACCGCCGGGGTGATGCGCGCGTCGATGGCGGCGAGATCGTTATCGCTCAGGCCATTGAGGTCGGTGCCCCGGGCTTCGGCGGCCTTGACGCAGCGGCCGGTAATTTCATGCGCCTCGCGGAATGGCACGCCGCCAGCGCGGACCAGCCAGTCGGCCAGGTCGGTCGCGGTGGAAAAGCCGCTGTTGGCGGCAGCGCGCATCTTTGCGGGGTTGAAGGTGATGCTGGCGACCATGCCGTTCATCGCGGCGAGGCACAGGCCCAGGTCGTCGTGCGCGGCAAACACCGTCACCTTGTCGTCCTGCATGTCCTTGGAATAGGCCAGCGGCAGGCCCT
>JBMOGO010000022.1:0-37225 GCA_049318305.1 Polymorphobacter sp.
TGGCCGAGCGCTACCCCCAGCGCGTTATGGTTTTCGTGCAATTCAAGGGACCTCCGGGGTGAGCAAAGTTGCCGGAGAAGGCCGGCACCAAAGCTGCCTTGCGGTGGAAGTCCCATGGGGCAGCGGAGGGCGTATCTAGGGTCACACCCCCCCCATGTAAAGAAGTTTTTTGTTACAGTGAAAGAGTGGTTTTCCGTTGGCCTTTCAACGGCTTGCCTATACACTACCGAAAACCGGAAAAGGCCAGATTTCAATGACTTCCCCCGTGACATATGACGAAATTGTGACAGCGGCGGCGCGGATCGCCGGCGTGGCGGTGCGAACCCTGTTGGTGCGCAGCGATGCGCTCGATGCGGCAACCGGCGCGCGGGTGTTTCTCAAACCCGAGAATCTGCAACGCACCGGGTCGTTCAAGTTCCGCGGCGCCTACAATCGGTTGTCGGCGATTCCCGAACGCGAGCGCGGCGCCGGCGTGGTGGCGTTTTCATCGGGCAACCATGCCCAGGGCGTCGCGCTGGCGGCAAAGCTGCTGGGCATGCCGGCGGTGATCGTGATGCCTGCCGACGCCCCGGCGACCAAGGTGGAGCGCACCCGCGGCCACGGCGCAGATGTGGTTTTCTATGACCGTCTGACACAGGATCGCGACGCCATCGCCGCCGACATTGCGGCAACGCGCGGCGCGGTGGTGGTGCCGCCGTTCAACGACCGCCATGTCATCGCAGGGCAGGGAACGGCAGGGCTGGAAGCGGTCGCCGACCTGAAGGCGCTGGGCGTCACGGCAGACATGGCGATCGTCTGCTGCGGCGGCGGCGGGCTGGCGAGCGGCTTCGCGGTCGGTTCGGGCCTGCCGGTCATCGCTGTCGAGCCGGAAAACTGGGATGATGTGAACCGCAGCCTGGCCGGCGGCAGCATCGTGCCGGTGACTGACCCGCAGCCGACGCGGTGCGATGCCTTGCAAACGCTGCGCATGGCGGACCTGACCTTTGCCACGCTGCGCGCGCACGGCGCTGTCGGTCATGTGGTGAGCGAGGCGGAAGTGGCGCGCGCCGTAGCCTTTGCCTTTCGCGAACTGAAACTGGTGGTGGAACCGGGCGGCAGCGTGGCACTGGCAGCGGCGCTGGCGGGGCGTATCGATCTGGCCGGCAAGACCGTGGTGATCATCCTGTCGGGCGGCAATGTCGAGCCGGCGGTATTTGCCGCGTGCCTGGCGGAAGCGGGGTGAGGGCCGGCCCGCGCGTCAGGCCGGGTTTGTCGCCGTGTCGAGATAGGTCGACACCGCACGCAGCAGCGCGCGGGTGCGATCGAGGTCGGCGTCCTCGCTCGCCATTTCGAGTTCGGCGCCAAGTTCGGTAAGCGGCTGAAAGCCGAAACCGCCGCCCGAGCCCCGCAGATTATGACCCAGGATGGTGACCGCTTCAAAATCGCCCCGGTCCAGCGCCTGGCCCATGATGCTGACATTGAGCCGGCAGTTTTCCAGATAGGCCGGTGTGCCTTCCGCCAGTCGCCGGGCGTACCGGGACATGTCGGCAGCCGGCCGATCGGTCGGTGGCATCGCCTTCGGTCCGGCGGCCGAATAGTCGCGGATGGCTTGCAGCAGCACGTCCTGCTTGATCGGCTTGCTGAGATAGGCTGTGCAGCCGGCGGCGAGGCACGTCTCCCGGTCGCCCTTCAAGGCCGACGCGGTCAGCGCAATGATCGGCGTCGGTGCGCGGCCATTGGCGGTCTCCCAGGCGCGCAGCGTGCGGGTTGCGGTCAGCCCGTCCATGACCGGCATCTGTCGGTCCATCAGCACCACGTCATAGTGCCCGGTCTTGAACATCTCGCAGGCAATCAACCCGGTTTCGGCGATATCGACAAGATAGGGGGTGCCTTCGAGATAGGCGAGGGCGATGGTGCAATTGTCGGCTGAATCCTCCGCCATCAGGATCCGCAGCGGTTTCAACGGCTCCGAAGCGTCGGAGCCGATCGGCGCGCTGGTCGGCCGGTTGGCGGTGGACCAGATTTCGAACGGGACGGCAAAGGCAAAGGCGCTGCCCTGATCGACGGTGCTCGACACCCAGATGCGTCCGCCCATCAGTTCGACCAGCCGCCGCGAGATGGTCAGGCCAAGACCGGAGCCACCGAAGCGGCGCGTTGTCGACGAATCGGCCTGGGTGAAGCGTTCGAACACCCTGGACAGCTTGTCACCGGCAATGCCGATACCGGTGTCGGTGACGGTAAAGCGCAGCGCGGTCGGCACGGCGCTGACATTGTCCGGCTCGACCGTCAGCGTAACGCTGCCAGTCTCGGTGAACTTGATGGCGTTGCCGAGCAGGTTGAGCAGCACTTGCCGCAGCCGGGTAGGATCGCCGACAAGATCGTTGCTGACGTTGCAGGCGGTCGTGCAGACTAGTGTGAGGTTTTTTTCCTGGGCGCGCGGCGCCACCATCTCGATGACCTTTTCCAGGTGATCGCCGAGTGAAAAGCCGGTGCGTTCCAGATCGAGCTGCGACGCCTCCACCTTGGAGAGATCGAGAATGTCGTTGATGAGGTTGAGCAGATTGTCGCCGGACCGGCGGAAGATCTGCACATATTTGTCCTGTTCCGGGGTCAGCGGGGTTTTGGCGAGCAGGTCGGCAATCCCCATGATGGCATTCATCGGGGTGCGTATCTCATGGCTCATGCTGGCCAGAAAGTCGGACTTGGTGCGGCTGGCGCTTTCGGCGGCGGCCTTGGCATGTTGCAGTTCCTGTTCGAAACGCTTGCGTTCAGTGACATCGCGCGCCGCGGCGAACACCCCCTGCAAGGTGCGGTTGCGGTCGTAAAAGGTTGTCGCGTTGTATGACACGACGGTCTGTTTGCCTTCGCGGGTGCGCGCAGTCAGTTCGTAGTCGGTCACCGATTTTTCATTGAGGACGCGCTTGATGCCGGCTTCCGCGCGGTCCGGATCGGTGAAGCACCTCTTGAACGGCGCGCCGATCAGCTCGTCGCGCGTGCAGCCGGTCAGCGCCTCCATCTGCTTGTTGACGTCAGTGATGATGCCCGAAGGATCGGTGGTCATCAGCGCGTCGATGTTCGATTCGATGAGTGATCGGGTATAGAATTGCTGGTCGCGGAGGCGCTGGTCGGATTGTTTCTGCTCCGCCTCGACCAGCTTGCGGGCGGTGTTGTCGGTGCCGATCAGCAGATAACCGATGATGACATCCTGCACATCACGCAGCGCGGTGACCGACACGACCGCTGGTAGCCGGGTGCCGTCCTTGCGGATGTAGGTGAGCTCGTAAATATCCTCGATCCCACGCGAGGCCTTGAACACCAGTGCTTCGAACCCCGGCGTGATCGGCGTTTCTAGTTCGGCGCTCAGCGCCTGGGCGCGCGCGATCAACTCCTGCGGGTCGGAAATGTCCGCAGGCGTGATGGTGTTCATCACTTCGGCGGCTGAATAGCCGAGCATGCGTTCGGCGCCGACATTGAAGATCTGGATGACGCCCTTGGCATCGGTGGCGATGCTGGAGAAATTCGCGCTGTCGAAGATGGCATTCTGCAACGCGCCGACCTGCAAAAGCGCGTCCTCGGCGGCCCGGCGCGCGGTATTGTCGGTGCCGATCAGCAGATAGCCGATGATGGCGCTGCCGGCATCGCGCAGCGCGGTGACCGACACCACGGCTGGAAAGCGGGTGCCGTCCTTGCGGATGTAGGTAAGTTCATAAATGTCCTCGATGCCGCGCGAGGCCTTGAACACCAGTGCTTCGAACCCCGGCGTGATCGGCGTTTCCAGCTCGGCGCTCAGCGCCTGGGCGCGCGCGATCAGCTCCTGCGGGTCGGAAATGTCTGCAGGCGTGATGGTGTTCATCACTTCGGCAGCGGAATAGCCGAGCATGCGTTCGGCGCCGACGTTGAAGATCTGGATGACGCCCTTGGCGTCGGTAGCGATGCTGGAGAAGTTGGCGCTGTTGAAGATCGCACTTTGCAGCGCGTCGGCCTTGACGATCGCTTCCTCGGTCTGCCCGGCCGGGGAGCCGTGCGGAAGCGGCGGGGTGGAGTTTGCGTCCGGGGCTGAAACTATGATGGTGTATCCTGACGCGATGGACTGAGCGGAGTACGCTAATGAAGCAGCATGCCGATCGATGATTCGAGTTGCGCGGGTGTGTAGGGTTTGCGCAGGAAGCGCCCGCCGGGCACGAACCGCCCCGTCATGTCATCGGTCAGCGTGCTTCCCGAGGTATAAAGCACCGGCAAGGCAGGCCTGAGCGCAATCGCCTGGTTGGCGATATCATAGCCGCCGAATGCCAGCGTATCGAGCCGGATATCGACAAACAGCGCATCGATGTGGTGCGCGGCCGCAAGGTGGAGCAGCGCGCCGGCCAGGTCGCTGGCGGGCAGCGGGCTATGGCCCAGGTCCTCGATCAGCCATTGCGCAGCCTGCATGATGAAAAAATCGTCTTCAACGATCATGATGACAGCCATCAATCTAGCCCCGGGCAAAATTTCGGCACAGCGTAAAAGCCCCCCGGCGCTGCTCGAATGATTTCGATGCATCACTCCAACGAAACAGCGTGCAGAAGGTTCCGCAGGCGGAGCGATTTTTATTCGGGAGCCAATTTCGATGCGCTGCCTGTGCTCGCGGGCAACCCGAAACTCTATGCCCCCGGCGTTGCAAACCGGTGGGTGATCGGCGTTTCGTCCTCCACCAGGCCGGCGGCTTCGCCGAACCAACGGGCGATTTCGGCGCGGCCGGCACTGTTGATGTGCAGGCCCATTTTGGTCCGGCGCCAAAGCACGTCATCGGCGGTGGTGGCCCATTCCTTGTCGACGTAATGCTGGAGCTCGGCCTCGAACAGCCCGCCGATACTGGCGCCGAGCCCGGCCTTGAGCAGCGGTTCCGCCGCCGTGCCCAGCGTCAGCGCCAGCCGCTTGACGAGCTTGGGGTCATAATCTTCCTGCGCCGCGGTCAGATTGACCAGCCAGCGCTTGAACGCCTCCTGCCCGCTTTCGCCGGGCAGGCGTTCGACATCGCCGCCGGGCAGGGGGGCGGTTGCGGTCCAGGGTTTCGATTTGGGTGCAATGGCCTGCATCACGCCTTCGGCCAGGACGCGGTAGGTGGTGATCTTGCCGCCGACCACGGTCAGCGCGGGCACGCCATCATGTTCTACCAGCCTGAAATCGCGAGTGGTTTCGCGGTCGCCCTTGCCAGCCTCCAGGATCAGCGGGCGCACGCCGGCAAAGCTGTGCACGACATCGGCGCGGGTTAGCGGGCGTGACAAATAGCGGTTGGCGGCAGCGAGCAGATACTCGGTTTCGTCTTCGGTGATCCGGGCGGCTTCGGGGGCTTCGATGTCGCGTTCCGTAGTGCCGATCAGCGAAAAATCACGTTCATAGGGAATGACGAAGATGATGCGGCCATCGGGCTGTTGCAGCATGAAGGCGTCCTTGCCCAGATGCACGCGCCGCGTGACGATGTGGGAGCCCTGCACCAGCCGCAGCGCCGGCGCGTCATTGCGGCCGAGCACGGTGCGCGCCACGCTTTCGGCCCAGGGGCCGGCAGCATTGATGATGCGTTTTGCAGTCAGCGTGCGGCCGTCGCCCAGCGTTGCTGTCCACACGCCATCGGCGAATTCGGCGCGCACGACGCGGGTGCGCGGCAGCACGAGCGCGCCGCGGGCGGCTGCATCCTGCAAATTGGCAATGACCAGCCGGGCATCATCGACCCAACCATCCCAATAGCGGAACGCGCGGGTGAATTTTGCATCGAGTGCGCGCCCGGCGCGATCGTTGCGCAGGTCGATACGTTCGGACCCCGGCACGATCTTGCGGCGCGCCAGATTATCGTACAGCCACAGCCCGGCACGCAGCATCCATTCCGGGCGCTGTTCGGGCGAATGCGGCAGGATGAAGCTTTGCGGCCAGCTGATCTGCGGGGCGATATCGAGCAGCACCTCGCGTTCGGCCAGTGCCTTGCGCACCAGGCCAAAGGCGTAGAATTCAAGATAGCGCAGCCCGCCATGGATGAGTTTTGTCGACGCGCTGGAGGTGGCGCCGCCCAGGTCCCCGGCTTCGACCAGCGCCACCGTCAGGCCGCGGCCACTGGCATCTCGCGCGATGCCGGCGCCATTGATGCCGCCGCCGATGATCAGCAGGTCGTGGACGCGGTCAAGGCTGGCGGGGTCATTCATCGGGGATGGGCTTAACTAGTCGGCGGCGGCGGTTTAGGGAAGGCGGCATGACCGCTGATCTCATCCTCGTTCTCGACGCCGGGACGACCTCCACCCGCGCCATCGCCTTTACCCAGGGCGGCGATATCGTCGTCACGGCGGGGCGGCCGATCACCCAGCATTACCCGCAGCCGGGGTGGGTGGAGCATGACGCCGCCGAGATCTGGCGGGCCAGCCGCGACTGTTTGATCGAAGTGGCCGACAGTATCGGCGCGCCGCGCATTGCCGCCATCGGCATCACCAACCAGCGGGAAACCATGGTCTTTTGGGACCGCAGCAGCGGCGAGCCACTGGCGCCGGCGATCGTGTGGCAGGACCGCCGCACCGCCGATGCCTGTGCGGCGTTGAAAGCGGCGGGGCATGAACCCGCCGTGCAGGCGCAGACCGGTTTGCTGCTCGACCCGTATTTTTCGG
Organism: Polymorphobacter sp.; assembly: GCA_049318305.1. Lineage (GTDB taxonomy): Bacteria > Pseudomonadota > Alphaproteobacteria > Sphingomonadales > Sphingomonadaceae > Sandarakinorhabdus. Next base: position 6,606 of record JBMOGO010000022.1, read on the forward strand.
GAACCAAGATTCGGTGGGCGCTGGACAATTGGCCGCAGGTGGCGACGGCGCTGGCGGATGGCCGCTTGCTGGTCGGCACGGTCGAATGCTGGCTGATCTGGAAATTGTCGGCCGGGGCCCGGCATGTCAGCGACGCGACCAACGCCTCGCGCACGCTGCTGATGGACCTGGCGACATGCGAATGGGATGCTGGGCTGTTGGCGCTGTTCGGCGTGCCGGCATCGGTATTGCCCGCCATTGTCGATTGCGCCGGGGCGATTGCCACCACCGCGCTGCTCGGCGGTGAAACGCCGATCACCGGCAGCGCCGGTGACCAGCAGGCCGCCGCCATCGGCCAGGCGTGCCTGTCGCCGGGGCAGTTGAAGGCGACCTATGGCACCGGCTGCTTCCTTCTCGCCCATGCCGGCTTGGTGCCGCCGCGATCGACGCATCGGTTGTTGTCGACGGTGGCGTGGCGGCTCGGCGGCGTGGCGGCCTATGCGCTGGAGGGATCGATCTTCACGGCAGGGGCTGCGGTGCAATGGCTGCGCGACGGGCTGGGCATCATCAGCAGCAGCGCCGAAACCGCCGAACTGGCGCAAAGCGTGGCGGACAGCGGCGGCGTGGTGTTCGTGCCGGCGCTGGCCGGCATGGGGGCGCCGCACTGGCAGCCGGCGGCGCGTGGCACGCTGACCGGCATCACCGGCGGCACGACGCGCGCTCATATCGTGCGCGCCACGTTGGAGGCGATGGGCCAGCAGACGGCGGACCTTGTCGATGCGCTGGCCGCCGACGGGGTCGCGCCGGCAAAGCTGCGCGTCGACGGCGGCATGACGGCAAACGACTGGCTGTGTCAGGATCTGGCCGACAGCCTGGGGGTGACGGTGGAGCGGCCACGCGTGATCGAGACGACGGCACTAGGGGCGGCGATGCTGGCGGGTGTCGGCGCCGGGCTGTTTGCCGATCTGGCGGCGGCAGCCGCTGCAATGTCGGCTCCGGATCGCAGTTTCGAGCCTGAGAATACGGATGCAGATCGCGCCGCGCGCCGGGCCCGCTGGGCCCGCGCCGTGCGCCAGACTTTGGTGGAATAGCCCATGGACAACCCGCCCTCGATCCTGCTCGGCCTGTCGGCCGCTGCAGCCTTCGCGCTGATTGCCACCGGCATCTGGCTGCTGCGGCAACCCGGCGGCAACCGGTTGAAGGCCGGCTTGATGGTCGTTGCCGGGGTGGTGATCCTGTTCAATGGCTGGATCAACAGCCTGCCGGTACCGGCGATGCCGGCGTGACGGTCAGGGCTGGGTCATCAGCGCGTTGATCTCGGGATAGGGCATGGCGCCGCTGAACAGCGCGCTGCTGTCGCCTGCGACGAAGTCTGCCGCAAGACGCCGGGCGAGGCCATAGACCGCCTGGGTAATGGCGGAACCGGCGCTGAGGCGCAGCACGCCCAGGCCTTCCAGCGTCCTCGCATCGGGCAGGCCGGCGCGGGCGAGCACGTTGAGCGGCAGGCCATGGGCGGCAATGATGGCGCGCGCCAGCGCCGAAATGGCATCGCGATCGGTGACGCCGGGCACGAAAATGCAATCGGCACCGGCGGCGGCATAGAGCGCCGCGCGGCGGAGTGTTTCGGCGTGTTCAGTGCCGGGCGACAGGCCGCGCAGCGAGACATCGGTGCGGGCATTGATGAACAGGCCCGGACGCCGCGATGCGTCGATCTTGGCAGCGAGCAAGTCAGGGTTGCCGGTGCCATCCTCGATGTTGATGCCGACTGCACCGGCGGCGACAAAGCTTGCCACATGGTCGCCGACCTGCGCCGGATCATCGGCATAGCCGTCTTCGATATCGACGCTGACCGGCACCGACACCGCCGCGGTGACCGCCGCAACCACTGCCAGATGCAAATCGACAGGCAGTGCATCGCCATCAGGATAGCCCAGCGACCAGGCAACCCCGGCGCTGCTAAGCGCGATGGCGCGGGCGCCCAGGCTTTCGAACAGGCGGGCGCTGCCAACATCCCAGGCATTGGGCAGACACAGGATCGCAAGGCCGGCGTGCAACTGGCGGAACTGGCTGGCGAGATCGGTCATCGGCGGACGTCCGTTCGTAGAGAAGGACGGCAGACTACGCCCGTCAGTCCCGCCGACGCCAGTGGGCAAAAGCCTGAGACATTCGCGCGCTTGCGGGCGGCGGCAGGGCTGATAAGCTGTTGCCAACAAGAATAGACTGGGGATGGATGATGCGAATTCGGTCGGGTGCGAGCCTGTTGGCGTTGACGGCGGTGCTGTGGCTAAACCCGGTGGGGCAGGGCGATGCCGCCAGTCCGGTCGATAGTGCCCGCCTCGCCAATGCCGCTGCCGACCCCGCCAACTGGCTGACGCATGGCGGCACCTATGCCGAGCAGCGCTTTGCCAATCTCGATCAGGTCAACGCCGGCAATGTCGGCAAGCTCGGCCTCGCTTGGTCGTATGAGTTCGACACCAATCGCGGCCAGGAGGCGACGCCGCTGGTCATCGATGGCACCATTTACACCACCACCGCCTGGTCGAAGGTGGTGGCGCTCGACGCGGTCACCGGGGCGGTGAAATGGAGCTATGATCCGGAAGTGCCCAAGGATCGCGGCCATTCGGCGTGCTGCGATGTCGTCAACCGCGGCGTCGCGGCGTACAATGGCATGATTTTCGTCGGCGCGCTCGATGGCCGGCTGATCGCGCTCGATGCCGCTACCGGTAAGGTTAAATGGTCCACCGTCACTTTCGACCAGAACCAGCCCTATACCATCACCGGCGCGCCGCGCATCGTAAAGGGCAGGGTCATCATCGGCAATGGCGGCGCCGAACTGGGCGTTCGCGGCTATGTTACGGCCTATGACGCGATGACCGGCAAGAAGGACTGGCGCTTCTATACCATTCCCGGCGACCCGAAGAAGGGCCCCGATGGCGAGATTTCGGACAGCGTGTTGCAGGCCAAGGCCGGCGAAACCTGGTTCGGTAAGTATTGGGAAGCCGGCGGCGGCGGCACGGTGTGGGATGCCATCGTCTATGACCAGGAGCTGGACCAGCTCTACATCGGCGTCGGCAACGGCAGCCCGTGGAACCACCAGGTCCGCAGCGAGGGCAAGGGCGACAATCTGTTTCTGTCCTCGGTCGTCGCGCTAAACCCGGAAACCGGCAAATATCTTTGGCATTACCAGGGCACGCCAGGCGAGACGTGGGATTTCACCCAGACCCAGCCGATCATGCTGGCAACGCTGCCGATCGATGGCAAGAACCGCAAGGTGCTTATGCAGGCGCCGAAGAACGGATTCTTCTACGTCGTCGACCGCGAAACCGGCAAGCTGATCAGTGCCAAGGGTTTTGTGCCGCAAAGTTGGACGACTGGTGTCGACCCCGCAACCGGCCGGCCGGTCGAAGTCGCTGAAGCACGCTATCGCAATGGCACCGCGCTGGTCACGCCATCGGCGCTGGGCGCGCACAACTGGCACCCGATGGCGTTCAGCCCGAAAACCGGGCTGGTCTATCTGCCGGCGCAGGAAGTGCCCTTCGCCTATTCGAACGACACCGGTTACAGCCACAAGCAGGGGGCGTGGAATGTCGCCGTGGTCGCCGCGCTCAACGCACCGCCCAACAATGCCGAGCAGACCCGCGCCACACGGGCGATCCTGAAAGGCCAGTTGCTGGCGTGGGACCCGGTGAAGCAAAAGGAAGCCTGGCGCGTGCAGTACGACGGCCCGTGGAATGGCGGCGCGCTGGCGACGGCGGGCAATCTGGTGTTCCAAGGCAATGCCCGCGGGATGTTCCAGGCGTTCGACGCAACGACCGGCAAGCAGTTGTGGGGCATGAACGCGCAAACCGGCGTGGTCGCCGGGCCAATCAGCTACAGCGTTGGCGGCACGCAATATGTCGCGGTGATGGCCGGTTATGGCGGCGCCTATCCGCTGTCGACCGGTTATCAGGACAAATCATCGGCAACGCCGCCCAACGGCCGTCTGCTCGTGTTCAAACTGGGCGGCACGGACAAATTGCCAAAATGGGACCCGCCGGCGCTGGCGCCCGCCAACCCGCCGACGGACAGCTTCACACCGCAGCAGATTGCGTTGGGGGGCGGCATTTTCGAAGGCAATTGCGGCATTTGCCACGGCGCCGGGGCACGTTCCAGCGGACTGGTGCCTGATCTGCGCCGGTCGGGCGCACTGACCGACAAGGAGACCTGGGCGGCGGTCGTTCACGGCGGCGTTCTGAAGGAACGCGGCATGGTCAGCTTTGCAAAATGGTTCAAGCCCGAAGAGATTGAGGCTGTGCGCGCCTATGTCGGCGAACAGGCTAAGTATCTGGAGGCGGAAGACGCCGCTGCAAGCAAGGCGAAAGGCGGCCGCTGAGGTGCCTCCCGGGCTTCACCCGGGACCCAGTTTTCTTGGCAGGTTCGCAGAAAGAAGCTGGGTCCCGGGTCAAGTTCGGGATGACTGAAGGCGAGGCTTTGCCGTCCCCGGCGCCAGGCGCTAGGGTGCGTCATGACTGTTGATATTGCCGCCCGGATCGATGCCGCGCTTGCCGCCGGCGATGTGGCGGCGGCGGTCGAACTGTCCCGGCAGGCGCTTGCGGCGGGAGATCGAGACCCGTTTACGGTAAACCTGGTAGCGTGGCAGCAGGTCGAGGACGGCGACGCGCCAGGCGCCGAACAATTGCTTCGCCGCGCCCTGTTGCAGACCCCCGATGATCCCGGCTTGTTGACCACGTTGGGGCTGGCGCTGCGGCGGCAAAGCCGGCTCGCGGAGGCGCTGCGCAGCTTTGATGCGGCGATCGCGCTGGCGCCGGCTTACCCCGTCGCCTGGCTGGAGCGTGGCTTCGCACTGCACCAGGGCAATTCGCTGAAGGCGGCGCAGGCCAGCTATCGCCAGGCTGCGGCGCTCGATCAGGGCCGGGCGGCGGCGCTGGCGGGTATTGCCGCCATCGCTTCGACCCAGGGTGAACTGGCGGAGGCGCGCGATTTTGCCGGCCGGGCGCTGGCTGTCGACCCACGGGATGCCGTGGCGCATTGTGCGCTGGCCCGCTGTGATATTGCCGATGGTGCGGCGGTGGCGGCAGTGGCGCGACTGCGGGCATTGCTGGCCGGGCCAGGCGTCAACCTTGACAACCAGAGTGCGGCCCAATCGCTGCTAGGGGATGCGCTGGCCAAACTGGGGGAGGCGCAGGCGGCGCATGATGCCTGGTTTGCAGCGAAAGCGTCATTGCCGGCGCGTTTCCCGCTGCTCGCGAGCGCCGAACCGCTGACCGGCATGGTGGCGCGCATCGACCGCGCCGTGCTGGCTGGGCCGGACAGGTGGGAGGCGCCTCCGGCAGCGCCGGGCCGGGGCCACGCCTTTCTGCTCGGCTATCCACGGTCGGGGACAACGCTCGTTGAAACGATTCTGGCGACCGCAGAAGGTGTCGAGGCACTGGAGGAAATGCCGACGCTGCTGGCGGCAGAGACGGAGTTTTACCTGCCCGCGGATGGCCCGGATCGGCTGACGGTGATCGGTAATGCAACGGCGGAAAGGTTTCGCAGCGCCTATTGGCAACGGGTGGCGGATTACGGAATTGGGGATAGCGCGCGGCTGTTTGTCGATATGGACCCGCTGAAATCATTGGACTTGCCGTTGATCGGCCGGTTGTTCCCGCACGCCGCGATTGTCGTGATGCGGCGGGATCCACGCGATGTGATACTCAGCTGTTTTCGCCAGAATTTCGCTGTCAGCCCCATCGCCTTTGAATTCGCCAGCCTTGACCGCGCCGCCCGCCATTATGACGCTCTGATGCAGTTGCAGCAGCACAGCCTGGCGCGGATGCCCAATCCAGTGCTGGAACTGCGTTACGAGGCGCTGGTGGCGGATTTCGACACGGTGACCCAGCAGTTGTGCGCGTTCCTGGGGGTGCCATGGACCGAAGCCCTGCGCGATTTCAGTGAGACGGCGCGGCGCCGCAACGTCAACACTGCCAGCGTGGCGCAGGTGCGGCGCGGGCTATACAATGGCGGCGGGCAATGGCAGCGCTTTGCGGCGCAACTGGAGCCGGTGCTGCCGGCGCTTGCACCTTGGATCAGGGCGTTCGGGTATCCGTTGTAAGGCGACAGGCAAAAAATCGGGTCCAGCACTGGATAGCCCTGGCGGCACACACCTCAATGTGAACGCGTCAATTCCCGCATCGCTTTGTCCAGGCCTTCAAGCGACAGCGGGAACATGCGGCCTTCCATGATCGTCTTGATCATCTGGATCGACTGGCTGTGGCCCCAGCTTTTTTCGGGGATAGGGTTGAGCCAGGCCGCGGCGTGATAAACGTCGAGCATGCGGCTCATCCAGACATCGCCGGCTTCTTCGTTCCAATGTTCAACGGAACCGCCGGGATAGTTGATTTCATAGGGGCTCATCGACGCGTCGCCGACGAAGATCAGCTTGTAGTCATGCGGGAATTTGTGGAGCAGCTCCATCACCGGCGTGCGTTCCGACCAGCGCCGCTTGTTGTCTTTCCACAGCGCCTCATAGGGGCAATTGTGGAAATAGAAGAATTCCAGATGCTTGAATTCGCTGCGCGCCGCCGAAAACAGCTCTTCGCAGACCTTGACGTGCGGGTCCATCGAGCCGCCGACATCGAGCATCAGCAGCAGCTTGACGGCGTTGTGTCGTTCCGGTCGCATGACGATGTCGAGATAGGCCTTTTTGGCGGTGCCCGAGATGGTCGCATCGAGGTCGAGCTCATCCATGGCGCCATCGCGGGCGAATTTGCGCAGGCGGCGCAGCGCGACCTTGATGTTGCGGGTGCCGAGTTCGACGCTGTTGTCGAGATTCTTGAACTCGCGCTTGTCCCAGACCTTGACCGCCTTGCCCTGGCGGCCGTCCTTCTGGCCGATGCGCACGCCTTCGGGGTGGGAGCCCTGTGCGCCGAACGGTGACTTGCCGGCGGTGCCGATCCATTTGTTGCCGCCCTCGTGGCGCTTCTTCTGCTCCTCGAGGCGTTCCTTGAGCGTCTCCATGAGCTTGTCCCAGCCCAGCTTTTCAAGCTCGGCCATTTCCTCTGCCGACAGGTTCATTTCGGCGAGGGCCTTCAACCAGTCTTCGGGAATTTCCGCAGTGCCGGTCTCAATAGTCGATTCCAGCCCCTTGAAAACCTTGGCGAACACCATATCGAATCGATCAAGCAGGCCTTCGTCCTTCACATAGGTGGCGCGCGCCAGATAATAGAAATCCTCGATAGACCAGTCGATCACATCGGCCTGCAAGGCTTCGAGCAACAGCAGATGCTCCTTCAGCGAAGCCGGGATTTTCGCTGCACGCAGCTCGTCGAGAAAGTTCAGGAACATGAATTCAACCTAGCATCATTGTGCGGCCTGCAAAGCCCGCTTTGGCGCCGGAGCGTGCAAACGCGACACCAGCACGAATGAAATGATCATCAGCAAGTACCAAGCGCCCAGCTTGGCGATTGGTACCACCGACCAGATGGTCCCTTGCGAAGGGTAGCGCCAGGCGTTGGCGAAGGTGCCGATATTCTCGGCAAACCAGATGAAGACCGAGACCAGCAGGAAGCCGAGCAGCAACGGCATGCGCCGGCGCGCCCTGAACACGGTGAATTCCACCCAGCAAAAGCGGAAGATCCAGGCGGTTGCCGCGAACAGCCCCCAGCGCAGATCCATAATGAAGTGATGCGTGAAGAAATTGGCGTAGATCGCTGTAGCCAATAAGGCCGGTTGCCATGCCGGCGGGTAACCGGTGAAGCCGAACTCGAAAATGCGCCAGGTGCGCGCGAGATAGCTGCCGACCGCTGCATACATGAAGCCGGAAAACAGCGGCACATCGCCCAGCCGCAACAGGCTCGGTTCCGGATAGGCCCAGGAGCCCATGGCGGTCTTGAACACCTCCATCACTGTGCCGACGATGTGGAAGCCCAGTATGACCCGTGCCTCGTCCAGCGTTTCCAGCCGCAGCGCCAGCATCGCAAGCTGGATGGCAAGCGCGGCGAGAGTGAGAAAATCATAGCGCGCCAGCGCCGCATCCGCCGGGTAGAAATAGTGCGTCGCCAGCAGCAACCCCAGCATCAGCCCGCCGAACAGGCAGGCCCAGCCCTGTTTGAAGCCGAACAGCACAAATTCGAACGCGGCGGTGCGCCACGGTGACGCAAATTGCAGCGTCTCCAGCCGGTCGCGGACGCCGGCAAAGCGAGTCCGCGGTGTCACAGGATGCTGCCGAGTGCCTTGAGCGTGCGGTTCGGCGGCGACACGGTGTCGATGCGGCCGCCGGGGTAAAAGGCACGGATCGCCGCCTGTGCCGGTGTGTCGGCGAGCGCTGCCGCCAGTGTTTCCGCTGTCCAGCCCTCGGCGCTGCTGACCAGGGTTTCGGCGCTCCACGGCTGGTAAACTACGACATCCGGGCCTTCGACGCCGAAAATCCGCCCGGTAAAGCGGCACTGCGGCGAGGCGAGATAGACGACGAGCGGCGAAACATGCTCCGGCGCGTGGCGGTCGAAACCAACGCTGCGCGGCATCAACTGGTCGACGGACGGGGATGCCATGACCATGCGGGTGCGCGCCGCCGGTGCGATGGCGTTGACGCGCACGCCAAGCCCCGCGAGTTCCTGGGCATGGACCTGGGTCAGCGCGGCGATGCCGGCCTTGGCCGCGCCGTAGGCGCCGCCATTGGGCATCGGGTGCACGCCGACGGGCGAGGTGGTGTTGACGATGGCGCGCCCCAGCGCCGGGCCGCGGCTCGCCCAGAAGACCGCGGCATGGTGCGAAACTGCGGCGGTGCCCTTCAGATGCACGGCGATTTCCAGGTCGAAATCCGCTTCGGTCATGGTCAGCACGCTGGCCGGGCGGTTGATGCCGGCATTGTTGACGACGATATCGAGGCCGCCAAAGGTCGCCACCGCCTGTTCGACGATGGTGCCGGCGCCGGCCCAGTCCGCCACGCTGGCGCGATTGGCCACCGCGGCGCCCCCGGTGGCCCGGATTTCGGCGGCGACCGCGTCGGCGGCGTCGCCCGCGCCTTCGCCGGTGACGCTGCCGCCCAGATCGTTGACGACCACCCGCGCGCCCGCCGCTGCCAGCGCCAGCGCGTGGCAACGGCCCAGCCCATTGCCACCGCCTGTCACAAGCGCGACCTTGCCTTCAAGCCAACCCATCGCCAACACTCCCCGGCACAATAGGAGATGCTTTTGGGCGGGTTCGACTTTTCCGGCAAGACCGTGCTGGTGACGGGGGGCAGCACCGGCATCGGCAACGCCTGTGCGCGCGGCTTCCTAGCTGGCGGCGCGCGGGTCATCGTCACCGGCACGCGCGACAGCGCCGCCGACTATGCCGGCAGCGATGGCGATCTGACGGGGCTGGAATATCACCGGCTCGATCAGGGCGATGTAGCCGCTCTGGCGGCGTTCGATCCTGCCGTGGGGCGGCTCGATGCGCTGGTTATCGCCGGGGCGAAAGTCGCCTATCGCCGTCAGGAGTTCGAGATCGAGACCTTCGCCGATGTGCTGGCGACGAACCTGACCGGGCCGATGCAATTGGCAGTGAAATTTAAGGGTGCGCTGAAGGCCGGGCAGGGGAGCATCACTTTCATCGGATCGGTGGCGAGTTTTCGCGGCACCATCGGGCAACCAGCTTATTCGGCATCGAAAGGCGGCTTGCTGACGCTGACCAAGACACTGGCGCAGGCGTTCGCCCGCGATGGTATTCGCGTCAATCTGGTGGCGCCGGGGCTGGTGCGCAGCAAGATGACTGCGGTAACCTGGGAAGATGCCGACCGGCTGGGGGCGACGGAGCGCCAGGTGCCACTGGGCCGCATCGGCGAGCCAGGCGATATTGCCGGCGCGGTGCTGTTCCTGTCATCGCCGCTGGCGGCCTATGTGACCGGCGCGTCGCTGGTCATCGATGGAGGGTTGAGCGCATGAACTGGGCACAGGGCAAGACAGCGCTGGTAACGGGCGGCAGCCAGGGCATCGGCTATGCGACCGCTGCGGTACTGCGCGATCGCGGCGCCGCAGTCACGGTGACGGGCACACGACCCGCCTTTGCAGACTATGACGAGCCGCTGGAAGGGGTTGCCTATATCCAGGCCGACATGGCCGATCCGGTGTCGCGCGCGGCGCTGGCGGCGGCGTTTCCTGTGCTCGACATACTGGTCAACAATGCCGGCAGCGGGCGGCCGAACGAATATGACCAGGACCAGTTCGAAACCGTCATCGACATCAATTTGAACGCCGTGATGGACCTGTCGGTGCGGCTGTTCCCGGCGTTGCAGGCGGCGCGCGGCAGTATCGTCAATGTCGGGTCGCTGGCGTCGTTCCTGTCCCTGAAGGAAACGCCGGCCTACACCGCGTCAAAGGCCGGGCTACTCGGCCTGACACGCGCGCTGGGCGACAAATGGGCGCTCGACGGGGTGCGGGTCAATCTGGTCGCGCCGGGGTTCATCGCGACCCGCATGACCGCGCCGATGCGCGTCGATGCCGGCTATGAAGGCCGACTGCTGAAATCGGTGCCGATGCGGCGCTGGGGGGAAGCGCGCGAGGTGGCAGAGGCGATCCTGTTCCTCGCCTCACCGGCGGCGAGCTACATCACCGGTCAGTCGCTGGCGATCGATGGCGGCTTGATGCTGCGCTGATCGATGCGCCCGGTTCGTGATCATCTGCTGACTGTCGTTGACCTGGGCAGCGTGCTGCTGTTCGCCGTCGAAGGCGCTTTGGCAGCGGTTGCGGCCGATCTTGATCTGTTCGGCATCCTCGTGCTCGCATTTGTCGGGTCGGTCGGTGGCGGCATCGTGCGGGACCTGATCCTGGGCGAACGGCCGCCGGCGGCGTTTCGGGACTGGCGCTATGCGGCGCTGGCGGTGGCTGCGGTCGGGATCGTGCTGATCATGTCACTCGCATCGGGCGGCGTTGCCCGCTGGACACCGCCGCTGCTGGTGACGCTGCTCGACGCCGGTGCGCTGGCGCTGGCTGCGGTGGCCGGCGCCCGCAAGGCAATGGACTATGGCCTCAACATGCCCAGCGTCGTCATGTTGGCCGTGTTGACCGGTTGCGGAGGTGGCACGCTGCGTGACGTGCTGCTGGTGCGGGTGCCGAACATCCTGAAGGCCGATTTCTATGCGACCGCAGCGCTTGCCGGCGGTGTCGTCCTTGTCGTTCTGGTGCGCGGCCTGCGCGTGTCGCCGCCCTTGGCCGGGTTTGCTGCCGGCGCGCTCGTTTTCAGCCTGCGCGCGCTGGCCGTCTTGCAAAGCTGGTCACTGCCGCACCTTCACTGACTCGTGTCAGCGCCGCGCGGTGAAAGCCGTCACATAGTTGCGGCGTTCCATGTCGTGGGTTTGCGCCAGCGGGTTGGCGGCGAAGGGGTATTCGACGACCATCGCGGTGATATGGGCGGCGATTTCCGGGGTAATCCGTTCGGTGACGATCTTTTCCAGCGTCTCGATGTCGATTTTCAGCAGGTCGATTCGGCCATGTTCGGCGATGATGTCCGACAATATGGCGTTGGAATCGCGGCACGGCACGCTGATCCAGGTGCCGGTTTCGCGGCCAACACCGCCATAGCGGCCGGTCGGTTCCCAGCCGAACTGCACCGTGCCATCGCTTTCGCCGACGGCGGTTTCGGTAACAGTGTAGCGATCGTTGAAGGCAGCGAGGTTCTTCTTCAACCGTTCGACGTTGCGCGGCACCGGTTCATAGCAATAGACGCGGGCTTCACGGTTGCGGCTGAGAAAATACAGCGCCGAAATGCCGATGTTGGAGCCGAAATCGACGATCATGCGGTTTGCGGTGGTCGCTTCATAATCGCCGCGAAAGAAGATCTCGTTGATCGTCTGGATGTCGTCCGACGAATAGGTTGTGACATCGAGCATCCCGACCGGCGAGCGCAGGCGCACCTGTGCCGGATAGCTGCCGCCGTTGGAAACATAGCGCTGCAGGAAATCGACGGGTTTCTCACAATAGCGAAAGGCATGATAAACAGCGAGGTAATTCTGTTTCCTGAACAACGCGCTGAGGATCGCCTTTTTGGAACGGCGGTGCCGGGCCGGCGAATCGAGTTCGGTGCTGAGTTCCATGCCGACGTCCATGCCACGCTCCAGACTAGAAGTTACGTCAGTGATCGGCCGCGGCTTAACCGTTGTTGCGCCGGCTCATGAAGGCCAGGCGCTCGAACAGCATGACATCGGCCTCGTTCTTGAGCAGGGCGCCATGCAGCGGCGGAATCAGCGATTTGGTGTCGCGATTGCGCAGCACGTCGATCGGGAGATCCTCGTGCATCAACAGCTTGAGCCAGTCGAGCAATTCCGACGTCGACGGCTTCTTCTTCATGCCCGGCACGTCGCGGATATCGAAGAAGATGTTCAGCGCTTCCGACACCAGGGTCTTCTGGATATCGGGGAAATGGACGTTGACGATCGCCTGCATCGTGTCGCGATCGGGGAATTTGATGTAATGGAAGAAACAGCGGCGCAAAAACGCGTCGGGCAGTTCCTTTTCGTTGTTCGATGTGATGATAACGATGGGGCGTACTGCCGCCTTCACCCGCTCCCCGGTTTCGTAGACATCAAACTCCATGCGGTCGAGTTCGGTCAGCAGATCGTTCGGGAATTCGATATCGGCCTTGTCGATCTCGTCGATCAGCAGAACGGGGAGTTTCGGCGAGGTAAATGCCTCCCACATCTTCCCCTTGCGGATATAGTTGGAAATGTCATGGACGCGGGCATCGCCGAGTTGGGAATCGCGCAGCCGGCTGACGGCGTCATATTCATACAGGCCCTGTTGCGCCTTTGTCGTCGACTTGACGTTCCATTCGATCAGCGGTGTATCAAAGGCATCGGCAATCTGCTGCGCCAGAACCGTCTTGCCGGTGCCCGGTTCACCCTTCACCAGCAGCGGTCGGCGCAGCGTGACGGCGGCATTGACCGCGACCTTCAGATCGTCGGTGGCGACATAGCCGGAGGTGCCCTTGAAGCGCATCGATGTCATGGAAAACCTTTTTCGTGCCTGACGTTCGCGTCAAGCTAGAGACGTGCGGCGGCGAGGGCAACTGGTGATAGGCGCCATTCTACCGGTAAGAGTAGGTGATCTCGCTCTTCTCGCCACCGCTGAACCCGAACATCGTGCCCAGGCTGTCGGCGCTCTGGCTGGAAAGGCGGGGACGGCCCTGGCTGTCGAGCTGGTAGTCGCTGACCTGTTCAAAGCTTTTGACCTTGATCAGCGCACTCAGCTTGAAGGGTTCGCGCTGGGTGACGCGCACACGTTCCACCCAGACCTGGCCACCCCGGCTCGAAAGGGTGACATCGGCCTTCAAGTGACTGGAAATGTCGGCGCTGTCGGTGCGGACGCTGTTTGGCGGCAAGACGGGAATGCGCAGCACCGTGCGGCCGTCACCATCGGTGCTGGTTTCGCTGGCCGCGGCAAGGAGCGGGGCAAGCCGGTGATAGCCGGGCACGGGAGCGGCGGCCGCCAGTTTTTCGGCGTTGCGCTTTTCACTCGAAGTCGGCGGCTTGCCGTTCAGGCTGACCAGCGTCCAGGCGCGGCCATCCCAGCGTTCCACCCTGGCGATGTTGGTGCGGGTGCCACCGCCGGTGCGGACAAGATGCGTCGAACGGTCGAACGACAGGCTGGATGCCGACATCGACCTTGAATCGGCGATGATGCGATCACGCAACGGTTCGAGACCCGGCGCTGCGGCGGCAATGATCAGCAAAGCCGATGCTGCGCTGCACAATCTGACTAAAATCATGAGCCTGCCCATAGCCCGGGGGCAGGTGGCATACAAGTGACGAGTCTGTGTCAGCGCAGCGGTGTGTAAGTCGATTCCGACCTTGTCTCGCCGGTTTTGCCGAATTGCGAGCCCGACATGGTCTGCACCTGGTGGACCTGTGCCGGGCGACCATCGGCACCGATGCGATAATCGTTCACCACCTCGAATTTCTCGACCTTGGCGATGAACATGATCGATAGCGGTTTGGGCAAGAAAAACCGCATGCGCGATACGAACGGAACGGCTGCCGTCGTATCTACGATGGCTTCGCCGACGAATTTGTCCGACTTGTCGCCGCCAAGATCGACTGAACCCTTGGGCAATTTATCGACCCTATAGGTCACCATGCCGCCCGTCTCGCCGACGCGGCGCGCGCCAACCGCCAGAAAGTCGGCGACGCGGTGGTAACCGGCGACCGGGCGGCCGGCGGAGGCTTTGCGGGCCTTTTCGACCTCCTCCGCCGCGGCAGGCTTTCCATCTACACTGATGCGCGTCATCTGCTTGCCGTCCCAGCGGTCGACGCGGACATGGCTTTCGCTTCCTCCGCCGGCTTCGCGTGCGGTGCTGCGCGTTGTGCGTTCATACCGGATCGACGCCGGCGATACCGCGCGGGCGCCGGCAATAATCTTTTGCAGCAGCGGATCGGCCGGCGGCGCCGCGAACGCGCTCGTCGCCATTAAAAGCGCGAAAGCCCCGACAAGGCGAAAGGGAGCGCGGCCAGCGGTGATTGGCAAAGGCTGGATCATAAACGAAAAATCAGACTTCTGTAGTAAGTGGATAACACGGGATAGGGCCGCCGGGCGTTACAGGCAAGCGCGGCGAGTGACCGCAACCGGATCAGATGTCCGTCTTGGCAAGTTCCTTCAAGGCGTTGGCGACATTGGCCTTCAATCCGTCGGTGCAATCCTCCTCGCTGAGGCTGCCGCTCTGTTCCTTGGCCGCATCGTGCAGCAGCCTGGCAAAGCCGAGTTGCCGGTCATCCAGATCGCCGCGCGCGCGCAACTGCTGCATCAGCGGATCAAGCCCCATGGTCTTCCAGTCACCGCCGCAGGCTTCGACGACGGCATCGAGGCTGCCGCGCTGCCAGACGCGCTGGCTGACCCGTTCGGGCAGGATGGGCCGGGCGCGTTCGGCGGGGGTTTCTTCTTGCAGTGGACGTCCGTCCGGGTAGCTGCCGAGCGTGATGTTGTTGCGCATATGCTCGACGAAACGCGCCACCACGGCGGGGTTCACTCCGGGTACGGCGGCGGGTTCGGATGCAGCGACGGTCAAGAGGGCAAGGCCCGACAGAGCCAGGCAGCGGGCGACGACGGCAAATGACATGGTGAACTCTCCTGATGGCCAGTCGTCGGCGCGCAGCCCTGGTCCGTGCCCGACCGACCGCGCGCCGCGGCAGCCGCTGCCGCCGCAACGTGTCAGCCGGCGCCGGAGACAGAAGGCTGCCGCGCCAACGCTGCTGACGCCATAGGTTGGAAATGCTGCGGCTTTGTGACGGGCCGCGCGGCCGCTTCAGCCGCGCGCAGTCGCTGTGAGGCCGGCGCTTGCCAGCGCATTGCTGGGGCGCTGGGCCAGCGCGCGGCGGAAGTCCGCGGCGGCTCCGGCACGATCTCCCTGTTTCGCGCGGACGCTGCCGGATAGCACAGCAACCGGCGTCGGCCACAGCGGTGGTTCGAAATAGCCAAGATTGGCTTCTATGGCTTCGGCGGCGCGATACTGCCGCAACGCGTCGGCCAGATTGCCCTCTGCCTCGGCGATACGGCCACGTGCCACGCTGTCGGCAATCGCCGCCACGGCGTTGGCGGTCTTGTCTGACCCGGCAGCATCGCGGCGTGCAGCGCGCAACGCCAACAGTTCGGCACGTGCCGACCCGGTATCACCGGACATCGCGAAGGCTTCGGCGCGCACACCGTGCCAGGCGAGCAGCAGGCGTGGCAGTCGCCGGTCAGGAGAGGGCAGGGCAAGCACTTCGGCCGGCATCAGGAAGCGAGCGCGGGCGTGCAGCGCGGTGACGAGCCGGCTTTGCAGATAGGGCTTGGCCAATGCCGCCTCGGGGGTGATCGCCGCGTCGAGCGCATCGGCCGCTGCGAGTGCCGTCGCGCGGTCGCCATTCTGCGTCGCGGCCGATGCGAGGAAATGGCTGTGATGGTTGAAATAACCATAGAATTTGGGGTCGGCGCCGACAGCGCGGGCATAGGCTTCATCGGCGGCGATGGCGCTTTTGTTGGCGCTGATCGCGTCGTCGAAGCGGCCGATGCGGTACCAGGTGTGGCTCGGCATATGCACCATGTGCGGTGCGGCTGGAGCAATGCGGCCGAGTCGTGACGCGGGATCCGCCGCCAGCTGCGGGTTGGCGGAGGCTTCGGTCAGATGGATGAGCAGGTGGATCGCCTGCGGATTGTCGGGGGACCGGGCGATGACGCGTTGAACCAGCGCCAGTGCTTCGCCGGCGCGGCCCTTTGCGGCGCGGCCGCCGGCCTGCCAATAGTCCCAGGGCTGGGCGTCCATGATCGCTTCGGCGGCGAGCACGGCGACGAGATCGTCATCGGGCCAGCGCGCCGCGTGGCGGATCATCGTGTCGGCATAGCGGTCGCCGTGGACACCACTTTGCTTGCCGCCGGGGGCGTGACGGGCGTGGACGGCCTCGACCAGCGCGCGGTCGCGGTCGGACAGGGCGGGGCTGCGCAGCGCCTTCAGCGTCAACAGCCGGGCCTTGGCAATCGTGGCGGCGTCGATCGGCCCGCTGTTGATATAGGGACCGAGCGCCAGTGCCTCGCCCCAGCCGCACATCGCGCAGTCTGGATCGAGCGCGCTGGCCTTGCGGAAACTTTTCAGCGCCTCGTCATAGTCGAAGCCGAAAAGCTGACCGAGGCCCTGGTCGAAAAAGGCCTGGGATTCGCCGATGCTGCTGACGGCGATATGCGCGGGGGTCAGGCCCGGCACTAACACGGCCGCCGATGCGCCCGCAGCGCCGGTGCCTTCACCGCTGCCGCACATGCTGGTGGCCAGCGCAGTGGCGAGCGCGCTGTTCGGCGGTTGGTTGGCCGGCGACCCCAACATTGTAGTCGCGGCAAGGGCGGCAAGTGCGCGAACGATCATGCTGGCAAGTCTGGGTCAGCGCGGCAGCGGTGACAACAGGTTTCTAGAGGAAAAGCGCCGCCCGCCTTGGTTGCCGGAGGCGTTTTATGCCTAAACGTCGAGGAAGCTGCGCATCTTGCGGCTGCGACTCGGGTGCTTCAACTTGCGCAGCGCCTTGGCTTCGATCTGCCGGATACGTTCGCGGGTCACGCTGAACTGCTGGCCGACTTCTTCCAGCGTGTGATCGGTGTTCATGCCGATACCGAAGCGCATGCGCAGCACGCGCTCCTCACGCGGAGTCAGGCTGGCGAGCACGCGTGTGACGGTTTCCTTGAGGTTGGCATGGATGGCGGCATCGACCGGGATGACGGCATTCTTGTCTTCGATGAAATCGCCCAGATGCGAATCTTCCTCGTCGCCGATCGGCGTTTCGAGCGAAATCGGCTCCTTGGCGATCTTCATCACCTTGCGGACCTTCTCGAGCGGCATCGACAGCCGTTCCGCCAGTTCTTCGGGCGTCGGCTCGCGGCCGATCTCGTGGAGGATCTGCCGGCTGGTGCGCACCAGCTTGTTGATCGTTTCGATCATGTGCACCGGAATGCGGATGGTGCGCGCCTGGTCGGCGATGCTGCGGGTAATCGCTTGGCGGATCCACCAGGTCGCATAGGTGCTGAACTTGTAACCGCGGCGATACTCGAACTTGTCGACCGCCTTCATCAGCCCGATATTGCCTTCCTGAATAAGATCAAGAAATTGCAGGCCGCGGTTAGTATATTTCTTGGCGATGGAGATAACCAGTCGCAGGTTCGCCTCCACCATTTCCTTCTTGGCGATACGGGCTTCGCGTTCGCCCTTTTGGACCATGTTGGTGACTCGGCGGAATTCGCCGAGCTCAACGCCGGTGGCTTCGGCGATGCTGGCGATTTCGCGGCGGATGGTTTCCACCGGCTCGACTTCGGCCTTGGCGAACGCCGCCCATTTCTTGTCGATGGCGCCAACGCGGACCAGCCAGCTGTCGTCCAGCTCATTACCCATGTAATCGTCAAGGAAGGCCTTGCGATTGATCTTGTGCTTGTCGGCCAGCTTCATCATCTGGCTGCCCAGCACCAGCAGGCGGCGGTTCTGGGTGTAGAGCTGGTCGACCAGCACTTCGATCTTGTTGTTGTTGAAATGGATCGACTGGACGCCGCGCGTCAGCTCCTCGCGCAGCTTCTGATACTTGCGTTCATCGGCGGCCGGGAAGGCGGCGTTGACGTTCAGCGCCGTCAGCCGGGTTTCCTGTAACTTGAGGAATTTCTTGTAAGTAGCAGTGATTTCAGCAAATTTTTCCAACGCGGCAGGCTTGAGCACTTCTTCCATTGCCGCCAGCGACAAGGTGGTGTCTTCCTCGTCGTCATCGGGAATCGCCGGGCGCCCGTCAGGGCGCATGCGCCGCTCGGTCATGCCGTCTTCTTCATCGGGCGCGGCGGGCGATTCGCCGTCGCTATCTTCTTCTTCCTTGAACTGCACGGTCGGCAGCCCGGCATCGTCCTTGGCTTCGCCATCTTCGTCGGTCGCGGCTTCGGCAGGGTCCTTGGCGAGCATGGCTTCGAGATCGAGGATCTCGCGCAGCTGCATGCGGCCTTCGTTGAGCGCGTTCGACCATTCGATCATCGCGGTGAAGGTCATCGGGCTTTCGCACAGGCCGGCGATCATCGTATTGCGGCCGGCCTCGATGCGCTTGGCGATGGCGATTTCGCCTTCGCGCGACAACAGTTCGACGGCGCCCATTTCGCGCAAATACATGCGCACCGGATCATCGGTGCGATCGAGCGGAGCCTTGACTACGGGCGCGGCGGGGGCAGTGCCCAGGTCGCCTTCAACGGGTTCCGGCTCGTCCTCGTCTTCCTCGGCGCGCGCGGTTTCGGCGCCATCGTCTGCAGGCTCGTCATTTTCGATGATGTTGATGCCCATTTCCGACAGGGCGGCCATCACGTCCTCGATCTGCTCGCTGGACATCTGGTCCTGCGGCAGCGCCTCGTTCAGCTCGTCATAGGTGATATAGCCACGCTTCTTGGCGCGGGCGAGCAGCTTTTTGACCGAGGCTTCGTTCAGATCGAGCAGTGGTGCATCAGAGCCATCGGCCTTGGCTTCGGGCTCTGCCGTCGCCGCATTCGCTTTTGCCATTCGTCATTCCCTATCTTCGCCGCCGTGCCGCCAAGCCAGCAGGGCGGGGCGCGATATAATTATACGCGAATCGATTTGCCTTAATCGCCGCGCATCGATTCCGCCAGTCGCATCATTGCCGAATCGAAAGACATCAGCTCCTTGCGTAGAGCTTGTTGTCGCTCGAAAGCCTCCGTTGTCGAGGTCGTTGCAAGCGCGGCCGTAGCGGCATTTAACTCTCGTTCGACCCAATCCCGGCTGAACATCGAACTAAGAAGCGCACCGACGTCTCGTGCCACGATGTCTAACGACGCGCCGTGCTTTGTGAACGAAAACCGCAGCCGTTTGTGTTTATCCGAACTAATCCGATGCACCGCTTCCTGCAGCCCCCAATCAGCTAAATGGTGCTCTAACTGCTCACTTTCAAGGTCAGGTTTATCGGCAAGAATCGATAGAATCGCATCCCGGATCGACCCCTCCACAGTATTGCCGAGCGGCAATGCAGATACCGATTCTCCGTGGATATCGGCCACTGATGGGTAAAGGATCAGTCCAGTCAGGATCGCCCGGATTTCGACCCTTGAGTGTTTTAGCCACTCTCCCATCGCACGAAGGGCAGGTGAGGCGCCCGCGGTTCGTGGCAGTGATCTATAGTGACCTTTGACAAAGACACGATCGGGCTTTTCGACCCGACGAAAGAAAAGTTCTTGAAAACGCTCGTCAAAAGTCTGCGAATAGAGGGCCCGTATGGTACCATCTGCAACAAGCGCAGCGAGTTCTCTTAGGCGGCTTCGGACAGCCGCGCGCCGCTCAGGAGTTGTGGTATCTACGCCCTCGATCTCGCTGCGCCACAAATAGTCGCTCAAGGGGATGGCCGCCGTCAGCACCGCCTCGAACGCCGGCGCGCCGCCGCGCTTGACCAGGTCATCAGGGTCCTCGCCGGGCGGCAGGGTGGCGATGCGCAGTGATTTTCCCGGCGCCAGCAAGGGCAGGGCGCGCAAACAGGCGCGCAGCGCAGCGCGTTGGCCGGCGCCATCGCCATCGAAGCACAGGATCGGCTCATCGACCTGGCGCCACGCCAGCCCCAGTTGCGCCTCCGTCATCGCGGTGCCGAGCGGCGCGACCAGTTCGGTGATGCCGGCACCGGCGACGCCGATGACATCCATATAGCCTTCGACGACGACGAGCCGCCCGGACTTGTGCGCGACCGGCCCGGCACGGTCGAGATTGTAGAGCAGCCGCCCTTTGTCGAAGAGCGGTCCGTCGGCGGAGTTGAGATATTTGGGCTGCACATCGCCGAGCGCGCGGCCACCGAAGCCGACGACGCGCCCACGGCGATCGCGGATCGGGAACATCAACCGGCCGCGGAAGCGGTCATAGGTTTCACCGTTGTCGCTGCGGCCGAGCAACCCGGCTTCGACCAGCGCGTCCTCTCCTGCGTCTTTCAGAAAGGATTTCAGCGCGGTGCGTGAATCGGGGGAAAATCCAAGGGCGAAGTCCTTGATTTGGGCGGCGGTTACATTGCGGCGGTCGAGATAGTCACGCGCTGCGGCGCCCACCGGGCTGCGCAGTTGCAGTTGGAACCATTCGGAAGCGCGCGCCGCTAGCGATTGTAGCGTGTCGCTGACTTCGGCGCGGGCGCGGGCTTCCGGGGTCTCGCTCGGCACCTCAATCCCGGCTTGCAAGGCGAGTTGCTTGACCGCATCGATGAAGCCCAGCCCCTCCTGTTCGGTGAGGAAGCGGATGACATCGCCATGCGCGCCGCAGCCGAAGCAATGGTAGAAGCCCTTGTCGTCGTTGACATAAAAGCTGGGGGTTTTCTCGTTATGGAACGGGCAACAGCCTTTCCATTCGCGACCGGCGCGGGTCAGCTTGACCCGGCGGCCGACAACCGGGGCGAGGGGGACACGAGCGCGGAGTTCGTCGAGAAAGGCGGGTGGCAGGGTCAATTGGCTTCCTCCTCCCCTCCGGTTCCAGGAGGGGGTTCGTCCTTATCCCGCCAGCGCCGCCTTCACCATGCCGCCGGCCGCGCCCATGTCGAGTTGGCCGGCAAAACGTTCCTTCACCGCCGCCATCACCCGGCCCATGTCCTTGACCGATGTCGCGCCGAGTTCCGTCACCAGCGCGGCAATCGCCGCTTTCGCGTCCTCGGGCGCCATCTGCGCCGGCATGAAACTTTCGATCACCGCCAGTTCGGCGCGTTCTGCGTCGGCCAGTTCGGGGCGATTGCCCGACACGAACATCTCGATCGATTCGCGGCGCTGCTTGGCCATTTTGCTCAGCACTTCGGCAACCAGCACATTGTCATCGGCCGGCGGTGTGCCGGTGCGCAGCTCGATATCGCGGTTTTTCAGCGCCGATGCGATCAGCCGCAGCGTGCCGGTGCGCACCGAATCCCCAGCCTTCATCGAGGTAATGGTGGCGGCCTTGATATCGTCGCGGATCATCTTGCAATTCCCTGTGCGGTAATCACCCAGCCTAGCGCCTTGGCCCAAGAAAGAATAGATTGACGGCAGGGTTTGCCCCCCCTACTTCGCCAGCCGTTTGAGCATCCGACGACCGGCAAACGCCCAACTGTAAAGGACCGAGAATGGCCGCAGCGCCCGCGCCTGCCCAACCGAAAGGTGCGACCGCCGTTCTTGTCCTCGCCGATGGCTCGGTCATCTGGGGCAAGGGCTTTGGCGCCGAAGGTGTTGCTGTCGGTGAGGTCTGTTTCAACACCGCGATGACCGGGTACCAGGAGGTGATTTCCGATCCGTCCTATGCCGGGCAGATCATCACCTTCACCTTCCCGCACATCGGCAACACCGGGTCCAACCCAGAAGATATCGAATCACCCAACCCGCACGCGCTCGGCTGTGTGGTGCGCGAGCCGGTCACGCCGGCGGCATCGTTCCGCTCGACGCGCAATTTCGATGAATGGATGCGCGCCTGGGGCCGCATCGGCATTTCGGGTGTCGACACCCGCGCACTCACCAAGCGCATCCGGATGGGCGGAGCGCCGAACGCGGTGATCGCCCACAACCGCATGGGCAAGTTCGATGTAAAGGACCTGACGCGCCAGGCCAAGGGCTGGCCGGGGTTGCTCGGCATGGATTTGGCATCGGTTATCAGTACGACGCAGAACTATGGCTGGGACGACGGGTTGTGGACGCTGCAGGACGGCTATGCCGTGCACAGCGGCAATCCGAAGGGCCCGCACGTCGTTGCGGTCGATTATGGCATGAAGCGCAACATCCTGCGCAACCTGGTCGACGCCGGAGCGCGGGTCACGGTGGTGCCGGCCATGGCGACACATGACGAGATCATGAGCCTGAAGCCCGATGGCATTTTCCTGTCGAATGGCCCGGGCGACCCGGCGGCCACCGGGGTTTACGCGGTGCCGGTGATCCAGAAATTGCTGAATGGTGGCATCCCGCTGTTCGGCATTTGCCTTGGCCATCAGCTACTCGGCTTGGCGGTCGGCGCCAAGACCATCAAGATGAAGCAGGGCCACCGCGGCGCCAATCATCCGGTCAAGCGTCTGGATGATGGCCGGGTCGAGATTACCTCGATGAACCATGGCTTTGCCGTCGATACCGCAACCTTGCCGGCAAGTGCGCGGCCAACGCATATCTCGCTGTTCGACGGCTCGCTGGCCGGGCTGGAGTTGACCGACAAGGTGGCATTTTCGGTACAATATCACCCGGAGGCAAGCCCGGGGCCGCAGGACAGCAAGTATCTGTTCGAGAAGTTCGTGGGTTCGCTGGCGGTGGCGGCATGAGCGGACAAGCGCCGTTCGACCCGGCCCGCCTTGCCGAAGAAATCGCGGCGAACGAGGAGGTGCTGCTGGCGCTTGAAGGCAATGGCGATATCGCCGAACTGTCGCGCACGATCGATGTGCATTTCAAGGGCCCGCAGGACGCTATCGAAGCGGTTGCCGAAGATGCGCAGGCGCTGGGCTTTCGTTTCATCGATTTCGGCGAGTTCGAGGATGGCGATTGGGCAGCAGACTTGCAGGTCGATGGCCCGGTGACCCGGGTTGCCTTGAAGGCCCTGATTACCCGCGCGCTGGAAATCGAAATTTCGCACGGCGTCGAATTCGACGGCTGGGGCTGTGCGGCTGAAACTGGACCCACTGAATAATGCCCAAACGCACCGACATAAAATCCATCCTGATCATCGGGGCCGGCCCCATTATCATCGGGCAGGCGTGCGAGTTCGATTATTCGGGCACGCAAGCCGTCAAGGCATTGAAGGCCGAGGGCTATCGCATCATCTTGGTCAATTCGAACCCGGCGACGATCATGACCGATCCGGAATTGGCCGATGCGACTTATGTCGAACCGATCACGCCCGAAATCGTCGCCAAGATCATCGCGCGCGAACGCCCCGATGCCGTTTTGCCGACGATGGGCGGGCAGACCGCGCTCAATACGGCGCTGGCGCTGCACCGCGACAGCACGCTGGAAAAATATGGTGTCGAACTGATCGGGGCGGATGCCTTGGCCATCGACAAGGCGGAGGACCGGCTGAAATTCCGCGATGCCATGTCGAAAATCGGTCTTGAAAGTCCGCGATCGCAGATCGCGCACACCATCGAGGAAGCGATGGTGGCACTTGAATTTGTCGGCCTGCCAACGATCATACGCCCCAGCTTCACCATGGGCGGCACCGGCGGTGGCATCGCCTATAACAAGGAAGAATTCGTCCGCATCGTGACAGGAGGCCTCGATGCCTCGCCGACGACCGAAGTTCTGGTCGAGGAATCTGTGCTCGGCTGGAAGGAATATGAGATGGAGGTGGTCCGCGATCGTGCCGACAACGCCATCATCATCTGCTGTATCGAAAATGTCGATCCGATGGGGGTTCACACCGGCGATTCGATTACCGTTGCACCATCGCTGACGCTGACCGACAAGGAGTATCAGATCATGCGCAACGCAAGCATTGCTTGCCTGCGTGAAATCGGCATCGAAACAGGCGGTTCCAACGTTCAGTTCGCAGTCAATCCGAAGGATGGCCGCCTAGTCGTCATCGAGATGAACCCGCGCGTTTCGCGGTCTTCGGCGCTGGCATCGAAGGCGACGGGCTTCCCGATCGCCAAGGTCGCGGCGCTGCTCGCTGTCGGCTACACGCTCGACGAAGTCATGAACGACATCACCGGGGCGACGCCGGCGTCATTCGAACCGACGATCGATTATGTCGTCACCAAGATCCCGCGCTTTGCCTTTGAAAAGTTCAAGGGCGCTGAGCCGTTGCTGTCGACCGCGATGAAGTCGGTCGGCGAAGTCATGGCAATCGGCCGCAATTTCCAGGAAAGCGTGCAAAAGGCGCTGCGCGGGCTGGAAACCGGGCTGACCGGCTTTGATGAGGTCGAATTCCTCGTCGGCGCCTCGCAGGATGAGATCGAGGCCGAATTGTCGCGCGCCACGCCCGATCGCTTCCGCGTTGCGGCACAGGCGCTGCGCGAAGGCATGAGCGTCGAACGGGTCCACGAGATCGCCAAGTTCGAGCCTTGGTTCCTGCGCCAGGTCGAAGAGTTGATCGAGATCGAGGCTAGTGTGCGGGCAGAGGGGCTGCCGACCGGGCCCAACGGGTTCCGGCGCCTGAAATCCAAGGGCTTTTCCGATGCGCGGCTGGCAAAGCTGGTCGGCAAGACCGAAGCCGAAGTCGCCGCCGCCCGCCGCGCGCTGAACGTGCGCCCAGTGTTCAAACGCATCGACACCTGCGCTGGCGAGTTCACCGCCAAGACGCCGTACATGTATTCGACCTATGAAGCGCCCAGCTTTGGCGCGCCGGATTGCGAAAGCGAGCCGAGCGCCGCGACCAAGGTCGTCATCCTGGGCGGTGGGCCGAACCGCATCGGGCAGGGCATCGAATTCGACTATTGCTGCTGCCACGCCTGCTTCGCGCTGAACGACGCCGGCTATGAAACCATCATGATCAACTGCAACCCAGAAACCGTGTCGACCGATTATGACACGTCGGACCGGCTGTATTTCGAGCCCTTGACCGCGGAAGACGTGCTCGAAGTGCTCCATAAGGAGATGCAGAACGGCAAGCTGGCGGGCGTTATCGTACAACTGGGCGGCCAGACGCCGCTGAAGCTGGCGAGTGCACTGGAAGCGGCCGGTATTCCGATCCTGGGGACGGCACCGGACAATATCGACCTTGCCGAAGATCGTGAGCGGTTTGCCGCGCTGATCGAAAAGCTCGGCCTCAAGCAGCCCGAAAACGGCATCGCCCGCAGCCGCGACGAGGCCGTCGAAGTCGCCACCCGCATCGGTTATCCGGTGTTGATGCGGCCTTCGTACGTGCTCGGCGGGCGCGCCATGGAGATTGTCGAAACCCAGGCGCAGCTCGACACCTATATCCGCGAGGCGGTGATCGTTTCGGGCGATTCGCCGGTGCTTATCGACCGGTATCTCCGCGACGCCATCGAAGTCGATGTCGATGCGGTTGCCGATGGTGATACTGTCTATGTTGCCGGCGTCCTCCAGCATATCGAGGAGGCCGGGGTCCATTCAGGCGATTCGGCGTGCTCGCTGCCGCCGTACAGCCTGTCGGCTGGCATCATCGCGGAAATCGAGCGCCAGACGAAAGTGCTTGCCGAGGCGCTTAACGTTCGCGGACTGATGAACATCCAGTTCGCGATCAAGGACAACGAAGTCTATTTGATCGAGGTCAACCCGCGCGCCAGCCGGACTGTGCCGTTCACCGCCAAGGCGACCGGCATCCAGGTCGCCAAGATTGCAGCGCGGGTGATGGCGGGCGAGGCGCTGGCGAGTTTCGATCTCAGCCCGCGCGGCACCGGAAAGCATATCGCCGTCAAGGAAGCGGTGTTCCCGTTCGCACGCTTCCCCGGCGTCGACCCGGTGCTTGGGCCGGAGATGAAATCCACTGGCGAAGTCATGGGAATCGATGGTGATTTCGCCACCGCCTTTGCCAAGGCACAGCTTGGCGCTGGCACCATGCTGCCCCAATCCGGGCGAGTGTTCGTTTCGGTGAAGGACAGCGACAAGCCACTGGTGGTGCCGGCGATGCGCGATCTTGCCGCGATGGGCTTCACCATCGTCGCTACCGATGGCACGGCGCGGGTGTTGCAGGCAGCCGGCTTGCCAGTGACCCTGGTCAACAAGGTCGCCGAAGGTCGGCCGCATATCGTCGATCGCATCAAGGACGATGAGATCGCGCTGATCTTCAACACCACCGAAGGGGTGCAGTCGTTGAAGGATTCAGCCTCGATCCGCGGGTCGGCGCTCTATGGCCGGGTGCCGTATTTCACCACTGCGGCGGCTTCGATTGCATCAGTGGCGGCAATTGCTGCGTTGCGGCGGCAACCGCTTGATGTGCGGCCGCTGCAGGACTATCATATTCAGCCCAAGGCTTAGGCCTCCTGGACAGCGGCGACCGGATGCGGTGGTTTTCCACCGGCCGGACGGCGTTTCTGAGTGACAAGAAGGTTGAGTGACGCGAATGGCAACGGTTGATAAGCTGCCCATGCTGGCCGAAGGCCATGCCTATCTGACGGTGACGTTGAAGCGCCTGAAGGAGATCGAGCGTCCCGAGGTCGTCGAGGCGATCGAAGTGGCGCGGGCGCACGGCGATCTTTCGGAAAATGCCGAATATCACGCCGCCAAGGAACGCCAGGGCCAGATCGAGGCACAGGTCATCGACCTTGAGGACCAGATCGCCCGCGCCGTCATCATCGACCCCAAGACATTGTCGGGCGACAAGGTGGTGTTCGCCGCCACCGTGCATCTGCTCGACGAGGACGACAAGAAGATCGTCTATCAGATCGTCGGCCAGACCGAGGCCGATGCGCGCCGCGGCCGCATCAGCTATAATTCGCCGCTCGGCCGGGCACTGATCGGCCGCCGCATTGGCGAGGAAGTCGAAGTGACGACGCCATCGGGTGACCGGTACTACACCATCGAAAGTGTCGAATTCATCTGAGCGCTCCAATAACGATTTTCGCAGGGTTGGCGTGGTGGTCCGCAGGGGCCATATCGCCGCTGTGAAACCGTTCAAGCCACCATCCGCGATTGCCACCAACATGCTGGTCGGCCTGTGCGTTGCAGTGCAGGCCGCGGTGACGCTTGCCGGCGGTGATTTTGCGGCGCGGCTGGATTTCAGTTTCGGTCTCGTGCCGGCGCGCCTGCAGGCTGCGCTGCTCGGTTCGGCGGAGCCGGTGTCGGCGTTGGCAACGCTGTTCACCTATATGTTTCTGCATTCCGGTTGGCTGCACCTGGGGCTGAACATCCTGTTCCTCGCCTGGGTCGGGCGCTATGTCGAATGGGTGACTGGGCGCTGGGCGCTGGTCGGTGTGTTTATCGCTGGTGGCCTTGCCGGTGGCATCTTGCAGACGCTGGTCGGGCCGGCGTCGGCCGTGCCCGTGATCGGCGCCAGCGGCGCGATTGCCGCGGTGTTCGGCGCCTATGCGGTGCTGTTCGCCGGCAGCAGGGCGGCGGGCCGACGGGTTCTCGGCATCAGCCTCTCGGGCGACACGCTGACCTCGCTTTGGTACGCGGCAACCTGGATCGGCCTGCAATTGTTGACCGGCTTTGTCTTCAACATCGGCGGTGGTGGCATGCAGATTGCCATCTGGACGCACATCGGCGGATTCATTGCCGGGCTGTTGATGGGCCGTGTCTGGGGCAAAGCCCCGCGCGTGCCTTAGGTGCGCGCGCTCGTCTGTCACGCCTTGGCGATTGATCGCTCCGGCTTGCGACTGGAACCCGACTGGCCAGAGCCGGCACCACCCGGCCCCGGCGAGGTCCTGGTCGCCATCAGCCAGGCGGCACTGAACTATCCCGACCTGTTGATGCTGTCGGGCGGCTACCAGTTTCGCCCGCAATTGCCGTTCATTCCGGGTACCGAGGCGTGTGGCACGGTCATCGCCGCGGGTGATGGCGCCGGTAAATGGCTGGGCCGGCGCGTGCTGGTCGGCGGACGTGGTGGCTGCCTCGCTGAACGGATAACGGTATCAGCGATTTCCGTGCGCGCGGTGCCGATCGTGCTTAACGATGCCGAGGCGGCGGCCTTCACCGTCGGCGCGTTGACCGCCTGGGTCGGGCTGATGACGCGCGGACGCCTGATGCCCGGCGAGCGCGTGTTGGTCACCGGCGCCGGCAGCGGCATGGGGTTGGCAGCGGTCGCACTGGCGGCGCACGAAGGAGCGCACGTCGTCGCCGTCGCTTCGAACCCGGACCGAATCGCATTGGCCCGGGCGGCGGGCGCTGCGGAAGCCATTCTCATCGACCGCACCGCGCCGGCGCTGGAACCCCGCGATGTCGATCTGGTGTTCGATCCGGTTGGAGGCGCGCTGGCGCTGCCGGCGTTGAAGACGCTTCGGCGCGGGGGTCGTTATCTGATTATCGGCTTTGTCGGTGGGCCGCCAGTGGCGCTGCCGCTCAACCGGGCATTGCTGAGGGAAATCGAGGTCATCGGTGTGCGCGCCGGCGAATTCGCCCGGCAGGACCCGGCCGCTGGCCTTCGGCACATCGCCGCTATCGACGCGCGGGCAGGGGTGCTGCGGCCGGCGATCGGCCTTTGCGTGCCGCTGGAACGTGCCAGCGAAGCCTTTGCCGCCATGGCCGAGGGGCGGCTCGCGGGCAAGGCGGTCGTGCGGATCTGACTCAGTCGAGCAGGTCACGCGCCAACGGATCGGCCACGAGTGGATGCGGCAGCCGCGACGGCAAGGGGAAATCGGCGAGACGGTCCGCTACCCAGGCGCGTGCACGACTGATCTCGGGATACAGCGTCACCGACAGCGCGTTCTGACGGGCCAGTCGTGCCACATTGTCAAAAGCAAAGGCAGGGTTCTTCGAATAGGTAGCAAAGAGTGCGCCGCTGGTGATGGAGGCGATCTCGGCATCGCTGGCGCGCTGGCCGAACAATTCCCCGGCGGCCGCTAACACGGCATCGGGCATCCGGAACAGGGTTTCAGCATCAAGACTGCGGCCGCCGGGAATCGTCGTCAACGCCGTCATCTGGCAGCGCAGTTGCGCCAGCCACAACGCGGCGGCGCGGCCGGCATCATCATCGGGGACGGCGCCGGCATGGGCGGTGATCGCCAGTGCCAGGTCGGTGGTGATGCCGCGGAGCCAGTTACGATGATTGGGGCTGCGCAGGATCGCGCCCAGATAGTCGGCGAGACCGTGATGGAGAAAGATCGCCGGTGCACCAAGCGCAACTTCCAATACGTCCGGAATGATGAAATTGACCGGCACATTGGCCTTCACGATCGACATTTGCGCCTGGTCATAGCGGCGGCCAAGCAGCGCAGTCGCCAGTTGCAGGCGCTGCTGCCAGTCACCGCCGCGAGAGGTCGCGGCCTCGATCCCCAATTGCCGCAACGTGAAGGGTTCGCGCAGCACCACGCCGCCGCTTGGCCGGTCCAGCGCGCGCGCCAGCAAGGTCGATCCACAATGGGCGATGTGGAATATCCAGCCACAGGGCAGAGCCGGAGACGGCGCAGGCATGTTGGCCAGTGGTACGATAGTCGAGGTTTCGCTGGCCGGCACGATCCGCGCGTCGAGGAAGATCGAATCGCGATACGCCTGCCGGTGCATCTCGAGCCAGATGCCGCCATCGCCTTCAAAAGCGAACAGATAGCGATCGGGGAGCGCAGTTGGTAGTTTGGCGGACACCCCAACGCTATAGCCTGTGGTCGGCGGCGGCGCTATGCACCCATGGCTATGCTAACGCGAGCCCTTCGATGCAGGTGATGGGTCCCATCGAAGGGCGGCCCTACGCTTTGGTTACGCCCGGTAGTGAGAGCACGGTGGCGGCGCTTGATCCCTCGGCGATCCTGGCGCTTTTCGAGGCGAATGGCGCCTTGTTGATGCGCGGCTTTGGGGTCGATCTGCCGGGGTTGCGCAGTTTTACCGACCAGTTCTGCTGCGGCTCGGTTTTCAACGAAAGCCCGGACCGACAGCTGCTCGATGCCGAGCATAACATCCAGTCGGTCAATGCCGGCACGGCGTCGTTTCCGTTGCACCCGGAACTGTCGCGTGAACCGTGGAAGCCCGATGTGTGCTTCTTTGCCTGCCTGGTGCCGCCGCGGGCGCTGGGCGCGACGACGGTCTGCGACGGTGTGGCGCTGGCCAGCGAATTGCCAGCGCCGGTGCGGGACGGGCTAGCAGGCCGCCGGCTCCGCTATCGCTGGGCGGCGCCGCCGGAAGTGCTGGACTTTTGGCTCGGCACCCCGGAACCGACCGATGCCCAGCTTGCCGCGCCGCCGGTGCATTGCCCTTATGAATTTGCCCGGATCGGCGACCAGCCGGTGCGCATGTTCACCCGGCCTGCGCTGCACGCTCCGATGTTCAGCGACCAGCCGGCATTCGGCAATTTCCTGCTGTTTTCCTATTTCTACAACCGGGTTCGCGGCTTTCCGACATTCGATGACGGCACGGTGGTGCCGGATGAATGGCTTGAAGCGATCAAGGCGACCGGCGACGCGTTGACCGCTGAAATCACCTGGCAGAAGGGCGACCTGTTGATGCTCGACAACAGCCGGTTCTTGCACGGACGCACCGCGGTCGTTCCCGATGACGACCGGATGATCGCGTCATACTTCGGCTATCTGAAGGACGCGCCTGTCAACCCTGAAGAACCAGCCGACCCACCGTGGCGCCGCGGCGCCTTTCGTCCTCCGCAACGCAGAATTGTCGACTGATCGGGCAGGCTGGCGG
>JBMOGO010000023.1:0-37168 GCA_049318305.1 Polymorphobacter sp.
GGCGGCGGCCAAGGGCGCGTGTTCGGCGCTCATCGGCCGCCGCCGACCGCACCGCGTTGTTTTGCTGCGGCGAGCGTGGACATAGTGAGTGCAATTGCAACTATATGGATACGCAACACGAGCTGGCTCCTTCGTCAGAGGTGAGTGTGGGCGTCGTCGAGAATGAAGCGCAATGTCGCCAGCCGGCCCTCACCGAGCGCATCGCGAACCTGGTCCTGCGCCGCTTGCCAGCCCGCAGCTGCGGCGCTGCGCCGGGCGTGGCCGGCGTCGGTCAAGCGGATGCGGCGGGCGCGGCCGTCACCGGGATCGGCTTCGAGCAACAGCAATCCGGCGGCCTGCAATGGCTTCAACAGGCGCGACACCGTGGAAGCATCAGCCGAAAGCCGGTCTGCCAGCGCGCCGACGCCGATGCCTTGCGTGCGGCGCAGGTTGGCGAGCAGCCCGAACTGGCCAACCGTCAAGCCGTGCGGCGCCAGCGCGTCATCATAAATCTGACTGATCCGCCGCGCCAGACGACGCACCTTGGCGGCGGTGCAGCCGGCGCTGCCGACAGCATCGGGCACGGCAGTGTTGATGGGCGCGGGCGAGCTCATGTCACCTGCATAAATAATCTGCAATTGCAGGCAATGACAGTTTTATACGGGGACGCTAAACGCCGGCTTTGCCATCAAGCACGCAGGGCCTCGATGGTGCGTTTCCAGGCGAGGAAGGCGGCGGCCTTGTTGTAGCGGGCTTCCGATGTGTCGTTGTTGAAGGCGTGGTTGACGCCATCATAAGTATAGGCGTCGAATTTCACCCCGGCGCCGGTCAGCGCCGCCTGCCAGGCCGGGCCGCCGGCGTTGATGCGTTCGTCGAGCCCGGCATAGTGCAGCACCAGTTTCGCCTTGATGCGGGCGACCTCGGCCGTGTCGGCCGGGGCCGGGCCGTAATAGGCAACGCCGACGCGCATTTTGTTGCCGGCGGCGATGGCGAGCGAATTGACCATGCCGCCGCCCCAACAGAACCCGACTGCGCCGGGCACGCCCTTGCCATGTTCATAGCCTTCCAGCCATTTCAGGCTGGTGACGCCATCGGCAATCGCGCCGCCGCGATCAAGATTGGCGATCAAGCTGCGGGCGATATCGTCGGCGCTGTTCTTGCCGTCGCCGGTACGCGGCGTTTCGCCCATCGGCGACAGGAAGTCCGGCGCCAGCGCGACAAAGCCCGACAGCGCCAGCCGCCGCGTCACATCGCGGATATGTTCGGTTAGTCCGCGGTTTTCGTGGATGACGATGACACGTGGCAGCCGCGCCGCGCCGCGCGCCGGGCGCGCCAGATAGCCGGCGATCTGGCGGCCACCGGTGCCGGCGTAGACGACGCGCTGCGCGATGATATCGGGGTTGCCCTCGCTGGTCAGCGAGGCGGCTTCGGCACGTGCCTCGATGAGCGGCAGGATCGCGGTGGCCGCGGCGATGCAGCCGGTCAGGCGCGCCATGGCGGTGATCAGATCACGGCGGCTGGTGCTGCCGTCGCCATGCGTGAAACGGTCGTAAAGATCGATCATGGCCTGGGAAACCGGGGGCAGGTCGGACATTGTCGGGGCTCCGATGAAGGGGTCTGGACCCAGCCTATCGCGTCCTGCACGGCGCGGCTAGAGTGCGGCAAAAGGGCGGGAGATGATGATGCGGATGCTGTTACTGGCGCTGTTGGTGGCGACTCCGGGGCTGGCGAAAGCGCCGTCGACCTATGCCGTCGATCCGCCGCGCGATGCGGCGCACCCGGCGCGAATGGAGGTCCTGCATATTCCGTCGGGCGGGGTGGCGATCAACGGCGTCGCCTATTTGGCGAGCGGCGCCGGGCCGCACCCGACGCTGGTGCTGTGCCACGGCTGGCCGGGCAATGAGAAAAACCTCGATCTGGCGCAGGCAGTGCGTCGGGCGGGGTGGAACGTCGTCACCTTCAACTATCGCGGCAGCTGGGGCAGCCCGGGCAGTTTCCGCTTTGCGCAGGTGCCGCAGGATGCCGCCGCCGTGCTGGCGTATTTGCGTCGGCCCGAAGTGGCGGCGAAGCTGGGCATCGATCCGGCGCGGCTGGTCATCGGCGGGCACAGTATGGGCGGCTGGGCGACGGCGCTGGTGGCGGGGCAGGATACGGCCTTGCGCGGTGCCATCCTGATTTCAGCGGCCAACATGGGCGGCGTCGGCAGCCTGCCACGCGCGGATCTGGTGATGCGCGCTGCCGGCAACACCGAAACCCTGGCGGATACCTCGCCGGAGCGGATGGCCGATGAACTGATCGCTGGCGCGTCGGCAAACAATTTCATGGGCGCTGCGACCGGGCTGGCGAAGCATCCGCTGCTGGTGCTGTCGTCTGACGATGGCCTGGCGCCGGGCACCGATGCGCTGGCTGCGGCGGTGCGACAAGCCGGCGGCGCGGTGACGACGGCGCATGTCGCGACCGATCACAGCTGGTCGGATGCGCGGCTGGCGCTGGAGGCCAAGGTGATCGCGTGGTTGCGGGGGTTAAAGTGAAACCTCGCGTGCGGTAGGGTTTTGGCAACTCACGGGAAACGAACTGGGGACAGCACAATGCGCAAATCCATTGTTGCGATTGTCCTGGCAGTATTTTCGATCTAGCTGGCGTCCTGCCGCTCCAATATGAGAGTGGATTGTCCAAATGATTCAAAGGACTGGCAGATTGGCGGCTATCTGCCGGAGTTGGCACAATTCAACCAGGTCAGCCTCGTTCGAATGAACCATATTTACTGGAACGGATTGGAGATTTCTCTCCAACAGCTAGCAGATTTCACGAGGAAGCACAGGGAATGGCACAGTTCCACGGGTTCGGGGGTTCTTGTGTTGAATTATGAAGGCTATGTCGATTGCAGATTGTTGGATAAAGTCAGAACAGAAATGGACAAAAACGCAAATTGCGGCGAAGTTTTGTGTATCGAGAACTTCACCTACTTTTGATTGCAATTTCCGGATCTGCGGATTTGGATCGACAAGGATGCGATGAGTGTTCCCGAGCGAGTCACCCTCCCCCAGTCCCTCCCTTTCAGGGAGGGGAGCCGTTAGGCCCGCGCCCGGAGCGCCGCCAGCGCTGCGGGGGTGTCGATATCGTCGAGCACCGCATCGCTCGGGGCGGGGACTTCGCTGAGCGTCACCGCATCGGCAAGCACCGCCTTGCCGCCGACATCGCCTTCGAGCGCCATCAACCGGGCGAAGTGGCGGCGGCCCCAGCGCACCGGGTTGCCGCGCTTGGCATTCCACAGCGGCAGCGCGACATCGCCGGGGGCGGCGGCGAGGGCGCGCAGCAGGTCCGCCTCGATGCGCGGCATATCGCCGAGGCAGACCAGCGCCGCGCTCCAGCCGGCCGGCACCGCTGCGATGCCGGCGCGCAGGGATCGGGACAGGCCCTCGGCATAGTCCGCCGCGATGACATAATGCGCCTGTCGGTCACCCAGCGCAGCGCGCACTTCGACGGCGCGGGCGCCCAGCACCACGACTGGGGGCGGCATGCCGGCGGCGGCGATGGCATCGGCCACGTGCGCGACGAGCGGCTTGCCATTCCAGTCGGCCAGCAGTTTGTGCTCATCGCCCATCCGGCTGGAGCGGCCGGCGGCGAGGATGATAGCGCCGACCGAGCCGGGCGCGGTGACGGCGCGCGGTTCGGGGCGTTCGGCTTCGGGCAACAGGCCGCCGGCGCCCATCAGCGCGATATCGGCGCTGGTGACGCTGCGACCGGCGACCAGCCGTTCGAGGACGATATCGAAGCCGTTGCGTTTTGGTGACCGCGCGCAGCCGGGCAGGCCGATGACCGGGACGGTGCCGATGCGGCCCAGGCGCAGCAGATTGCCGGGATCGACCGGCATGCCGAGGCGCTCCACTTCGCCGCCGGCGGCGATGATGGCGGCGGGGATGACATCGCCGCGATCGACGGTAGCCGACGCACCGACGACGAGGATGATATCGGCCGCGCTGGCGCCGAGCGCGACGGTGAGCGCGGCTTCGTCATGGTGGCATCCCGGCGCTTCGCTGAAGCGGCAGCCCAGCGCCTCGACGCGGTCGCGGGTAACGCGGGCGGTCTTGGCGAGGCCCTTGGCGCTGGTGCCGTCCAGCGTGGTGGCGATCAGCACGATGTGCAGCGAGCGGAACGGCGCGAGGGTGACGCGCCTTGCCGCGGCGGTGGCGGCGGCGAGCGTTTCGGCCGCGACAGCATAGCGGATGACCTTGACTGTGGCGACAATCTCGCCGGCGGCGACCCGCGCGTCCGGCGGCAATGTGGCGAGGGTCAGCGCTTCGTCAATGACGTTGATCGCGGCGACCATCGCCGGGTCGATGGCGATGATGCCGGCGGCGGCGGCGGCGAGGTTGGCGCGGCCATGCGCCGAGGGCAGGGCGATGACGCCGGGGCTCGACAGCGCGGCGGCGAGGGCGGCGGCGGCGGCGTCCTCGCCAATATCGGTGGGCGCCGGGCGGGCGACGGTGAGTTGTGCGATGCCGGCGGCGGCGGCGGCGGCAACATCGGCCGCGGTAAGGGTGCGGCCCTTGGCCCAGCGCGCCGCGCCGACCTGCTGCGAATGGGCGAGGATAGCACCCGCCGCGCTGGCCGTGGGGACGCTGCCGAAGATCATCCGCGCGGCGCGAGCACGCCGCGCCAGCTTGCCGTCATCTCGGCAGCGATGCTCAGCGCAATTTCGGCAGGGTCGGCGGCGCCGATGGGCAGGCCGGCGGGGCCGTTCACACGCGCCAGCGCCGGCGCATCGAAGCCCAGCGCCGCCAGCCGTTCCAGCCGGCCGGCATGGTTCTTCCGGCTGCCCAGCGCCGCGATATAATAGGCCGGAGACCGCAGAGCGCTGGCGAGTGCGACATCGTCGAGCTTGGGATCATGGGTCAGCGCGACGACCGCGCTGGCGGCGTTGGGCCGCCAGTCCGCGAGGGCCTCGTCGGGCCAGCGGCGATCGAGATCGAGCCCGGCAAAGCGCTGGTCGGCGGCGAACAGCCCGCGCGGATCGATGACGACCGGCGTCACGCCGAGACCGATGACGAGCGGCACCAGTGCCTGCGCGATATGTACGGCGCCGATGATCGCGAGGCGGCGTGGCGGCGGATAGGCGCGGGTAATAGGGCCGGTGTCCCCTTCACGGCTGTGTCCGGTCGCCGGGTCGGTGGCGATGGTCACTGCCTCCCCGGTTTCGGCAGCGGCGATTAGGCGGTCGATCAGCGCCGGCGCAAAGCCGTCATCGGCAAGCCGCTGCACCAGAATCTGGATGCGGCCGCCGCAGGCCAATCCGACCTGCCAGGCGGTGGCATCGGCGACGCCATAATCGAGCGTGGCGACTCCCGACCCGGCGGCGAGCAGCGTCTCCGCCTCGGTGATGACATCGCCTTCGACGCAGCCGCCGCTGACCGAGCCTTCGAACAGGCCGTCGTCGCGGATCGCGAGGTGGCTGCCCTTGCGGCGAGGCGCCGACCCCCAGGTTTCGATGACGGTGGCGATGGCGACGCGGTGGCCGGCCCGGTGCCAACCGAGTGCCGCGGTCAGCGTGGCAAGGTCGCCGACAGCCATTTCAGCCCCATTGCCAGATCAGATACCCGAGCACGGCGGCGATGAGCGCACCGCCCCAGAGCAGCGGGGAGACGCCGGGGGAGGCGGGCGGGGGGGGCTGGACCGGAGTTGGGGTGGCCGCCTCGATCGCCACCGGAGCGGGTGCGGCTTCTACCTGCACTTCGGGGGTTTCGACTTCGGCCTTCAGCCGGGCGAAAAAGCTTTCGGCATAGCCTTTGGCGGTGCCTTCGATCAGCCGCGCGCCAAGCTGTGCCAGCTTGCCACCGACGCTGGATTTGACGTCATAGCTGAGTAGGGTGGTACCTGGAGCCGGTTCGGTCAGCGACACCGCCGCCTCGCCCTTGGCAAACCCGGCCACGCCACCCTTGCCTTCGCCGACCAGCACATAGCGTTCGGGGGCGACGACATCGGTCAGCGTCACCTGGCCAGTGAAGGTGGCGCGCACCGGCCCGACCTTGGCGTTCATCTTGCCCTCAAACCGCTCGCCTGTCTCGCCGCTGACGCGGGTCAGGGTTTCGACGCCTTCGATGCAGCGCGCCAGCACTTCGGGGTCATTCAGTGCCGTCCAGACGCGTTGCCGGCTGGCAGCGATCGTCACGTCTCCGGTCAATTGCATCGGTTGAACTCCAACAAATCCAGCGGCTGGCATAGCCGGGTGCGGCGCGTGCCGCCACTGTCCACATTATGACGCGGGGTGGCATGGGTTGCCCCAGCAAGATAATTACGACTCCGCGAGTTTTTTACCTTCGGAATCATGCTTTCCGCCTGTTTCAATGTAAGATATGGATCTATGCACGTTAAGCTTATTGTTGCGTTCCGGGGGGCTGGCATGGCGGAAGTTGTAAACACGGATTCGGAGGATGGTGCCGACGCGGCGGATGTTATTGTTCGCGGCACGGTCAAATGGTTCGATCCGGTGCGCGGCTATGGTTTTCTGGTCCCGCAGGACAGCGGTCCGGATGTTCTGGTGCACTTCACTCTGGTGCGCGAGGCCGGTCGCCGCACCCTGCCCGAAGGTGCCACGCTGACCTGCGCGGTTGTCGCGCGTGATCGCGGGCGCCAGGCCAAGCGCATCATCGATATCGACCTGTCGACCGCGATCGGCCCCGACCCCGAAACCGCAGCGTCGCGTGCTGCCGATCGGGTCGACCCGCAGGTGATGATTGCCGCGGCGGGCGCCATCGAGCCGGTGCTGGTCAAATGGTTCAACCGATTGAAAGGCTATGGCTTTGTCACACGCCCTGGCTCCGCCGAGGATATCTTCGTGCATATGGAGACGGTGCGCCGCGCCGGCTTGATTGAACTGGTGCCGGGGCAAGAATTGCTGGCGCGGGTTGCGCCAGGTCACAAGGGGCCGCTGGCAGTGCTGGTCGCGCTGCCAGACGAAGCCGAAGCATGATCAATCTGCGTTATGCGCTGGCGCTGCTGCTTGCAGCGCTTGCGGCGCCGAGCATGGCAGCAACTTGCCCGAACACCGGGTTACAGCAACAGGCGGCAGTGCTGGTGACGGCGAAGGGTCGCTTCAAATATCAGTTGGAAGTCGCCGCCAGCGTTGACGAGCAAAGCTGTGGCATGATGTTCCGCAAGACGATGAAGCGGACGACCGGGATGGTGTTTCCGTTCGTGCCGGCGCGCCCCGCCAGTTTCTGGATGGACAATACCGCACTGCCGCTCGACCTGATTTTCGTGGCTCCGAACGATCGCGTGTTGAGCATCGGCAACGGCAAGCCTTTTTCGCGGGATCTCATCGATTCGGGAGGCGTGACAGCGGCGGTCATCGAGCTGACCGCCGGGGAGGCCGCGCGGATCGGCTTGAAACCGGGTGACAAGGTAGAGCGCTGAACGCTCGCCTCTTGCCTTCGGACGGCATTTCAGGCCTTAGGGGCGGATGGGAATCCTGCTGAATATCTTCACCTGGTGGCATGGCCCGGGGCTCGGCACGCGGATCATGACGCGCCGCAAGGGCGTCGAGGTCGGCCGTGATGGCGAGGGCAATATCTATTATCGCAGCGGCGAGGGCCAGGCGCAGCGGCGGTGGGTGATTTATAATGGCGGCACCCCCGAAGGCAGCCGCATCCCGCCGGAATGGCATTTGTGGATGCACAAGACGGTGGCCTTGCCGCCTACGGAAGCGCCATTGACGCCGCGGGTGTGGGAACGGCCATGGGTGCCCAATGCCACCGGCACGGCAGCGGCCTATCTGCCATCGGGCAGCCTCGATGCCGGCGGCAAGCGTGCCAAGGCGACAGGCGATTACCGGGCGTGGAGCCCTGGGGATAGTTGATGCGCGCGCTGTTCAAGGACAACATCGTCGAGGCGCTGGTCGGGCTGGTTGTCGTGCTGGTCGCAATCGGCTTTGTGCTGTTTGCCTATAACCGTACCCAGGCCGGCGGCGGCGCCGATGGTTATATGTTGAAGGCGCGGTTCCCCAACATTGCCGGCGTGTCGCCGGGCACCGATGTGCGCGTGGCGGGCATCAAGGTCGGGCGAGTGACATCGCAAAGCCTGGACCCCGGCAGTTTTGAGGCGGTCGTGGAGTTCGGCATCGACAAGGCGTTGAAATTGCCAATCGATTCGAGCGCGGCGGTGACCACCGAAGGCTTGCTCGGTGGCACTTATGTGGCGCTGACGCCGGGCGGGGATTCGGTGATGCTAAAACCCGGCGAGGAAATCACCGAGACGTCGGGGGCCACCGACCTGATGGGTCTGGTTGGCTCGTTCGTCAACCGCTCCGGCGGCGATGCGCCGGCTGCTGCGCCTGCTGCAACCCCGGCGCCCTGATATGCGCGCGGCGCTGGTTGGCGGCGTGCTCCTGGCGCTCGCTGGCGGCCCGGCACGGGCGCAAGAGGCTGCGACGGAAGCGATTGCCGCGCCGCCGGTTGCTGTGCCGGCCGCTGATCCTGTTGCCGCTGCAAAACCGCCCGTTGCAAAGCCGGCGACGCCCGCGCCCGTGCGCGGCATTACTCCTAATGCCGAGCGAGTGGTGACCATCGGCGCGATCAACAAGCGGACTGGCGAGACGCGCAATTTCGTCGGCCGGCCGGGGCAGCAGTTTGATTTTGCCGGGCTCCGCGTTGCGGTGCGCACCTGCGAGACCACCCCGCCCTGGGAGCAGCGTCTGACCGGCGCGTTTCTGATCATCGACGAACGCCTAGCGAAGGGCGGCGCGCGGCGGGTGTTCAACGGCTGGATGTTCGCTGAAAGCCCTTCGCTGCACCCCCTCGAGCACCCGCGCTACGACATCTGGGTCAAAAGCTGCACGATGCGCTTTCCGGATACCGGCCCCGCAACGGTGGTCGCCGGTCGCGGCGATTCGGCGCCAGCCAAGGCATCGAAGGCAAAGAAGTCCGCCGACACATCGAGCGCCGCGCCCAATTGAGCCCGATAGATGCGGGCGGTAACTTCGTGTGCACCGAAACTGGCGAGGTGATCGGTCAGAAATTGTGTGTCGAGCAGGGTAAATCCGCCGAAGCGCAGCCGCGCCACCAGTGCCGCCAGCGCCGCCTTCGAGCCGTCGCGCTGCCGGGTGAACATTGATTCGCCGAAGAACGCGCCGCCCAGCCGCACGCCGTACAGCCCGCCGGCGAGCGCGCCATCCTCGGCCCAGGCCTCGACGCTATGGGCATGCCCCATGGCGTGGAGTTCGCGATAGGCGCTGGCGATCATCGGGTTGATCCAGGTGTCGGTGCGGCCGGGCACCGGTTCGGCGCAGGCGTTGAGCACGACATCAAAGGCGCGATCGGCGGTTAGTGTGTAGCGTTCGGACTTCAGTGTCTTGGCGAGGCTTTTCGACAGATGGAAGTCGGCGAGGGGCAGCACGCCGCGACGTTTGGGTTCAACCCAGAACACATCGGGGCTGTCGGCCCGATCGGCCATCGGGAAGATGCCGCTGGCATAGGCGCGCAGCAGCGTTTCGGGGTCGAGTCGGGATTTGAGCGGCGGGCTCAGCGGGGCCGCCCCGGTACGGATGGCGTTGACAAAATGATCATATGCAGGCCCCCGCCGCGAATGCGTATCGCAATCGGAATCGGGTGGAATTGCAAGGGGTGCTGGATAGAAAAATACTCAGTCTTCATCCGGATCGACGGCTTCGAATTTCCAGGTCCTGGGGTTGCGGGCAAAGGCCGACCCAGGCGGGGAATCGATCAGGTGGCGCCAACTGTCGTCCACCGCCAACACAGCGCTGAGCGGCACATAGGCGATTGCTCGCGCATCGATTTCGGCCTCGGTAGCATCACCGGCCTCACCGCGCAGCGACCAGCCGCTGTCGCCATGCGCTTCACCGGCGGGCGGCGGTTCGGGGGGATCACGATAGAGAAAGCCGACTTTCACACCGTCGACCAGCACGCACTGGTCGACGAGGCAGAAATCGCTTTCCAGGACGTTCATGCTTCGGCGCGGGCCGCCAGCCAGCGTTCCAGCCAT
Organism: Polymorphobacter sp.; assembly: GCA_049318305.1. Classification (GTDB taxonomy): domain Bacteria; phylum Pseudomonadota; class Alphaproteobacteria; order Sphingomonadales; family Sphingomonadaceae; genus Sandarakinorhabdus. Next base: position 9,976 of record JBMOGO010000023.1, read on the forward strand.
TTGATCGTGTAGTTGCCGTCGATGAAATCCGGGTCCTCGATGATCGCCTGGTGTAGCGGGATCGTCGTTCTCGGCCCATGGATGACGAATTCCTCGAGCGCGCGTCGTAGGCGCATGAGCGCATCGTTGCGGTTGGCACCATAGACGATCAGCTTGGCGATCAGGGAGTCGTAGTAAGGCGGGATGCGATAACCGTCGTACAACGCCGAATCGACGCGCACGTGCAGCCCGCCGGGGGCGTGGAAATCGGTGACGCGGCCGGGGGAGGGGGCGAAGGTCACCGAATCCTCGGCGTTGATCCGGCATTCGATGGCATGGCCTTCGAAACGGATCTGGTCCTGCGTCACACTGAGCGGCAGCCCGGCGGCGACGCGGATCTGTTCGCGGACGAGGTCGATGCCGGTGATCGCTTCGGTAACCGGGTGTTCGACCTGCAAGCGGGTGTTCATCTCGATGAAGTAGAATTTCCCGTCTTCGAACAGGAACTCCATCGTGCCGGCACCGCGGTACTTCAGCTTGGATACGGCCTGGCGGACGATTTCACCCATTTCGGCGCGCTGGTCGGCGTTCAGCGCGGGGGAGGGCGCTTCCTCCAGCACCTTTTGGTGGCGGCGTTGCAGCGAGCAATCGCGTTCGCCCATATGGACGGCGCCGCCCTTGCCATCGCCGAACACCTGGAATTCGATGTGGCGCGGTTCGGACAAATACTTCTCGATATAGACAGTGTCGTCGCCGAACGCCGCCTTGGCCTCGTTCTGGGCCTGGCGCATCAGGCCGGGCAGGCTGGCGGCATCGGGAATGACCTTCATGCCGCGGCCGCCGCCGCCGGATGCCGCCTTGATCAGCACCGGGTAGCCGATGTCGTTGGCGACCTTGATCGCCTCCTCGGGCGTTGCAACCGGGCCGTCGCTGCCCGGCACCAGCGGCAGGCCAAGCGCGGCGGCGGTGCGCTTGGCCTCCACCTTGTCGCCCATCTTGCGGATGTGTTCGGGGTCGGGGCCGATCCAGACGATCTTGTGCTTTTCGACGATCTCAGCAAAGCGCGCGTTTTCGGACAGGAAGCCATAGCCGGGATGGATGGCGTCGGCCTGGGCGATTTCTGCCGCCGAAATGATCGCGGGGATGTTGAGATAGCTGTCGGTCGCCGATGGTGGCCCGATGCAGATGGCTTCATCGGCCAGCCGCACGTGCATGGCATCGGCATCGGCGGTGGAATGGACCGCGACGGTGCGGATGCCCATTTCGCGGCAGGCGCGGTGGACACGAAGGGCGATTTCGCCGCGATTGGCGATGAGAACCTTGCCGAACATTGCCACTATTCGATCACCACCAGCGGTTCGTCATATTCCACGGGCTGTTCGCTGCGGATAAGGACCTTTGTCACCTTGCCAGCGCGCGGCGCGGTGATCGGGTTCATCACCTTCATCGCTTCGATGATCAGCAATGTATCGCCGATGGCCACCGTCTGGCCTTCGCTGACATAGGGCGCAGCGCCGGGCTCGGGCGTCAGATAGGCTGTGCCGACGATGGGAGACTTGACGAGGCCGGGATGGGTTTTCCAGTCATCGGGGGCAGCGGCTACTGGAGCTGCGGCAACCGGCGCCGCCGGTGCGGGTGCATAGGCGGGTGCCGGTGCGTATCCGGCCGTCACCGCGGCGACGGTGCGCGCGACGCGGATGGTGCGGTCACCGTCCTTGACCTCGATTTCGGTCAGGTGGCTCGATTCGAGCAATTCGGCAAGCTCGCGCACCAATGCGGTATCGACCTGAATTCCACTGCCTTCTGGCATGATTGTTCCTTGTGCGTACCCCGAGAGGACTTTGTCATTGCCGCAAGCGCGCCGCCGCGTCCAGCGCCAGCGTGTAGGAGTTGGCGCCGAATCCGCAGATCGTGCCGCGTGCTACGGCGCTGACGAAGCTGTGGTGCCGAAACGCCTCACGCGCGTGCGGGTTGGACAGATGCACCTCGATCACCGGCACCGGGATCGCCTTGATGGCGTCATGCAGTGCAATCGAAGTGTGCGTGAGCGCGCCGGCGTTGAGGATGACCGCCAGCACGCCGCGCGACCCGGCCTCGTGCAGCCAGTCAACCAGATGGCCTTCATGGTTGGACTGGCGCAGGTCGATTTCGAGGCCGAGCGCGGTGGCCTGGTCCTCCAGCATGGCGGCAATGCTGTCGAGCGTGTCATGGCCATAGATTTCCGGCTCCCGACTGCCGAGCAGGTTGAGATTGGGGCCGTTGAGGACAAGGACGAGATTTGCGGACATGGGGGTGGTTATAGGCGGCTTTGCCGAGAGCGCCAATCGCCGGGTGAGGGGAGACGATTGCGCCCCTTCCACGCGAGCGCATGGCACGGCATAGAAGCGCGATGATCAATCTTGTCCTGAATGGCGACCCCCGCCGCATTGCCCCCGGCACCAGCGTTGCCGCCCTGCTCGCCGAACTCGACCTCGATGCGACCAAGGTGGCGGTGGAGCGCAATCTGGAAATCGTGCCGCGATCAACCTTTGCCGCGGTGCTGCTGGCGGAGGGTGACCGGCTGGAAATCGTGCACTTCGTCGGCGGCGGCCAAGATGATGACGGCTGGGAAGTCGCCGGGCGCAAGTTCAAGTCCCGGCTGATCGTCGGCACAGGCAAGTACAAGGATTTTGCCCAGAATGCCGCGGCGCTGGCGGCTTCGGGCGCCGAAATCGTCACGGTGGCGGTGCGCCGGGTCAATGTCATGGACAAGGGTCAGCCGATGCTGACCGACTTCATCGACCCGAAAAAAGTGACCTATTTGCCCAACACCGCCGGCTGCTTTACCGGAGACGATGCCGTGCGAACGTTGCGGCTTGCGCGCGAAGCTGGCGGCTGGAACCTGGTCAAGCTGGAAGTGCTGGGAGAAGCGCGGACGCTGTATCCGGACATGGCGGAAACGCTGCGGGCGACCGAAATCCTGGTCAAGGACGGCTTTGATGTCATGGTCTATTGCGCCGATGATCCGATTGCCGCGAAAAAGCTGGAGGATCTGGGGGCGTGCGCGATCATGCCCCTGGGGTCGCTCATCGGCTCGGGCCTTGGCATCCAGAACCCGGTGACGATCCGCATGATAATCGAAGGCGCCAAGGTGCCGGTGCTGGTCGATGCCGGGGTCGGCACCGCGTCGGATGCGGCGGCGGCAATGGAACTCGGCTGCGCCGGGGTGCTAATGAACACCGCGATTGCCGAGGCCAAGGACCCGATCTTGATGGCGCAGGCGATGAAGCTGGCGATCGAGAGCGGCCGGCTGGCCTATCGCGCCGGGCGGATGGCGAAGCGGCGCTATGCCGACCCGAGTTCGCCGTTGGCGGGGTTGATCTGACGCTCCAGGTCACTCCCCGCAGGGGGTGGGGAGTCAGATGCTCAGGCTGTGGATGATATCCGCATACAGATCCCGCTTGAACGGCACTGCCAGGTCCACCAGCGTGTGAACTTCCGCCCAGCGCCAATCCTTGAATTCGGGGTGCTTCTGGTCGATCGCGACATCGGCGTCGGTGCCCAGGAAGCGCATTGCAAACCATTTCTGACGCTGGCCGGCGTAGCGGCCTTTCCAGATGGTCCCAACCATATCCGCCGGCAGGTCGTAATAATGCCAATCCGGCGTTTCGGCGATGATCTCGGCGAGATGCGCCGGCACGCCGGTTTCCTCTTCCAGCTCGCGAAACGCGGCGGTGATCGGGTCCTCGCCGTCATCGATGCCGCCTTGCGGCATCTGCCAAGCCTCCAGCTTGGAATCGAGACGCTGGCCGACAAAAACATGGCCGTCGGCGTTGATCAGCATGACGCCGACGCCGGGGCGATAGGGCAGGCCTGAGGGGTGTTCGCGGGGGATGGCGGTGGTCATGCGATCAGCGTCTTCAAATCGCGCAGGCAGGCGTGGAGATCGTCCTGTGCCGAGGGAATCGCGCCGCGCAGGGTGATGCTGCCGTGGATCTGGCCATCCGCCTCGCGGAAGATGGTGCGCACGCCGGCGGCGATCAGCCGGCCGGCATAGGCGCGGCCCTGGTCGCGCAGCGGGTCGAGGCCGCAAGTGAACACCAGCGTCGGCGGCTGGCTGGCGAGGCTGGCGGCGAACAACGGCGAGGCGCGTGGGTGTTTCAGGTCAACCTCCGGCGGCATGTAGTGGCCGTTGAACCAGTCCATGCTGGCCGCGGTGAGCAAATAACCATCGGCGAATTCGGCCATCGAGCCATCGGTCACCGTCATGTCGGTGGCCGGATAGATCAGCCATTGCGCGATGATCGGTACCGGCAACTGGCCCTGGAGTTCGAGGCTGATGACCGCCGCAAGGTTGCCGCCGGCGCTGTCTCCCGCCGGAATGACGCCGGTGACCGGGTGGCCGATGACGGCGGGTGATCCAGCGATCCAGCGCGTCGCGGCGAGGCAGTCTTCGGTTGCCGCTGGAAAGCGGTGTTCGGGCGCGAGGCGATAGTCGACCGACACCACCGTCATGTTGAGCACGGAGCAGATTTCGGCGCACAGCGAATCATAGATTTCCAGGTCGCCGATGACCCAGCCGCCACCGTGGTAAAAGACCAGCACCGGCGCCGGATCGGCTGCGAGGCTGTTGCGATAGAGGCGCGCCGGGATACTATGGTCGTGCGGGCCCGGGATGACGATGTCGCGGCGCTCGGCAATGTCGGGGCGCGGGCGTTCGGCCATCTGGCCCATCATCGCCATCATCTGGCGGGCGCTGGCGGCGTCCATCTCGTGCATCGCCGGGCCGGGCTGGGCGGCAAGCATGTCGAGGATATTCTGCACATCGGGACGGACGAACGGCATGGTGATGACTCCCCTTGGTTTTCTATCTTGTAAATCTGCGCCAGCGCTATGCGACGGCAAGCTTTATCCCTGCGCCCAAGCGGCGACCTCTGCGGCAACGCGGTTGGCTGCACGGTTGAGCGCGGCGGCGACGGCGGTAGGCGACTGGCTGGGGGCGGGTTCGCTGGCATCGAAGCGGCGCATCGCCACCTCCCCGGCGTTGACCTTGCCGCCCGACAGTTGTGCATCATAGCGGACACGGACCACCGGGCTCGCGGGGTCGGTCATGTCGAGACCGAAGCTGCGCAAGCTGCCAGTGATGCTACGCGCCGGCGCAATGGCCGACTGGCGCGCATCGATGACAGCGATGCCATTGGCAGCCAGCGTATCGGCGAGCAAGCGCTGGAACTGGCGGTTGGGTTGCTCGGCCCAGGTGGCGCCGACAAGATAGCTGGTTTCGGTAGCATTGGTGGTGACCGGCAGGCGCAGCGTTTGCAGGGTAGCGGGAACGCCGGGCAGGTCGATGCCGATGGTATCGGCGGTGCGCGCCGGCCCGGCATAGGGGCGCGGCGTGGCGGTCGCCGACAGGGTGAGTAGCGATTGCGGCGGCTTGGCATTGCCGCCGATTTGGACGAGTGGCCCGCAGGATATCAGCGCCAGCGCGGCGAGAGCGGGAACCCAAGGCTTCATTTCGCCATCTCCGGAACATAATCGGGCAGGGTGCGGCCGCCGATCAGCGCGCCGGCCGGGTCTTCATCAAGCTTGGCCGCGACGGCGCCCAGGTTGCCGGTCAATTCGCGCAGGTCGCGCACCAGGCGATTGGCTTCGGGCAGGGTCTCGCTGGTCAGTGTTTCGAGGCCGGGCTGGGCGGCGACGGTCAGCGCGTCGATGCGGGACAACGTGGCTTCGGCGGCCTTTATGGCGTTGCGCAGGTCGGCGACCAGCGGCTTGCCATCGGCGTTGAGCACGGCATCGGCGCTGCCGGCCAGCGCGTCGACGCGTTTCAGCGTGGCGGTGGCGGCCTTCAACGTGTTGCGCGCCTCGGTAATCGCTTCGGCGATTTCGGGCGCACGGTCGGCGAGTGCACCCGTGGCGCGATCAGCGTTGCGCAGGATACCGGCGATCGATTCGCGGTTGGCCGGGTTTAGCACTTCGCTCAGCCGCTCGGTGAGCTTCGAGATATTGTTGAGCAGTTCCGGCGCATTGGCGAGCAACGCGCCCAGCCCGCCGGTGCGCGACGGGATGACCGGGACGCCATAGGGGCCAATCTCGGTAATGCGGGCGCCGCCCTGCATGGCACCGGCCAGCGCAATCTGGCTGACGCCGGTAAAGCCGACGCCCTCGACAGCGCCGGTGGTGCCTTTCAGCACCGGCACATCCTCGGCGATGGTGATGCGCACGCGCACGAACTGCGGAGTTTCGGGCAGCAGCTTGATCTGTTCGATCTTGCCGACCGGCACGCCGTTGAAGGCGACCGGCGAACCGACCGCGAGCCCGTTGATCGATTGCTTGAAGAAGATATCGAAATGCTGGTTGTCCGACCCGGAAAAGCGCGCCAGCCAGACAACGCCAGCGAACATCGCGATGGTCAGCGCGACGACCACCGCCCCGACGATCGCATAGTTGCTGCGGGTTTCCATCAGGCCGGCTCCACTGTCCTGGCGGGGGTCGCCGGTTTTTCGTCGCCGTCACCCTTGCCTGCGGCTCTGCCGCGCGGCCCAGCGAAATATTCATGCACCCATGGGTGGTCGAACGTCAGCAATTCCGCGATGGTTCCCACTGCCAGCACCTTGCGATCGGCAATCACCGCCACCCGGTCGCAGATGGCATAGAGCGTGTCCAGATCATGGGTGATGAGGAACACCGTCAACCCCAGCGTATCCTTGAGCACCTTGATGAGTTCGTCAAAGGCGGCAGCGGAGATGGGGTCGAGCCCGGCGGTCGGTTCATCGAGGAACAGCAGTTGCGGATCGAGCGACAAGGCGCGGGCGAGGCCGGCGCGTTTCTTCATGCCGCCCGAAAGTTCCGACGGGAATTTCGGCCCGGCTTCGGGTGGCAGCCCGACCATGGCGACCTTATAGCCGGCCAGTTCGTCCATCAAAGCCTGCGGCAGGTCGAGGAACTCGCGCATCGGCACTTCGATGTTTTCGGCAACGGTCAGCGACGAAAACAGCGCGCCTTCCTGAAACAATACCCCCCACCGGCGGCGCAGATCCTTGGCCTGCGCGGCGTTGCGGTCCATCACATCGGTACCAAAGATCGCGATGCTGCCGGCGCTGGGCGTCTGCAGGCCGATGATGCTGCGCATCAGCACCGATTTGCCGGTGCCGGAGCCGCCGACCACACCGATGATCTCCCCGCGGCGGACATCGAAATCGAGCGCATCATGGACGATCTGATCACCAAAACGGTTCTGCAGGCCGCGAATGCGGATCACAACATCGGCGTCGTCCGGCAAGGTCGGGGCGAGCTCCGGCATCAATTGTAACCGAGCGCCGAAAAGAACACGGCGAAGAAGGCATCAAGAACGATGACGACGAAGATCGATTCGACCACGGCGCGGGTGGTGCGGGTGCCCACCGATTCGGCGTTACCGCTGACTTGCATGCCCTGAAAACACCCCATCATAGCGATGATGATCCCGAAAACCGGCGCCTTTATCAGGCCGATGACCAGGTCGGACAAGGGGGTAACCTCTTGCAGGCGCTGGACGAAGGTGATCGGCGGAATGTCGAGCGACAGCCAGCAGAACAACCCGCCGCCCAATATCGCCATCACCGAGCCGTAGAAACCCAGCATCAGCAGCATCAGCGACATGGCGATGACGCGCGGTACCACCAGCACTTCATACGGCGACATGCCGATGGTGTTGAGTGCATCGACTTCCTGGTTGAGCTTCATCGAGCCGATTTGCGCGGCAAACGCCGATGCCGAGCGCCCGGCAACCATGATCGCCGTGAGCAAAATGCCGAGCTCACGCACTGTCGAGCGGCCGATCAGGTTGACGACGAACACCTCCGCGCCGAACGCCCGCAACTGCACGGCGCCCTGTTGCGCAACGACAATGCCGACCAGGAACAGCAAAAGCCCGACGATACCGAGCGCGTTGACGCCGATGATTTCGCACTGGTGGATGACGGCGTTCCAGCGAAGCGGCCGGCGGCCGAGCAGCGTGCCCCACAGCACCACCAGCGTGTGGCCCAGAAAGGCGAGGAAATTGCCAATATTGTCGGTGGCGGCGTAGACGGCAGCGCCGATCTTTTCCAGCCGCAGCAGCGCCGCATTACCGCGCGGCACGTGGATTGCGACGGGCACGTCATTCGCGGCGACTTCGGCGATCAGCCGCAGGGCATCGGGCGACGCGTTTTCGACCGCGACCGGCACGCCTGCGTTCGTCCAGTCCTGCGACAGGCGGTGGATGAGCCAGGCGCCGCTGGTATCGATCCGCTCGATGCCCGCCAGATCGATGGCGAGCGCCGATCCGGCGGGGGCGATAGCGCGCAGCGGTTCAACGACATCGGTGATATGCGCGATGGTCAGCCGGCCGCGCACGGCCAACCGCTGTGCGGTGCCGGGGCCGGAAATCTGCTCAAAGCTGGCCGCACTCATGCAGCCTAGGTGCGGTATCGCGGCGGCGGGGGCAAGGGGTGATGCGCGCGTTGCCGCCTGGTCGTGGTGCGCTTAGGGTGCGGGCAGGAGGCGCGATGCGGGCAGGGTTCGGAGTGTTGGCGGCGCTGCTGGTATCCGGCTGTGTCGCGCCGATGGCGCTGGACGGCTTCGATGCGGCCGGGCCCGCGCTGCGGCCGGAGGAGTTTTTTGCCGGCAAGACGCACGGCTGGGGGGTGTTGCAGACGCGCGGCGGCCGGCCTTCGCAGCGGTTTGAAGTGACGGGCGAAGGTGAAACCGATGCGCAGGGACGGTTCCACCTGCGCCAGACGGTGACCTGGGGCGACGGCCGCCGCACCAACCGGGAATGGGTGATGACGGCGGACGGGGCGAACGGTTATCGCGCCACGCTGACCGATGCCAAGGGGCCGGTGACGGCGCAGGTGCGCGGCAATGTCTTTCACCTGCGCTATCGGCTCGCCGATCCGGCGGTGATGATGGAGCAATATCTGTATCTGCAAGCCGATGGCCGCACCGTTCTCAACACTGGTACGGTCACGGCGATGGGGATGCCGGTGGCACATCTGTCGGAACAGATCGTGCGAGTGGCGCCGCCATGACGATCAGCATCTATGACATGGACCGCACCATCACCCGCGGCGGCACCTGGACGCCTTGGCTGTTGTTCTGGGCGCGGCGGGAGGCGCCGTGGCGGCTGTTGCTGGCACCGCTGCTCGGGTTGGCGCTGCTCGGCTATGCGGGCAAGTTGATCACCCGGGCGCGGTTGAAGGAGCTTGGCCACAGGCTGTTGATGGGGCGGCACGTCCCGCGCGCACGCCTCGTCGCGGCGGCGGATGCCTATGCCGTGCGGGTGATCGACCATGACGTGTTTGCGGCTGCGCTGGAGCAGATTGCCGCCGATCGTGCCGCCGGGCAGCGGCTGGTGCTGGCGACGGCATCGAACGAATACTATGTCCGCGCCATCGCCGCCCGGCTGGGCATCGAAGATGTCATCGCAACGCCGTCGCGGTGGGAGGATGACCGGCTGCACCACCGGCTAGGCGGCGACAATTGCTATGGCGATGCCAAGCGCGTGCTGGTGGAGGGCTGGTTGCGCCGCGAAGGGCTGGAGGGGCAGCCGCTGTGTTTCTATTCCGACCATATCTCAGACCTGCCGCTGTTCGAACTGGCGGTGGCGCGCGGCGGGCAGGCGGTGGCGGCAAATGCGTCGGATGCGCTGCGCCGGGTGGCGGTGCAGCGCGGCTGGCGGATCGCCGATTGGGGCCCGCAGGCGCGCTCGTGGCTGGAGCGGGCGTGACGGACAATATCAACCGCAGCGGCGGGGTTTCATCGCGGTGCCGCGCGTCAAATCGAACCGGCGCGGCGGCGCGCCCGCGGTCGTGACGATCAAGAGCAGCGAATCGCCGGTTATGCTGCCATCGAAGAGCGCCGCGTGCGGGTCGACCGCGGTTTCGTCGACGAGTTGGCGGCCGGGGCGATAGGCTTCAAACGTGCCGATAGCGTGAAAGCGGCCGTGTTTGTCCGTCGAAACCGGGCCGGCGATGGCGCCGCTGGCACAATCCGCCGCGATGGTGATGACGCCGGCTTCGGCGGTTACCGCGATACCGTTGCCGGCCCAATTGCCGGTCAGCGGCGTGGCCATCGCAGGAACAGCAGCCGGGACAACGATCGCTAGCGTGACGGCACCGGCAAGCAGCGAAAAAGCCCCCATGGTTGCAGCCCTTTCGAGGATGTGACGTATTAACTCGAATAAGTAACGGGCGGAACCCGTTGATTCCGCCCGTCCTGTCGTTTGATACGGCGATACCGTCAGGCGGTGACGGCCGCCAGCGTGCGCTGACGGCGCATGGAGCCGCCGACGATGCCAAAGCCGATGATCATCAATGCCCAGCTTTGCGGTTCGGGAACGCCGGCGATGTTGACCTGTGCCACCCAGGTGCCCCAGCGGCCGAAGCCGCTGCCCGGGATGGCAAAGTTGCGCGCAAACTGTCCGGTAACCCAAAAGCTCTGCTTGTTGGTCGGATCGAGCGTCACCGAGCTGTAATCGCCCCAGCGCTGGCGGCCGACGGGGTTCTGGTTGATTGCCGAGCCATTGTGATAGTCATCGACCAGGCTCTGCTTGATCAGCACATCGGGCGCTGTCTGGGTCAGCGTGCCATCCGGGTTGGTGATGAAGGCGCGCGCAAAGATGCTGATGCGGCCATCAAGCCCGGTGACGAAGCTGCCCGAACGGTTGAAGCCGACGACGAGCTGGCCCGACGAATTGACCGCGAGCGACCCCTGGTAGAAATCGAAATTGCCGCTGGGGTCGGTGATGTCGGTTTCCGAGAGCACGTTGCCGGTCGCCTTGTCGAGAACGACGATGCGCACCACGTCATGGTCGGTGCCGAGCGCCCGGACGGTATGGACGAAATAGATCTTGCCCTTCACTTCCCAGGCGTTGGCGCTGATCCGGTCATCGAGCGCGTCGATGATGCGGGCGCTGCCGTTCTTTGTCGGCTGGCGGGCCTTTTTAACGCCGAGATAATCGCCACCGCCGCTGTCGCTGAGATATTGGCGGACCGTCTTCACCGCATCCGCGGTGCCGGCGGCGTTGATGTCATAGGTGACGGTGTCGTTGAAGAACAGGCTGGCGGAAACCACCGTCTGGCTGGCGCCGCCGCCAAGGCGGTTGACGCCCTGGATGGCAAAGCCCTGATCCATTTCGATGGTTGGCGCATTGCCGTCATAGGCGGTGACGAACTGCTTAGCCCGACCGTCGTCGGGCCAGCCGCAGCAAAGACGTTCTTGTAGTTGAGCACGTTGAGTGTGGTGCCGATGAAATTGCCGCCGGCGTTGAAATCATTGGTGCCGATCATGATGGCGCTGCCGCTGATCGACAGGGTCGGATAATCGGCGGTGTTGCCCGCAGCGGACCCCAGCAATTGCGTGGTCTTCCAGGCACCGAGCGCATCGGCGCTTTCGGACACGCCGATGTTGATGACATTGTTGGTCGGCCCGAAGCCGATCGCCAGCCAGCGGTTGGAGCGCGAATCGAACAGCACGCGCGGATCGCCGCCGGTGCTGCCGCCGCCAAACGCCGCCCAGAAGCTGTCATCGGTGATGCGCGGTGCCAGCAGCGCGCCGGATGCCTTGCTGTAAACCGAGAAGGAACCGTTGAGCAGTTGCACATATTGCGTCGTGCCGACAGCCCCCATCGTGTCGGGCGGGATCAGGCCGATGCCGAGCAGGCGGGTGGCATTGTCCGACGTGCCTTCGAACGAAGCGCCGATGCTGATGGCAGGCGTGGTGAAACTGTTGAAATTGGGGGCTTCGGTGCCCTGGATGCCGGCGGCCTGGTCTTCGGGCGGAATCACCAGTTTCGGCAATTTCTTGCGGTTGATGAAGTCCTTGGCGACAAGCGGGCCGGCCGGAACGGCCTGGGCTGCGGTCGATACGAGCAGCATGGCCAGAAAGGCCCCGCGCAGAACGGCAGAGTGCATTTTTCAGTTCCCCCTGAAATCCAAAAGGCAGAAAACGCCGATCGACAGATTGCCGCAAGTCGACAGATTGCCGCAAAGCAGAAAATTTGCAATTAATTGAAATGTAATAACAATTACGTGGAATTAATTTAGCAGCATCGCTGCCGGATTGGCGAATACGGTCGTCGGCTGCCCGACATGACAACGCCGGCGCGAGGGTGTCGCGCCGGCGTTGCCGTCGTTCGGAAGGCAGTGATCAGGCGGTGGCGGCGACACCGCGCTGGCGACGCATCGATGCGCCAACCAGGCCGAAACCGGCGATCATCAGCGCCCAACTGCCGGGTTCGGGAACCATCGAGCTGAGGATGAAGTTGCGGTGCAGCGCTGTCGACACAAAGCCATTGCCTTCGCCGAAGGTGCTGTTCAGCGTGTTGTCGACGTCGCCGAAGTCGGTGCCGAAGCTGAAGCCATAGGAGGTCACCGACGCGACCTTGCCGTTGACGAACTGCGGGCCGCCCGAATCGCCACCGGCCGAGCTGACTTCGGTGAAGCCGCGGCCAAGATCGCAGAACTGCGCAACCGAGCCACCGAAGGCGCCGACGCCGACGTTGCACGACATGTCATTGGCCTCGAGGCCGTTGTCAAAATCGGAGACAACGCTGCGCGAATATTCGGCAAAGGGCAGAGCCGGGTCATCCCAGAATGCGCCATTGACCGGATCGACATCGGTAAAGAAGCCGCCGAACGTGCTGTCACCGAATTCATAGTCATAGCGGTTGTCACCCTGGCGGCGACGGCCGGTGCCGAAGGTCGCGCCAGTGGCGCCGCCCGAACCACGACCGCCGTAGCCGGCGATGTTATAGTCCTTGCCGACCAGCGAAGCGCTGGTGTCGATCAGATAATGCTGCGCGAACGCGGGTGCGGCGGTGGTGAGCCGCAACACGGCGATGTCGTTCTGGTCGATGACCTGGCCAGTATAGTCTTCATTGACGAAAACCTTGCTGACACCGACGACCGTCACGGGATCAGGCCCGGTGGTGACGTTGAAAAACTGATCGTTCGGGCCGCCGTAGAAATAGGCGGTGGTGCTGATCGGCTGTGCCAACGTCGGGCCGTTTGTGACGCAGTGCGCCGCGGTCAGGATCGACATGCGATCGGCCATCAGGCTGCCCGAGCAGATGAAGTTCTGGTCGGGGCCATAGTTCATGATCAGCGCGACGGTGCCGCTATATTTCGGCGCAGTGGCGAGATAGACCGGGCTGCCGGCGCCTGCCGGGATGGTGCCGGTCGAACCAACGCCGACGATGCGATTGCTGGCAGTAAAGGTGATGCCATTCTTGGTGGCGGTCTGGGTGCGGACCCGATCATTCGTCAGCAGGCCCGGCAGATTGGCGGCTTCGCCGACAAGGCCGGAGGGTGCCGCAGCGGTCGCGGCGGTCGTCGGCAGCGCGATCAGCGCCGTTGCCAGCAAAAAGCCGAAGTTAGACTTCATAATTTATTAACCCCCTGTAAAACTTACTAAACCCCGTTACATATAGTTCATAAACGTGCGTTGTGGCGGCGAGCAAAGCCAAAATGCCATCGAAAGTAAATTTTTTGCCTTTCTGCCGTACCCCCTGACGAAATGTCGCAATTGGCCTCAAGCAACGGCATCCAAACGCAAGAAAGGCGGGGTCTTGCGGCCCCGCCTTTCGATAGGTGTGGTGCGTATCGTTCGATCAGGCAGCGAGCTTGCGCAGCACATAGGGCAGGATGCCGCCGGCGTAAAAATACTCCAGCTCCTGCTCGGTATCGATCCGGCACAGCGTTTCGAAACTGCCGCTGCTGCCGTCGGCGCGGGTGAAGTTGACCGTGACCATCTGGCGCGGTTTCAACGTCGCGACGCCGGTGATATCGAAGACTTCGGTGCCATCGAGGCCGGCGGTCTTGCGATCATGGCCTTCGGCGAACTGCAACGGCAGCACGCCCATGCCGACGAGGTTGGAGCGGTGGATGCGTTCAAAGCTTTCGGCGATGACAGCACGCACGCCGAGCAGGGTGGTGCCCTTGGCCGCCCAGTCACGCGATGAACCGGTGCCATATTCCTTGCCGGCGACGACGATCAGCGCGGTGCCTTCCGACTTGTAGCGTTCGGCGGCGTCGAAGATGGCGAGCTGCTCGCCCGACGGGATGTGCCTGGTCACGCCGCCTTCGACGCCCGGCACCATTTCGTTGCGGATGCGGATGTTGGCGAAGGTGCCGCGCATCATCACTTCATGGTTGCCGCGGCGGGCGCCATAGGAATTGAATTCGGCGCGGGCGACCTGGCGTTCCTCCAGATAGACGCCGGCTGGGGACGACGCCTTGATGCTGCCGGCCGGGGAAATGTGATCGGTGGTGATCGAGTCGGCAAAAATGGCAAGCGGCCGGGCCGAGCGAATGTCCTGCGTCGGCTGCGGCGTCATCGTCATGCCCTCGAAATAGGGCGGGTTCTGCACATAGGTGGAAGCGGCGTTCCATTTGTAGGTGGCGCCGCCTTCGACCTTTATGCCCTGCCAGCGCTCATCGCCATCAAAGACATTGTCGTACCGGGCGCGGAACATGTCGGCGGTGACCGACGACAGCACCATGGCGGCGACTTCCTGGTTGGTCGGCCAGATATCGCGCAGGAACACCGGCTGGCCATTGCTGCCGGTGCCAAGGCTCTCGGTGGTCAGGTCAAGCCGCATCGAGCCGGCGATGGCATAGGCGACGACCAGCGGCGGCGAAGCCAGGTAATTGGCGCGCACATCGGGGGATACCCGGCCTTCGAAGTTGCGATTGCCCGACAGGACCGAAGCGGCGACGATGTCATTGCCGTTGATCGCTTCGGAAATCGGCTCGGGCAGCGGGCCGGAATTGCCGATGCAGGTGGTGCAGCCATAGCCGACAAGGTTGAAGCCGAGTGCATCGAGATCGGTCTGCAGGCCGGATTTTTCGAAATAATCGGTGACCACCTTCGACCCCGGGGCGAGCGAGGTTTTTACCCAGGGCTTGGACGTCAGCCCGAGCGCATTGGCCTTGCGGGCGACGAGGCCGGCAGCGACGAGGACATTGGGGTTCGATGTGTTGGTGCAGCTGGTGATGGCGGCGATGACGACGTCGCCATGGCCGATGTCATATGCGGCGCCGGCAACCGGCACGCGCTGGTTCATGCGCTCGGCCTGTTTGTAGCCGCCGGACAATTCGCCTTCGAACGCCGGGGCCGCGATGGAGAGCAGCACCTTGTCCTGCGGGCGGCGCGGGCCGGCGAGCGACGGCAACACACTCCCGAGATCGAGTTCGAGCGTGTCGGTGAAAACCGGGTCGGGCGTATCGGTTTCGCGCCACAGGCCCTGTGCCTGGCAATAGGCCTTGACCAGCGCGACGCGCGACGCGTCACGGCCCGACAGGCGCATGTAATCCAGCGTGGCTTCATCGATCGGGAAGAAGCCGCAAGTGGCGCCATATTCCGGCGCCATGTTGGCGATGGTGGCGCGATCGGCGAGCGTCAGCGCGTCGAGGCCGGGGCCATAGAATTCGACAAAGCGGCCGACGACGCCCTTCTTGCGCAGCATCTGGGTGACGGTGAGCACCAGATCGGTGGCGGTAATGCCTTCGGGCATGGCGCCGAACAGCTTCATGCCGACAACTTCGGGGATCAGCATCGAGACCGGCTGGCCGAGCATCGCGGCTTCCGCCTCGATCCCGCCGACGCCCCAGCCGAGCACGCCAAGGCCGTTGATCATGGTGGTGTGGCTGTCGGTGCCGACAACGGTATCGGGATAGGCAATGGTGGCGCCGCTTTCGTCTTCGCTCGTCCACACCGCCTGCGCCAGATACTCCAGATTGACCTGGTGGCAGATGCCGGTGCCCGGCGGCACGACGCGGAAGCCCTTCAAGGCGGAGGAGCCCCAGCGCAGGAACTCGTAACGCTCGATATTGCGGGCGTATTCCAGGTCCATATTGTCTTCATAGGCGGTGGCGTTGCCGAATTCATCGACCATGACGCTGTGATCGATCACCAGATCGACCGGCACCAGCGGGTTGATCTTCTGCGGATCGCCGCCGAGCTTGGTCATCGCGTCGCGCATCGCCGCCAGGTCGACGACGCAAGGCACGCCGGTGAAATCCTGCATCAGGACGCGCGCCGGGCGATAGTTGATCTCGTGATCGGACTTGCCGGTCGCCATCCAGGCGACCAGCGCCCTCAGGTCATCGACGGTGACGGTCGAGCCGTCTTCGAAGCGCAGCAGGTTTTCGAACAGCACCTTCATCGAATAGGGCAGGCGGCTGATATCGCCGAGCTGCGCTGCCGCGGCTTCCAGGCTGTAATAGGCATAAGCCTTGCCATCGATGCTGAGCGTGCGCCGAGTCTTCAGGCTGTCCTGTCCGATCGCGGTCATGGCGTCTTCCCCCTGTTCGAATTGTCGCACCGTTTAGCGCATGGCGGCGGGTGCGGGAAGGGCGCGAGCGTGAATATTGCGCGGTGGTTGCCCTTGGCCGGCGCGCGGGCCATATCTCGCACCATGGCTTCCCCCGAAATCGATGCGCTGACGCAAGCCCTGGCCCGGTTGCCGGGGCTTGGCCCGCGGTCGGCACGGCGGGCGGTGCTGCATCTCATCAAGCGGCGCGAAACCGCGTTGGCGCCGCTGGTGGCGGCGTTGCAGGCGGTGGAGCGCGGGCTGGTGACGTGCGGCACCTGCGGCAATGTCGATACGCGTGACCCTTGCGCCATCTGCACCGACCCGCGGCGCGACCCGGCGACCTTGTGCGTGGTTGAGGAGGTGGCGGACCTGTGGGCGCTCGATCGCGCGCGGCTGTTCGGTGGGCGCTATCATGTGCTCGGCGGGCGGCTGTCGGCGCTGGATGGCGTGCGGCCGGAGGACCTGTCGATCGAAGCGCTGGTGGCGCGGGTCAGCGGTGGGGGCTTCAGCGAAGTCGTGCTGGCGATGAATGCCACAATAGAGGGCCAGACGACGATGCATTATGTGGCGGAACGGCTGGCAGCGAGCGGCGTGCGGGTGATGCAACTGGCGCACGGCCTGCCGGTCGGGGGTGAACTGGATTATCTCGACGAGGGCACGCTGGCGCTGGCGCTGCGGGCGCGGCGGCTGGTCGAATAGGATCGTTGCGGGCGGCTTTCTTGATTTTGCGGCGCGGTCACCTTAGGTCACCGCCATGGCCATTCTCGACATCATCGAAACCCCCGACGCGCGCCTGCGAGTCATCTCCGAACCGGTCGCTGCCGTGACTGATGCGCACCGCACGCTGATTTCCGACATGCTGGAAACCATGTACGATGCCCCCGGCATCGGGCTGGCTGCCATCCAGGTCGGCGTGCCGGAACGCATCCTCGTCATCGATCTGCAACGCCGCGCCGATGGGCTGGATGACGAGGAGCCAGAGGAGGGTGCGCCGGAACCCAAGATGATCCGCGACCCCAAGGTGTTCATCAACCCGGTGATCACCTGGGAATCCGATGAGGTTTCCGTCTACAACGAAGGCTGCCTGTCGGTCCCCGAAATGTATGGCGATGTCGACCGGCCGGCGCGCATCCGCGCCACCTGGCTCGATGAGACCGGCGCTTCGCATGACCAGGATCTTGATGGCCTGCTGGCGACGTGTTTGCAGCACGAGATGGACCATCTCGATGGCATCTTGTTCATCGACCATCTGTCGAAGCTGAAGCGCGACATGCTGTTGAAGAAGCTGGAAAAGCTGCGCCGGTCGAAAGCGGCCTGAAGCGTTATTCCGCGGGCGGGTGCGCCTTTGTCCAGCGCGCGTCGAGGCGTTTCTGCAGTACCTTGCTGTCGGTGCCGATTGGTAGTCTGGTAACCAGAGTCACACCTTCCATGCGCGGCATCTCGCTTTGCAGCAGCCGCGACCGCCAGCCATGGGCGACATCGTAGATGGCGGTGTCCTCGCGCAGTTCCCCCTTGTCGGTGTAGCGTGTGACGATGCCGACCGGCAGGCGGCCAGGTTCGCGGGCATCGCCGAGAGCGGTGCGCAGGCCGGCGGCGAACCAGCCCGCCTCGATGCGCGGATTGCCGACGATATCGATGGCGCCCGCGTCGAGCACCGAAGGAAAAAGCAGCGTCTGCGTCTGGATGACGCGATCATCGCCGCTGGCAGCGAGGCGCAATTCGTCGCCCTCGTCGGCGACTATCGCCGTCAAGACCAGCGGTGCTGCGGCGGCGGGCTTCTGGCGGGCGGCGGCGGCGCGGGTTTCGGCGCGCTCCTGATGCGAATCCCAGAAGCTCGCGGCGGAGATCAGCAGGGCAAGAACGGTGGCGATTTCACCAAAGGTCAGCCAGCGGCGGCGGCGGGCGGCGGCTTGGGTGGCAGTTTCGGTCATGCGCGTTGTCCGTTGGGTAACACTGGGGTTGGTTATGCCTGAAACCGCGATGACAGGCGAGGTGGTTCAGCGTTGCAGCTTGGCCAGGATCATTGCTGCGACATCCTCGGGCGGCTTCACCGTTGCCGGGTCCTCGCCGGGGAAGGCGCGGGCGCGCATGGCGGTGCGCGTGGCGCCTGGATCGACGATATGGGTGCGGATGCCGGTGACAGCGCCGACTTCCAGGCCATAGGTGGTCACCAAGCTTTCCAGCCCGGCCTTCGATGCGGCATAGGCGGCCCAATAGGCGCGTGGGCGGCTGCCCAGCGACGAGGTGACGGCGATGATGTCGGCGGCCGGGCTTTGCCGCAGCCACGGGTCGAAGGCGCGGATCAGCCGCCAGTTGGCCGACAGGTTGGTGCCGATGACCTTGTCCCATTCCTTGGGGTCGATATGCGCAACCGGCGTCAGCGTGCCGAGCAAGCCGGCATTGAGCACCAAGGTATCCAGTTGACCCCCGCGCGCGCCGATGGCAGCAGCGAGCCGGTCGATGGCGTCGCCATCGGCAAGGTCGAACGGTGCGATGGTGGCGGTGCCGCCGGCCGAATGAACGCGGCCTTCGACTTCGGCGAGGTGCTTTTCGCTGCGCCCGGTTAGGATGACATGATGGCCGGCGGCGGCGAGCGCGATCGCCGTTGCGGCGCCGATGCCGCGGCTGGAGCCGGTAACGAGGGCGATTTTCTGGGTGTCGGTCATGGGTTTCTCTGCTCCCCTCCCTGCAAGGGAGGGGCTGGGGATGGGTGTTTGGCAGGGGCAGGCAGGGACTTCGCGCGAGTCACCCTCCCCCAGCCCCTCCCTTGCAGGGAGGGGAGAAGGTCAGATGACTCTTTCGGCGAGCAGGCTCAACTGGTCGGGAATCTCGATGTCTTCCTGGTCGGTCAGCCGGGTCGGATAGTCGCCGGTGAAGCAGGCGTCGCAGAATTGCGGAGCCGCCTCGTCACGCGAGGCTTCGCCCAGCGCCCGGTACAGGCCGTCGGTGGACAGGAAGGCCAGGCTGTCGACCTTGATGTAATCGCGCATGCGCTCGACATCCATCTGTGCGGCAAGCAGTTTCGATCGTTCCGGCGTGTCGACGCCATAATAGCAGCTGTGCCGTGTCGGCGGACTGGCGATGCGCATATGGACTTCCTCGGCGCCCGCCTCACGCAGCATCTGGACGATCTTCACGCTGGTGGTGCCGCGCACGATCGAGTCGTCGATCAGCACGATGCGCTTGCCGGTGATCATGGCGCGGTTGGCATTGTGCTTCAGCTTGACGCCCAGGTTGCGGATCTGGTCGCCGGGCTGGATGAAAGTGCGGCCGACATAATGCGACCGGATGATGCCGAGTTCGAACGGCAGCCCGGATTCCTGTGCATAGCCGATCGCTGCCGGGGTGCCGCTGTCGGGCACGGGCACGACCATATCGGCATCGACGGGGCTTTCGCGCGCCAGTTCGGCGCCGATCTTTTTGCGCACCTGATAGACGCTGCTGCCATCGACGACCGAATCCGGCCGGCTGAAATAGACATGTTCAAAGATGCACGGGCGCGGGCGCTGCGCCTCGAATGGCCGCAACGAGCGCAAACCGCGCGGCGAGATGATGATGAGTTCGCCCGGCTCGACGGCACGCAGGAAGGTGGCGCCGACAACATCGAGGCCGACGGTTTCCGAAGCGAGAATATAGCTGTCCCCGAGGCGGCCGAGCACCAGCGGCCGCACGCCGAGCGGGTCGCGGCAGGCAAGCATGCCTTCGGGTGTCAGGCAGAGCAGGCTGTAGGCGCCTTCGACGCGTTTCAGCGCGTCGATAAAGCGGTCGAGCAGGGTGCGATAAGACGAGGTGGCGACAAGGTGGATGATGACTTCGGTATCGCTGGTCGATTGGAAGATTGAACCGCGGCGCACCAGATCGCGCCGCAGCGAGGTGGCGTTGGAGATATTGCCATTGTGGCCGATGGCGAAACCGCCCGACGACAGTTCGGCGAACAGCGGCTGGACGTTGCGCAGCGCGGTTTCGCCCGTCGTCGAATAGCGGTTATGGCCGATGGCGACATCGCCTTTCAGTTTCCGGATGACCTCGTCGGAATCGAAATTGCCCGCCACATGCCCCATGGCACGGTGGGTGTGGAAATCCTTGCCGTCCCAGGTGGTAATACCGGCGGCTTCCTGTCCGCGGTGCTGCAGGGCATGGAGGCCAAGCGCCACCAGTGCGGCGGCCCCGTCGGCGCCATAGACGCCAAAGACGCCGCACTCCTCATGGAGATGGTCATCCTCCCACGGGTCGGTGGTCAGCAAGTTTGTCATTGGAAAGGGAGCCTCGTCAGCGCCGTGCCTTCGGGGCATATAGGGTTTCGACCGGGCTTTGTCGCCCCCCAAGCTGCAACGGAAGTGTCATATGGACGTTATGCGCGAAACCGGGCTGGTGCTCGAACCGAAATGGGATGCAGCCGGGCTGGTAACAACTGTGGCAACCGATGCGACCAGCGGCGAGGTGCTGATGGTCGCGCATATGAACGCGGCGGCGCTGGCAGCAACTCTGGCCACCGGGGAAGCGGTGTACTGGAGCCGGTCACGCGGTGAACTCTGGCACAAGGGCGCGACATCGGGCCACACCCAGCGCGTCGTCGAGATGCGCATCGATTGCGACCAGGATGCACTGTGGCTGAAGGTCGAACCGGCGGGGCCGGCGTGCCATACCGGCGAACGAAGCTGCTTTTATCGCGTGGTGACCGCCGACGGTCTGTCCCGGGACTGATGTTGCCAGCCTCGTGCCGCCGTTGCGCCGTCTCTGCGGTGCGGACATACATCGAAATGTCGGCCACCAGCGCCGGCAACCGGGGGAAACGATGGATCTGAAGCTTGAAGGACGTGTCATCTTTGTCGCCGGGGCGAGCCGCGGCATCGGCCTCGGCATCGTCGAAGCGTTGCTTGCCGAGGGCGCCAGGGTCGCGATGGCGGCGCGCGGCGCCGACGCACTGGCGACGGAACATTCACGGTTGGCGGCGATTCATGGCGCCGACCGACTGTGGAGCGTCGCCGGTGACATGCGCGACAGCGCGGCGGTTGATGCAGCGGTCGCGGCGGCCGAGGCTGCGCTGGGGCCGATCTGGGGCGCGGTGGCCAATGTCGGCCTGCACCCATGCCCGCCGGGGTTCGATATCGACGATGAAACCTGGGATGCCGGCGTGTCGCAGAACCTTGATTCGGCGTACAAGCTGGCGCGGTCGGCGCTGCGGCTGATGACGCCGCGCAGCGAGGGTGCGCTGTTGATGATCAGCTCGATCGCCGGGCTGGGGGCGCTGGGCACGCCGCTGACCTATGGCACGTCGAAGGCGGCCATGAACCATCTGGCCAAGGAACTGGCGCGGATCAGCGGGCGCCACAACATCATCGCGCCGGGCAAAATCATCTTTCCGGGCGGGGACTGGGAAAAGCGTTCAACTGGCGACACGGCGGCGGACTGGGCGCGCTGGATCAAGCGCGAAGTGCCGCTGCGCCGCTACGGCCGGCCCGAGGAGATCGGCGCGATGGCGGCGTTCCTGCTGTCGCCGCTGGCCAGTTTTGTTACCGGTGCCGTGGTGCCGGTTGACGGCGGCCAGACGAAATAATGACAGCGCCGTCACCCGAGCGCCCGCGGCCGCCGGCCTGGCTAGCCGATACCGCGCTGCGCGTGCTGATCGTGGCGGCGCTGCTTTATGCCTGCCTGCGGATCGCGCAGCCGTTCATCGTGGTGTTGATCTGGTCGGTGCTGCTGGCGGTGATGTTCTGGCCGCTGCACATGCGGTTGCGGATGCTGGGCCTGCGCAACGCGGTGTCCGCCACATTGATCGGCGTGGTCGGCGTGCTGCTGCTGGTGGTGCCGCCTATGCCCTGGCTGGCGGGGCTGCCGATCGCCGGTGACACGCTGCTACGCGAATGGGATGCGCTGCGCGCCGATGTGCCGTCCGCCGTCGCCCGCCATGCGGCGGTGGTGGAGAGCGTGTTCCTGTGGTTGGCGGCGCGTGCGTCGGAACTTGCGTCGGGTTTTCTGCGCTTTGTGGCGGAGATCGGTATTGCGGCGGTGCTGATGGCCTATGGCGTTGGCCTGCGCCGCCTGGCACGCGGGCTGGTGTATCGGCTGTCGGCCGATTCGGGGCGCGGCGAAAGGTTGTTCGACCTGAGCATCGCAACGGTGCGCAGCGTGTTGAAGGGCGTTATCGGCATGGCGCTGGTGCAGGCCGTGCTGCTCGGCAGTGCGTTTTTCGTCTTCGACCTGCCGTTTGCCGGGGCGCTGGTGATGGTCCTGCTGGTGTTCGGTATCGTGCAGATTCCATCGCAACTGCTTACCGTACCGGCGGCGCTTTACCTGTGGTCGCACGCCGGCGGGCAATCGGCGCTGCTGTTTGCCGGCTGGGCGGTGGCGGTGGTGGTGTTCGACGCGGCGCTGAAGCCGTTCATGATGGGCGTCGGGCTGGCGGTGCCGGTGCCGATCATACTCATCGGGGTAATCGGCGGCGCGCTGGCGGCGGGGCTGGTCGGGCTGTTCGTCGGCCCGGTGTTGCTGGCGATTGGTTACATGCTGCTGCTCGAATGGCTCGGGGAAGCCTTGCCGGGCGAGGATCGGCCATGACCGTGCTGCTTGCGGGGGCGACCGGCTTGGTCGGGTCGCGGGTGCTGGCGCTGTTGCCAGACGCGATTCCGGTGGGGCGACGCGCGACCGGGCGGGCGGGAGAAGTGGTGGCGGAGTTTGCCGCGCTGCCGGCGCTGCCTGCGGCCGACGTCGCGGTCTGCGCGCTGGGCACGACGATCCGCAAGGCGGGCAGCCAGGCGGCGTTTCGGGCGGTGGATTTCGACGCGGTGCTGGCGTTCGCCCGCGGCGCACAAGCAGCCGGGGTTACGCGTTTCATTATGGTTACAGCCGTGGGTGCGGATGCCGGATCGGGTGTGTTCTATTCCCGCGTAAAGGGCGAGGCGGAGCGTGCATTGGCAGCGATGGGGTTTGCCCGGCTCGATATCATTCAACCCGGCTTGATCCTCGGGCCACGTTCCGAACATCGACCAGTGGAGGTGTTTTTCCAACGGCTGGCGCCGCTGCTCAATCCGCTGCTGGTGGGCGCGCTGGCGAAATATGGCGCGGTTTCGGCGGACGTCGTCGCCGCTGCCATCGTGGTGTTGGCGGGCCGTGCCGTGCCGGGGTGCTTCGTCCACCAAAACCGGGCGCTGGTTGCGCTCGCGTCTTGACCCTTACGTTAACGTCAACTAGATTGTCGTCATGTCGGAAGCCTCCCACGCCTTTGCCATCGTCCCGGTGTTGCCGCTGCCCGAAGGCGCGAACAGTTTCACCATCACCGAGCTGTCGCTGGCCTTCAACGTGACCCCGCGGGCGATCCGCTTTTATGAAGACCAGGGGCTGATCGCGCCGGAGCGGCAGGGGCAGAATCGGGTTTATTCGCGGCGGGATCGGGCGCGGCTGGCGTGGATTTTGCGCGCCAAGAATGTCGGCTTTTCGCTCGCTGAAATCCGCGAGATGATCGATCTTTACGATCTCGGCGATGGCCGTTCGACACAGCGGCGGGTGACCCTCGACAAATGCCGGGCGCGGATTGCGGCGCTCGCCGAACAGCGCGCCGATATCGACGCGACCATCGAGGAATTGCAGGGATTTTGTGCCCTAGTTGAAACCGTGACGCCCAAGGCCGCGAACCAGTAGTTCTCGGCGTCAGACAGGATATTTTCCATGCCAGCCTATCGCGCCCCGGTGAAGGACACGCTGTTCGTTCTCGATGCCATTGTCGGCATGGAGCGTTATTCGAACTTGCCCGGCTTTGCCGATGCGACGCCCGATACGGTGCAGGCAATCCTGTCGGAAGCGGCGAAATTTTGCGAGGACGTGCTGGCGCCGCTCAACCTGTCGGGTGATATCGAAGGCTGCACTCGCCACGAGGATGGCAGCGTCACGACGCCGGCGGGTTTCAAGGCCGCCTACGCGCAGTTTGTCGAAGCCGGCTGGGGCACGTTGATGGCCGATGCCGAATATGGCGGGCAGGGCCTGCCCTATGTCATCGGCATGGTGATGCAGGAATTCCTGTCGAGCGCCAACATGGCGTTCAGCATGTACCCCGGCCTGAACGACGGCGCCCAGGCGGCCATCGAAGCGGTGGGCAGCCTGGAACAGAAACACAAGTATCTGCCCAAGATGGTCAGCGGCCATTGGACCGGCACGATGAACCTGACCGAGCCGCATTGCGGCACCGACCTGGGGCTGATCCGCACCCGCGCCGAACCGCAGGATGACGGCACGCACAAGATCACCGGCACCAAGATCTTCATCTCGGCCGGCGAGCATGACCTGAACGACAATATCATCCATCTGGTGCTGGCCAAAACGACCGGCGCACCCGACAGTGTGAAGGGCATCAGCCTGTTCATCGTGCCCAAGTTCATCGTTAACGATGACGGGTCGCTGGGCGCGCGTAACGCGGTCAAATGCGGCTCCATCGAGCGCAAGATGGGCATTCACGGTAATTCGACCTGTGTGATGAATTACGATGCCGCCACCGGCTATCTGATTGGCGAAGAGAACAAGGGCCTGCGCGCCATGTTCATCATGATGAATGCGGCGCGGCTGGGGGTCGGCATCCAGGGGCTGGCGCAGGGTGAGCTCGCCTATCAGAACGCCGTCACCTACGCCAAGGACCGTATCCAGGGCCGCGCGCTGACCGGCCCGGCGGACACCGGCGCCAAGGCCGACCCGATTATCGTCCATGCCGATGTGCGGCGGATGTTGATGGATGGCCGGGCGTTCAACGAGGGCGCGCGGGCGCTGGCGCTGTGGGGTGCGTTGCAGGTCGACCTGTCGCACAAGGCGGCGACGCCGGAAGAACGGCAGCTGGCCGATGACCTGATTTCGCTGCTGACCCCGGTCATAAAGGGCTATTTCACCGACAAGGGCTATGAAATCGCGACGACCTCGCAACAGGTGTACGGCGGCCATGGCTATATCCGCGAATGGGGAATGGAGCAGTTCGTGCGCGATGCGCGGATTGCGCAGATCTACGAAGGCACCAACGGCATCCAGGCGATGGACCTGGTCGGCCGCAAGCTGGGCATGAACGGCGGGCGCGGGACGCAGGCCTATCTGGCGCTGGTCAACCAGGCGCTGGCCGATGCCAGGGGCGATGCACGGCTGGCGGAGATTGCCGGGCCTTTGGAAGCGGCGCTGGGTGATTTGCAGACCGCGACCTTCTGGTTGTTGCAAAATGGCATGACCCGGCCGGACAATGCTGGCACCGGGGCGACCGCCTATCTGCATTTGATGGGCATTGTCGCGCTGGGCCATATGTGGCTGCTGATGGCGAAGGCGTCGCACGCCGCGCTGGATGGCGGCGCGTCCGACCGGGAGTTTTACGAGGCCAAGCTGATCACCGCGCGCTATTATGCGCAGCGCTATTTCCCGGATGCAGCGGCGCTGCGCGCCAAGCTGGAAGCCGGGTGCGATGCGATGATGGCGATGCCCGTGGCGGCATTCTAACTCCCCTCCCGCTTGCGGGAGGGGCTGGGGGTGGGAAGTGGGTTCCATCGCCAGTTCCGTTTACCAAGAACCCACCCCCGACCCCTCCCGCAAGCGGGGGGGGAGAAGAATAGGATCGACCATGGCTGAAGCCTATATCTACGACGCCGTCCGCACCCCGCGTGGCAAGGGCCGCAAGGACGGCAAGCTGCACGAGATCACGCCGATCCAGCTGGGCACCCAGGTGTTGCAGGCGGTGCGGGATCGCACCGGCATCGACACGGCGGACGTTGACGATGTGATCTTCGGCTGCGTGTCGCCAGTCGGCGAACAGGGCAGCGATATCGCGCGCATTGCCGTGCTCAACGCCGACTATGCCGAAACCACGGCGGGCGTGCAGATCAACCGCTTCTGTGCGTCGGGGCTGGAAGCCGTCAACATGGCCGCGGCCAAGGTGATGGCCGGTGAAGCGCTGTTCGCCATCGGCGGCGGCGTCGAAAGCATGAGCCGCGTGCCGATGGGCAGCGATGGCGCCGCCTGGGCGATGGACCCGGCGGTGGCCTACAAGACCTATTTCGCGCCGCAGGGCATCGGCGCCGATCTGATCGCGACGAAGTACGGCTTTTCCCGCCATGACGTCGATGCTTATGCGATGGAATCGCAGAAGCGCGCAGCACAGGCCTGGAAGGAAGGCCGCTTCAAGAACAGCGTCATCGGTGTCCGCGATGTCATCGGCGAGATCGTGCTGGCGCATGACGAGCATATGCGGCCGCAGACCGACATGCAGTCGCTGGGCGCGCTGGCGCCGGCTTTCCAGGCGATGGGCGAGCAGATGCCGGGCTTCGATGCCATCGCGCTGATGCGCTACCCGGAAGTCGAAAAGATCGACCACGTTCACCATGGCGGTAACTCGTCGGGCATCGTCGATGGCGCCGCCGCGGTGCTCGTCGGTTCGAAGGAAATGGGCGAGAAATACGGGTTGAAGCCGCGTGCCCGCATTCGCGCCATGGGCTCGGTCGGGTCGGAGCCGATGATCATGCTGACCGGGCCGGAATTCGTTGCCAACAAGCTGTTGCAGCGCGCCGGCATGAGCAAGGACGACATCGACCTGTTCGAGCTCAACGAGGCGTTCGCGTCCGTGGTGCTGCGCTATATGCAGGCGCTCAACATTTCGCACGACAAGATCAACGTCAACGGTGGCGCGATTGCCATGGGCCATCCGCTCGGCGCGACCGGCGCTATGATCCTGGGCACCGTGCTCGACGAGCTGGAACGCACCGGCAAGGGTACCGCACTGATCAACCTGTGCGTCGGCGCCGGAATGGGCACCGGCACGATTATTGAACGCATCTGATCTTCTCCCCCTCCCTGCAAGGGAGGGGGCTGGGGGGGAGGGTGCTTCCCGCCAGAACGCAGACAGGTTCGACAGAGAAACCCTCCCCCCAGCCCCCTTCCTTGCAG
>JBMOGO010000024.1:0-36522 GCA_049318305.1 Polymorphobacter sp.
GTCCACAGCCGCTTGCCGGTGCGCACGTCGAAGGCGCGGACATAGCCCTTGGTGTTGTTCTTGTTAACGGGCGTGAAGCCTTCGCGGAAGGCGGCGCCGATGATGATGGTGTTGCCGCTGATGGCGGGTGCCGAATGCACCCCGGCTTCGCCGGTGTCGAGGTTATCGATGACCTGGTCCCAGTCCTTTTTCAGATCGACGACGCCGTTTTCACCGAAATCCGGGTCGGGTTGGCCGGTGTCGGCATCCAGGCTGATCAGCCGGTAACCGATGGTGGTGTAGAGGATGCGGCGTTTGGTGCCGTCGCTCCAGTAGGACAGGCCGCGGCCGGACAGGGCGCGCGGGCTTTCGGCGCTGCGCTTGCCCTCGTGCAGGCTGTACGACCAGAGCAGTTCGCCGGTGGCGGCGTTGATCGCGACGACGGCGCGGCGGGTGCCGGCGGTGGTGTAGAGCACGCCATCGATGGCCAGCGGCGTGCCTTCCAGCTTGTATTCCGGGCGGCTGCCGAACATGTCGGTCTTGAAGCGCCAGGCGATTTCAAGGTCCTTGAAGTTGCCGGCGTTGATCTGGTCCAGCGGCAGATAGCGGCTGCCCGCCAGATCGGCATTGTAGGTCGGCCAGTTGACGGTCTTCGGATCGACTTGCCGCGCGGCTGGGGCGCCGTTGATGCCGCTGGTTTGTGCGGCCAGCGGCGTGCCGGCCAGCGCGGCGATGACCAGCAGCGATGTCGTGGTACGGCGCATCATGCGGCATTGACCTTGGCAAGCGCGGCCTTGAGCGACGCGCGCTGCGCCTCGGTCAGTTGCGGCATCGGCGTGCGTGCGAACATTTCCGGGCCGCCCATCTCCAGCGACAAGATGTATTTCATCACCGCATAGGTATTGGCGCCCATCGCCGCGTCGCGAATGGCGCGCTGCGCGGTGCGCAGTTTCGCCAGTTCCGCCTGCCAGTCGCCCTTGGCGTGATAGGCCTTGAAGATGTTGGCGCACTTTGCGCTGAACTGGTTGCCATCGGCGAGGATGGTGCCCATGCCGTTGGCGAGCGCGACTTCGAGGTTGTTGTTGGTGCCGCAGCGCATGTTGAGCTCGGGATAGGCGGCGACGAACTTGCCATAGCCTTCGACCGAGCCGGATGAATCCTTGATACCGGCGAGGTGCTCATAGCCCGACAGCGCTTTCATCAGGTCGAGCGTGATCGAAACCTCGCTGGTGCCGGGGATATGGTAGAGGTTGGTCGGCAGGCTGACGACATCCATCAGCCGCTTGTAATAGTCGGTCAGGCCGTCGAGCGGTGGCTCGTTGAAGTAGAACGGCGGGATGACCAGCAGGCCATCGGCGCCGCCATCCTGGGCATGGCGCGCCAGTTCGATGGTGTCGGCGCTGTTGGTGGTGCCGGGGCCGACGATGATGTTGAGGCCATTGCGGTGTTTCAGCGCGGTTTCGGTGACGAAGCGGCGTTCCTTCATGGTGAAGGACGGGAACTCCCCCGACGTGCCGAGCACGACAACGCCATCGGCGCCGCATTTGCGATGCCATTGCATGACGGCAGCCATGGCGCCGGGGTCGAAATTGCCGCGGGCGTCGCACGGCGTGACGGTGGCGACCCAGTAGAGCGTCTTCGATTTGCTGCCGAGGCGCGGCGCGGCCGTGGGTGCTGGGGCGGCTTGCGCCGCCTGTGCGGCGGCGGGCAACAGACTGGCGGCGGCGATGCCACCGAGCAGCCCCAGCGCGTCCCTGCGATTTGTCAGCATGATCCAGCCCCCCAACTGCGGCCGGTGTTCCGGTCCGTCGTCACGGCCATCACGGCCGCTTTTGCATTTGATGCCGGATGGTTGCGGGGAAGGCAACAGCGCGGTTAGCGGTCTCGCCAGATGGCCAGATCATGCGGGTCGATGCTGCGGCCGCCGAGCACGAACTGTGCGCCATCGGGCGCCGGGGCGGTGACGGCGGTGGCGCCATAGTTGATGGCGAACACCAGGTCGCCGCGTCGGCGCAGACGCAGGCCGCCGCTGACAGGGGTGATGGTGATATCGGCTTCGGCGCACAGGCTGGTGAAAAACGCGGTCAGGAAGCCGTCATCGGCCACCGTTGCCAGGTAATGCGCCCGGCCATGGCGGACCAGCGCCGGCGTGCCGTCCTCATAATCGGCGAGCACCAGTGTGTCGCCGGGATCGATGGCTTCGCGCCAGGCCGTGCTGGCAAAGCTGTCGCCGCCGAAGTTAATGCCACCGGGGCAATCGGGACGCAGAGTTTCGACCGACAGCACGCGGATCGGCAGCAGCGCGCGCAGCGGCCCCGGCGGCAGGCCATCTGGGATGGTGATATCGGCAGTCTTGGCCCCCGATCGCGGTCCCAGCACGACCAGCGCGTCGGCGGCGGCGAGGCGGGCCACCGCCAGGCTGTCGGGCATCACCAGCGCCGGGGCGAGGACGAGGCGATAGCCGGGAAGATCGGCGCCGGGGGGCACGAAGTCCACATCGACCCCCAGCCGGCGCAGCACCCGGTACCAGCCTTCGACGATGCTGCCATAGTCATAGCCGCGGCCCTGGCGTTCGATATCGGACAGATATTGCGCTTCGATATCGATGATGATCGCCACTGGCGCCGGGGTCGGCTCCGGCAGCGGGATCTGGCCCAGTTCCGCCGCCAGCAATGCGATCTCCGGCCAGGCTTCGGCCTCGGTCGAATCGGGACGCAGCAGCCCGGCGTGCATCTGTTCCTGCGCAAACGGCGCCTGGCGCCAGCGGAAGAAGCTGACGACGGCGGCACCGTGCGCAAAGGCTTCCCAGCTCCACAGTCGCACCATGCCGGGCGCCGGGCGCGGGTTGTGGCGCGCCCAGTTCACCGGGCCGGGCTGTTGCTCCATCACCCAGAATGGCCGCCCGGTCAGCCCACGGGTCTGGTCGAACAGGATCGCCTGCATGTCGGGGTGGCCGGTGCGCATCCACGGCGCGAAATCGGCGGCGGGGGCGCGGGCCATGGCGAGGTCGGCGCGGCCCAGCGGGTAGTTGTCGTATGACGCAAAATCGAGCGGCGCCGCCAGCGCATGGTTGTCGACGCCGGTTTCGGGCATCGGGATGAAGTTGTGGGTGATGAAGCGGCCGGGGGCGTGGGTGCGCAAGATGCCGACCATGGCGTCGTGGAAACGCACCACCATGTCCGACGCATAGCGCCGCCAGGCCATGCGGTGGGCGGGGCTGGTCTCGGTGACGGCGCCGACAGGCAGTTCGATTTCGGCGAAACTGCGATACTCCATCGACCAGAAGACATTGCCCCAGGCGGCGTTGAGCGCGTCGATGTGCTGGTAGCGGTCCGCCAGCCAGGCGCGGAACCCGTCGCGGGCGGCCGGAGATGCCGATAGGGTTGTCTCGTGGCAGCACAGTTCATTGTCGGTCTGCCAGCCGGCAATATGCGGGTTGTCGCCATAGCGGCGGGCGAGCACGTCGGTGATGCGCAGCGCTTCGGTGAGCCAGACGGGGCTGGAAAAGTCGGTGTGCCGCCGCGAACCGAAGCCGCGGGTGCGGCCGGTATCGGGGTCGACGGGCAGGATTTCGGGGTGCGCATCGATCAGCCATTTCGGCGGGGTGGCGGTCGGCGTGCACATCACGACTTTCAGCCCGGCGTTGCCCAGCACGGCAATGGCGCGGTCGAGCCAATCGAAGCAATAGTCGCCGGGGCTCGGCTCCATGCGGCTCCAGGCGAATTCGCCGATGCGCACATAGGTCAGGCCGAGCGCCTTCATGCGGGCGGCGTCGCTGGCCCACCAGCTTTCGGGCCAATGTTCGGGATAATAGCAGACGCCGAGCATCGATCGGTCCTTATAGTAGCGGCCTCTCTTGCACCGGAAAGCGGTTGCGGCGAAAGCCTTTGGCGATGCACGCCGCGCTCCCTGCCTTTTGCCGCCTCGATGGCGTGTCGGTCACGCTGGTGGTGGCGACGGCGGGCGGTGTGCCGGCGGTGGTCTATTGGGGCCCGCGACTGGCGGATGATATCGATCTGGCGACGCTGGCGGGTCTGGCGGAGCGCGCCGAAGCACCGGCTTCGCCGTTCCCGGGCGTGCCGCTGGCGCTGACGCCGATGCCCGGGCAGGGCTGGCCGGGGCGGCCGGGGCTGGCGGTGCACCGTGATGGGCGCGACTGGGGGTGCCTCGCGCTGCTGGTGCGGGTCGAGGGGGCGGCGGACCGGCTGGTGTTCGAGGCGGTGGATACGGTGCACGGCATCGCCCTGACGCATGACCTGCGCATCGATGGCGATGTGCTGTTGGCGCAGACGATGCTGCATAACGGCGGCGATACGGCGCTGGCGGTGGAGCATCTGGCCGCGCCGGTGCTGCCGTTGCCGGGGTTTGTGACCGATATCATCGGCTTCGAAGGGCGCTGGGCGGGGGAGTTCCAGACGCTGCGCGCGCCGCGCCAGATGGGGACATGGCTGCGAGAGAACCGGCGCGGGCGCACCAGCCATGATGCCTTTCCCGGCGTCATCGCCTGTGAAGCAACAACGACCGAGGCGCGCGGGCTGGCCTATGGCTGGCACCTGGGGTGGAGCGGCAACCACCGGCTGGCGGTGGAAACGCTCAATGATGGCCGCGCACTGGTCACGTTGGAGGCGCTGCTGCTGCCCGGCGAGGTGCGCCTGGCACCGGGCGAGACGCTGGCGACGCCGATGCTGTATGCTGCGGTGTCGGATGCGGGGCTGACCGGCCTGTCACAGGCGTTTCATCGCTATTTGCGGGCGCGCCCCGAACATGCCCGGCTGCGCGCCAAGCCGCGCCCGGTGCACTACAACAGCTGGGAAGCGGTGTATTTCGATCATGATCCCGCGGTGCTGATCGACCTTGCCGAGCGGGCAGCGGCGGTGGGGGTGGAGCGGTTCGTGCTCGATGATGGCTGGTTCAAGGGCCGGCGCAGCGACCGCGCCGGGCTGGGCGACTGGACTGTCGATGCCGATGTGTGGCCGCAAGGGCTAGCGCCGCTGGTCGACCGTGTTCGCGCGCTGGGCATGGAGTTCGGGCTGTGGGTCGAACCGGAGATGGTCAACCCCGATTCGGACCTGTTTCGCGCGCATCCGGACTGGGTCCTGGGCATCGCTGGCGTGCCGCAACTGGGCTTCCGTCACCAATTGGTGCTGGATTTCGGCCGTGCCGAGGTGCGCGACCATGTGTTCGGCGCGGTCGCGGCGCTGCTGCGCACGCATCCCATCGCCTATCTGAAGTGGGACATGAACCGCGACCTGTCGCATCCGGGTGGTGGCGATGGCCGGGCCGGGGCGGAGGCGCATGTGCTGGGCGTCTATGCGGTGCTCGACCGGTTGCGCTCGGCGTATCCGGCGGTGGAGATCGAAAGCTGTGCGTCGGGCGGCGGGCGCGCGGATTACGGCGTGTTGGCGCGAACCGACCGCATCTGGACGTCGGATTCGAACGATGCGATCGACCGGCTGGCGATCCAGCGCGGCTTTTCGCACTGGTTTCCGGCGGAGTTGATGGGCTCGCACATCGGCCCGGCGACGTGCCATATCACCGGGCGGCGGCTGTCGATGGCCCTGCGCGTCGCCACCGCACTGTTCGGGCACATGGGCATGGAGCTCGATCTGCGTGCGCTCGATGCCACCGAGTTGGCCGATCTGGCGGCCGGGGTGGCGCTGCACAAGGCGCATCGCGGGCTGATTCACAGCGGCGACCTGGTACGCATCGATGCGGAGGCGGGGCTGAATGCCTTTGCGGTAGTGGCGGCGGACCGCGGCGAGGCACTGGTTTCGGTGACGATGATCACCGAACCGCGCGGGGTTTTTGCAGCGCCGTTGCGGCTGGCCGGGCTCGATCCGGCGGCGGATTACCGGGTGGAACGCGTCTGGCCGGTGCGGTTGGGGGTGGCCTGGCCCTGGCTGGACGGGGTGCCGCCGGTGGCGCGCGGCGCGGTTTTAATGCAGGCGGGGGTGCAGTTTCCGCGCCTGCACCCGCAGACGGCGGTGGTTTTGCGGCTGCGCAGGGTGTGACGTTCCCCGCTCAGAACGCCGGGTCGTGGATGCCGCATTCGGTCTTGTCCCAGCCGCGCCAGCGGCCGGCGCGCGGGTCTTCGCCGGGTTGGACTTGCGACGTGCACGGCACGCAGCCTACGCTGGGATAGCCTTGCGCCTCCAGCGGGTGGCGCGGCAGCTGGCGGGCAGCGAACTGCGCCTCGAGCGCGGCCTTGTCCCAATCGGCCAGCGGGTTGATCTTCAGCCGCGCCCCAGAAACATCGGCATCGATCTCGAACCGCGGCAAGGCGCTGCGGGTCTTGCCCTGGAACGCCTTGCGGCCGGAAATCCAGGCATCGAACGGCGCCAACGCGCGGCGCAGCGGTTCGACCTTGCGCAGGTCGCAACAGCCATCGGGATCATAGCTCCAGCGCAGCGATGTCGCATCCTTGGCGGCGAGCAGGCGCGGATCGGGGCGGAAGACCCGCAAGTCGGTGAAGCCCAGCCGTTCGGCGAGCTCGTCGCGATAGGCGAGGGTTTCGCCGAAGATCTTTTGCGTGTTGACGAAGATCACCGGCACATCCTTGTCGGCGGCGGCGACCATGTCGAGCAGCACAGCTGATTCGCTGCCGAACGACGAGACCGCCGCAACGCGGCCGTGCAATTCCCCGGCGAGCAGGTCGGCGAGCATGTCCTGCGTCGCAACGCCGGCATATTTCGCGGTCAGGCGCACGACATCGGCGGTCGTGAACGGCGGCGCCGTCTCGATCCGGTCGAGGCTGCGCGCCGGCTCGCTAGCCATGCCGCAAGGCCCAGACCGGAGCCTTGCCGTCGGCGGCCTTCATATAGACATAGGGGTAGCGATCGAGCGTTGCCTGGACGACGCCGAGGTTGAGCGGCGCGTTAGGGGCGAAACTGTCGAAACCGACGCGGCGCATGAAACCGATCTGATCAACCAGCACATCGCCAGCGGCGCGGATTTCGCCGGTAAAGCCCGCCTCGCGCAGGATGCGTGCCGAGGAATAGCCGCGGCCGTCGCGGAATTTGGGGAAGGCGATTTCCACCAGTTTCAGCCGGTCGAGATGCGAGGCGAGCTGGCGCACATCGTCGCCGGGTTCGATGCGCACGGCAGCGAAATTGCCGCCGCCGAGGAAATCGGCGAGCGGTGCGATCGGGCTTTTGAACGGCGCGTCGTCGCGAAAGCGCAGGCGCGCGGGGGTGTCGTCGAGCGCCGGCGAGGCGGCACCGGCGACGGCTTGCTGATCCTGATTATCCATAAACCGCTTCCTTGAAGGGGGCCGGCCCGAGGCGGCGATAGGTGTCGAGGAAGCGCTCTTCGGGCGCGGTGCGCGCGGTGCGGTAAAAGGCGATCAGCTTGTCGACAGCGGCGACGATGCCGTTTTCGTCAAAGCCTGGCCCCAGGATTTTCGCGAGGCTCGCATCTTCGGCGCCAGAGCCGCCGAGGAGAAGCTGGTAAGCCTCCTCGCCCTTTTTATTGACGCCCAGGATGCCGATGTGGCCGGCGTGGTGATGGCCGCAGCCGTTGATGCAGCCCGACACCTTGATCTTCAATTCGCCGATATCGCGCTGTTCCGCCGTGTCGTTTTCGAACTTGGCGGCGATCTTTTGGGCGATCGGGATCGATCGTGCATTGGCCAGGGTGCAATAATCCATGCCGGGGCAGACGATGATGTCGGTGACCAGGTCGAGGTTCGGCGTGGCCAGATCGGCAGCATCGAGCGCCTGCCAGACGGCGTAGAGATCGGCCTTCTTCACATGCGCCAGCACCAGATTCTGGCTGTGGGTGACTCGGATTTCGTCATGGGCGTATTTTTCGGCAAGGTCCGCCACGACGTCGATCTGCGCCGAGGAGGCATCGCCCGGAATGCCGCTTTTTGGCTTCAGGCTGATCGTCGCGATGGCATAGCCGGGTTGCTTGTGGGCATGGACATTCTGGTCGACCCACAGCTTGAAATCCGGGTCGGACAGATCGAGCGTGTCGGGGGCCGAGAGGTCGTAATCCGGCTCGGCGAACTGGCCGATGATGCGGTCATATTCGGCCTTGGGCGCATCGAGACCGAGCGGTTCGAGCAGCGCCCATTCGGCCTCCACCTGGCGCGTGAATTCCTCGATGCCAAGCTCGGTGACGAGGATCTTGATGCGCGCCTTGTAGATGTTGTCGCGGCGGCCATAGCGGTTGTAGACGCGCAGAATGGCTTCCGAATAGCTGAGGAATTGCGATACCGGGATCCACTCGCGCACCACCTTGCCGATGATCGGGGTGCGGCCCATGCCGCCGCCGACATAGACGCGGAAACCCAGGTCGCCAGCGGCGTTGCGGTACAGTTGCAGTCCGATATCGTGAAGCTGGATGGCGGCGCGATCGGTGTCGCTGGCGATGACGGCGATCTTGAACTTGCGCGGCAGGAATGAAAATTCCGGGTGCAGCGTCGACCATTGGCGCAGCAGTTCGGCATAGGGGCGCGGGTCTGCCACCTCGTCCGCCGCGGCGCCGGCGAACTGGTCCGAACTGATGTTGCGGATGCAGTTGCCGCTGGTCTGGAAGGCGTGCATCTCGACCTTCGACAGGTCGTCGAGCAGGTCGGAAAACTGTTCCAGCTTGATCCAGTTGTACTGGATGTTCTGGCGGGTGGTGAAATGGCCGTAATCACGGTCGTACTTGCGCGCGATATGCGCCAGCATCCGCATCTGGGTGCCTGACAGCGTGCCATAGGGGATGGCGACGCGCAGCATATAGGCGTGGAGTTGCAGATACAGCCCGTTCATCAGCCGCAGCGGCTTGAACTGGTCCTCGGTGATTTCATTGCGCAGGCGGCGGCCAACCTGGTCCTTGAATTCAGCGACACGGGCGTCGACGATGGCCTGATCATATTGGTCGTAGCGATACATCAGATGACTTCCACGGAAAGGCTGCCGCGGGCGAGATCGGCGCGGACAGAGGGGCCCGAGGCGCGCACGCGTTCACGGGTGGTGGTGGGGATGAAGGCACCGGGCTCGCCGGTCACGTCGACGAGGACGGGATCGTTGATGCGTTCGGCGGCGACCAGGCTGGCGACCAGCGCCTCGCCTTCCTCGCCGATGGCGGCGGCGTCCTTGATGAGCGGGCTCCAGTCGGAACCGGTCCACCACAGAACATCGCCGGTTTCAAGGCGGTTGCCGGTCAGGATACGGGGCATGGGGCGGCCTTTGCAATTGTGGTGAGGGCGGCGGTGTCGCCAAGACGGGCGACATCGCCGACAATGATAAGGGCGGGCGACTGGACCGCCTTGCGCACCACCGTCCCGCCGAGATCGGCAAGCAGGCTGCGCAGCACGCGCATGTCTGGCAGGGTGGCGCGTTCGATGATGGCGATGGGCGTGTCGGGCGACAGGCCGTCGGCGATCAGCTTTTCGGCGATGCGATCAGCGCCGGTGACGCCCATGTAGATGACCAGGGTGCGGCCCTTGCCGGCAAGGCCGACCCAGTTCTGCTCGGCCAGCCCGCGGCATTCGCCGGCGACGAAGCTGACGATGGAGGCATGGTCGCGGTGGGTCAGCGGCATCTGCGCGGCAGCGGCGGCGCCAAGCGCCGACGACACGCCGGGGATGACCTCGACGCGCACGCCGGCGGCGTTGCAGGCTTCGACCTCCTCGCCGCCGCGGCCGAAGATGAACGGGTCGCCGCCCTTCAAGCGCACGACGACATGGCCGGCCTGCGCCTCGGCGACGAGCAACAGGCCGATATCGGCCTGCTGCATGGTGTGGCGGTCGCGCCGCTTGGCGACCGAGATCAGCCGCGCGGTGGCGGGCACCATCGCCATGACATCGGCGCCGACCAGGCCATCATGGACGATGACATCGGCCGCAGCGATGGCGCGCGCGGCGCGCAGGGTCAGCAGATCGGCGGCACCGGGGCCGGCGCCGACGAGGATGACCCGGCCAGAGGAAGGGTTGGATTGCATGCTGCGGACTTAGGCGCTTGGGTGGTGTCAGCGCCAGATGCTGCGCTGCAACGCTTTCTTGGCCATGGCGAAGGGGAGTTTCCCCATGGCGTTCAAGGAGATTGTGCGTTGCCCGACCTGTGATCCCGGGCGCGGTCCGGGACCCAGCTTCTTTTGCACATTCGCTCAGAAAGCTGGGTCCCGGGTCAAGCCCGGGATGACATCAGGATGGCACCTCAGCCGAAGGTGCGTTGCCACCAGCCCTTGCGTGCCGGCCCGGCGGGTGCCGCGTCGGCTGCGGGTGCTGCCTCCGCGGGGGCGGCGGCGGCTTCCGTTGGCGCCGGCTCGGCTGCTGCGGCCTTGGCCGGCGCTTTTGCAGCGGGCTTGGCCTTGGCGGCTGGCGGTGCTTCGGCGGCCGTTTCGACAGCTGCCGGTGCCTCGGCTTTCGCCTCGGCAAGCGGCTTTGCGGCCTTGGGCTTTGCAGCGGTCTTGGCGGGGGCTTTCGCGGCCGCTTTGGCCGGCGCTGCGGCAGCGGCTTCGGTCACCAGTGCGGCAACCGCCTCGGTGCTGGCCTTCGGCTTGCGCGCGGTGCGGGCTGGCTTTGCCGCAGGTGCTTCGGCGACGGGTACGTCCGCAACCAGAGCAGCGACCACCGGAGCCGCTGCTGCGGGCGTGGCCTTGCTCGGACGCTTGCGCGGACCCTTGGGCTTGGCAGCGACCGGTTCTGGTGCGGCGACCTCGGCGGGCGCCGCCACCGGGGCCATGTCGGGAACACCCTCGACATCGGCCTTGCGGCGGCGGTTGCGGCGCGGCTTGGCGGCGGCGTCATCGCCGGGTTCGGCGTCAATGGCGACGGGTGCAGCGTCGGCGGTTTCAGGTGCAGCGTCAGCAGTTTCCGCTGTCGCCGCCGTATCACGCGGAGCGCCATCACGCTTGCCGCGGCGGCCGCGGCGGCGGCGCTTGCGGTCGCCGCGTTCGCGGATGCCGCGGGCTTCGGTTTCGGCCGCGGTCTCGCCGGGCTGGGCGACAACTTCGACATCGTCAGCTTCGCCTGGCTCGCCAGTGTCGCTGCCGCTCTCGCTGCCGGTGTCTGCCACGGTCTCGCCATTGGCATCGTCGCTGCGGCCGTTGCGGCCACCGCGGCGGCGGCGCTTGTTGCGGCCACCACGTTCGCTGCGTTCGCTGGCGGGCCGCTCGTCGCCGTCATCATCCTCGTCGCCGGGGACATAATCGTCGGGATCATCCTCGATCCGCACCGGCGCCGGCAGGGCGCGCATCTCGACCTTCTTGCTCGGCGGCGGGCCGGCGCAATCGATAGCGAAGTTCGGTCCGATGAGCGATTCGTCGGGCACGGTGACGATGGTGACGCCGTACAGTTCCTCCAGTTCCGCCAACTCGATGCGCTTGCGGTTGAGGATATAGACAGCGACTTCATCGCCGGCGCGCAACGTGAAATCACTGGCGCGGCCACGCAGCGCCTCGGCTTCAAGGGCGCGCAAGGCGGCGAGCGCCGCGGAGGACACCGAGCGCACCATGCCGGTGCCTTCGCACATCGGGCAGATGTGGGTGCTGGCTTCCAGGATGCCGGTGCGCAGGCGCTGCCGGCTCATTTCCATCAGGCCGAAGGCAGAGATGCGGCCGATCTGGATGCGGGCGCGATCGTTGCGCAGCGCGTCCTTCATCGCCTTTTCGACGCGGCGGTTGTTGGCGCCGACTTCCATGTCGATGAAATCGATGACCACGAGGCCGGCCATGTCGCGCAGGCGCAGCTGGCGGCCGATTTCCTCTGCGGCTTCCAGGTTGGTCTTGGTGGCGGTTTCCTCGATGCCATATTCGCGCGTCGAGCGGCCGGAGTTGATGTCGATCGACACCAGCGCCTCGGTCGGGTTGATGACGATATAGCCGCCGGATTTCAGCTGGACGACGGGCTGGTACATGCCTTCGAGCTGCTGTTCGACGCCAAAGCGCTGGAACAACGGCACATTGTCGGAATATTCGACGACCTTGGGGGTGTGGCCCGGCATCAGCATCGACATGAAGCGCGAGGCATCGGCAAAGCCTTCGGGGCCTTCGACGATGACCTGTTCGATATCGCGGTGATAGATGTCGCGGATGGCGCGCTTGATCAGGTCCGAATCCTGGTGGATCAGCGCCGGCGCCGATGACGACAGCGTCTTTTCGCGGATTTCGTCCCACAAGCGCGTCAGATAATCGAAATCGCGGCGGATATCTTCGGAACTGCGCTTCAATCCGGCGGTGCGCACGATGGCGCCCATGCCGGAGGGCAGTTTCAGATCGGCCATGATCGACTTCAGGCGCTTCCTGTCGGCGATGTTCGAGATCTTGCGGCTGATACCACCGCCGTGCGCGGTGTTGGGCATCAGCACGCAATAGCGGCCGGCGAGCGAGAGGTAGGTGGTCAGCGCCGCGCCCTTGGAACCGCGTTCTTCCTTGACGACCTGGATCAGCAGCACCTGGCGGCGGCGGATGACCTCCTGGATCTTGTAACGGCGGCGCAGCGATTGCCGCTTCCGCCGCAGCGCGTCGGTCGGCTCGTCATGCTGGCCACCGGTTTCGGCGACTTCGCCGGTGGGTTCGCCGTTTTCATCGAGATCATCATCGTGGTGATCGTCGTGATCGGCAGCGAATTCGGCTTCCTCGCGCAGCAGCGCTTCGCGGTCTTCGCGCGGGATCTGGTAGTAATCCGGGTGGATTTCGCTGAACGCCAGAAAGCCGTGGCGGTTGCCGCCATATTCGACGAACGCCGCCTGCAGGGAGGGTTCGACGCGGGTAACCTTGGCGAGGTAGATATTGCCCTTGAGCTGCTTCCTGTCGGCAGCTTCGAAATCAAATTCCTCGATTCGCTGGGCGTTGACGACGGCGACTCGGGTTTCTTCCGGGTGGCGGGCGTCGATCAGCATGCGTAGTGACATGAGTTTGCTCCATGGCGCGGCGGCAGCTTCCCGATAGGGGCTTGCGGGGGCGCATATTTGTGAGGCCGCGCGCGCATGATGCGGCGGGCTGATGTGTCGATAAGGGGATAAGCAGAGCCGGATGACGACCGCATGCCGCCCAAGCGGAACCGGCCCGGGGGGCGATTCCTGCTGAACTTTTTGGCATGACGGTCATTCGGCCCCTAAAAATCGCCCGGCCTTGACACTGGCCGGGATGCAAGTTGCCGGAACACTTCGACAAACGCCGGGTACAAAGCCGACAGGACGAAGGTCCGGAAAAGACAGCGGCCAAGCCACTGTTGTGACAGTCGTAGCAGCGCCGGCGCGGTGCGGCAAGGGCGGGGCATCGGCAACGTTAAACTGCCGTCATGAACGCCGGGCAAAGAAAAAGCCCGGGGGTGTGCCCCGGGCTTTTCCGTTTGGCGATAGGCCCGAAAGGCTTAGCGCGAATAGAACTCGACGACCAGGTTCGGTTCCATCTTCACCGGGTAGGGCACTTCATCGAGCGTTGGCACGCGAACATAGGTCGCCTTGGGCCCTTCGACGGCGACATATTCCGGCACTTCACGCTCGGTCAGGCCCTGGGCTTCAATGATCAGCGCCATGTCCTTGGCCTTGCTGCCCAGTTCGACGATATCGCCCGGCTTGACCTTGGCCGATGCGATGTTGCAGCGGCGGCCGTTGACCAGGATATGGCCATGGTTGACGATCTGGCGCGCGGCAAAGATCGTCGGCGCGAACTTGGCGCGATAGACGACCATGTCGAGACGCTGTTCCAGGAGGCCGATCAGGTTCTGCGAGGTATCGCCCTTCATCTGCACGGCGGCGGTATAGGTGGCGCGGAACTGCTTTTCGGTCACGTCGCCGTAATAGCCCTTGAGCTTCTGCTTGGCCTTCAGCTGGATACCGAAGTCCGAAACCTTGCTCTTGCGGCGCTGGCCGTGCTGGCCGGGGCCATATTCACGCTTGTTGACCGGCGACTTGGGGCGGCCCCAGATGTTTTCGCCCATGCGGCGATCAAGCTTGTACTTGCTGTTATGACGCTTCGACATTGAATAGCTTTCGTGTTTGCTGGCCTGATATCAGGCTGGAACCCCGGCCTCGCACCGCCAGACCCGAAATCTGGCGCGGCGCCTGCTTCACCGGGGGTGCAGGGCCAATTGCGAAGCGGCGGCGGTTAGACGAAGGCGGCAGGATGGTCAAGTGTTGCTTGACTTTTGGGGGGTGGTCCGCCACACGCCGCGCTTCCAGAAAACCGGAAAGTTTCGCCCCATGGCACGCGTTACCGTCGAAGATTGCGTCGACAAGATCCCCAACCGCTTCGACCTGGTGTTGTTTGCCGCCACGCGCGCCCGGTCCATTTCGGCCGGCGCCGAGATCACCGTCGACCGCGACCGCGATAAAAATCCGGTCGTCGCGCTGCGCGAAATCGCCGATGAAAACATCAAGCCGGCGGAACTGAAGGAAGCGCTGATCTCGTCGATGCAGCGTGTTGTCGCCAATGAAGACGATACGCCGGATGCGATCGGTTCGCTGTCGGCGTCGGCTGAGGCGTTGCGGATTACGGCGGCGCAGCCGCCGCGGAATCAGAATCTGGGTCCGGATTACGAATAAGCGCGGCCGAGACTAGCGCGCAGCGATAGGCGCGGACTCGCGCTTATTCCGGCCGACGGGGCAGGCGAATTGCTCGCCTGAACCCGTCTGACGCGTGGGCTTTGCCCACGCCTCTTTTCTTTCTTCTATTCAAGATCACGCCACCAGCGGCGTCGCGGCAAAGCCGCGCCGTGACGTCAGACGGGATCGGCGCGCTTCGCCCGCGCCGCCCCGCTGGCCGAGCTTGTGCGAGTCCAGCGCAAGCGAAGGCTTGCGCTTTGGCCGCACTGCGCTGTTGCGCCTGAACCCCCACCGCACCACTATGATAACATGCTCCGCCAGTATGAACTCGTCGATCGCGTCAAGGCTTATGATCCCGATGCCAATGAGGATCTGCTGAACCGCGCCTATGTGTTCTCGATGAAGGCGCATGGCAGCCAGCTCCGCGCCTCGGGCGACCCTTATTTTAGCCATCCGATCGAAGTTGCCGGCATTCTGACCGACCTGAAGCTGGACGATGAAACCATCGCCACCGGCATCTTGCACGACACCATCGAAGATACGGTGGCGACGCAGGAGGAGATCGACCGGCTGTTCGGCACCTCGGTGGGCCGGCTGGTCGATGGCGTCACCAAGCTGAGCCGCATCGAGGCGCAGACCGACAGCGAGCGCCAGGCCGAAAATCTGCGCAAGTTCCTGCTGGCGATGTCGACCGACATCCGCGTGTTGCTCGTCAAGCTGGCGGACCGGCTCCACAATATGCGGACGCTCCACCACATCAAGTCCGAAGACAAGCGCCGGCGCATCGCCCGTGAGACGATGGATATATATGCGCCGCTGGCCGAGCGCATCGGTATGTATGGCTTCATGGACGAATTGCAGGAACTGGCCTTCCGGCAGCTGGAACCCGATGCCCATGCCACGATCGCGGCGCGGTTGCTCAAACTGCGTGAAGGCGGCGGCGATGCGGTGGCGCGAATCGCATCGGGTATCAAGCTGCTGCTCGCCAACAAGGGGTTGGAGGCCGAAGTCACCGGCCGCGAGAAACGCCCCTATTCGATCTGGCGCAAGATGCAGGGCCGGGCGATGAGCTTCGAAGCGCTGTCCGATGTCATGGCGTTCCGCGTCATCGTCGATGATGACGCCGAATGCTATCGCGCGCTCGGCATCGTGCACGGTCGCTGGCCGGTGGTGCCGGGGCGGTTCAAGGATTTCATTTCGACGCCCAAGCGCAACGGCTATAAATCCATCCACACCACCGTGCTGCATTCTGAAAACGCCCGGATCGAGGTGCAGATCCGCACCCGGCGGATGCACGAGGAATCCGAATTCGGGCTGGCGGCGCACTGGGCCTACAAGCAGGGCGGCGAGGGCGCACAGGCGCGCGAGGCGTACCCGTGGCTCGATGACCTGCTCGAAGTGCTGCACGACGCTGCCAGCCCGGAGGAACTGCTGGAAAACGCCCGGCTGGCGATGTTCCAGGACCAGGTATTCGTGTTCACGCCAAAGGGAGCGCTGCACCAGTTGCCGCGCGATTCGACCCCGGTGGATTTTGCCTATGCCGTCCATTCGGACCTGGGCGATTCGTGCGTGGGGGCCAAGGTCAATGGCCGCGTCGCGCCGTTGCGCACCCGGCTGGTCAACGGCGACCAGGTCGAGATCTTGCGGTCCAAGATCAAGGCGCCCGATCCGGCCTGGGAAGGCTTTGTGGTGTCGGCCAAGGCGCGCGCCGCGGTGCGCCGCCATGTTCGCCACAAGAATTTGCAGGAAAGCCTGGCGATGGGGCGCAAACTGCTCGATTCGCTGATCGTGCGGTTGAAGATCACGCTGGGCGATGAGCTGCTCGGGCCAGCATTGGGCCGGCTGAAACTGGCGGACCGGTCCGCGCTGGAACTGGCGATGGCGCGCAACCAGCTGACCGATGCGCAAGTGTCGGAGGCACTGGTGCCGGGCTCCACCGCCGGGCAGAAGCCGAAGCGGACGCGCGGCAAGCCGGGGCCGGCGGCGGTCAGCATCCACGGGTTGACGGCCGGCGTGGCGTTCGAACTGGGCAGTTGCCGGCCGATCCCGGGGGATCGCATCGTCGGCATCCGCCATCCGGACCAGCCGATCGTGGTGCACACGATCGATTGCGCCAGCCTGGCCGATGAAACCGGCGAATGGCTGGAAGTGTCGTGGGGGCAGGAAACCGATGGCGCCGTCGCGCGGCTGGCGGTGGTGGTGCACAACCAGCCGGGGTCGCTCGCCTCGCTGGCGGCGTCGCTGGCGGCGCACAATGCCAATATCGTCAACCTGACGCTCAAG
Source organism: Polymorphobacter sp. (assembly GCA_049318305.1). Lineage (GTDB taxonomy): Bacteria > Pseudomonadota > Alphaproteobacteria > Sphingomonadales > Sphingomonadaceae > Sandarakinorhabdus. The sequence goes on from JBMOGO010000024.1 coordinate 16,743, forward strand.
CACCGCGACCGCGAATTCCACACCGACGTCATCGATATCGAGGTCGAGGACCTGAAGCATCTGACGACGATTATCGCCGCGCTGCGGCAGGTGAAGGCGGTGGTGTCGGTGGAGAGAATGCGCGGCTAGACTCACGCGCGCTGGCGATTAGTCTGCCCGTATTGACAGGGGAAAGTGATGATGCTGCCACGCACGCTGGGCCTGACACTGGCCTGTCTCATGCTGGGGACCGCCGCCATTGCCGCTCCGGTTGCCGACGACACGCCGGCCAGCACCGGCGGCGGCGCCACCTTCACCGTGCCCAAGGCGTGGGAGCCACTCGCCAACGGGCCGGCGATGATCGTGCAGCCGCCCGAAGCCGACACGAAGATCGTGATCGTCGATGTCGCCGCTGCCAAGGATGTCAGCGCCGCCGCTGCCGCCGCCTGGAAGACCTATGGCGCGCCAATGCCGCCCGAAAAGCTGGTGACGCCGCGATCCGCCAAGACCGGCTGGGACGAGCGCGCCGTCGTCGATTACGATACGCCGCCTAATGCCCGGCGCGCCGTGCAAGCCATCGCCTATCGCCGCGGCAGCGCCTGGACGGTCATCATTCTCGACGGCACCGAGATGACCGCCGACAAGCGCGGCGCGGCGATGAGTCTGGTGATGCAAAGCCTGCGCCCGGCCGGCTATGTGAAGGAAAATTTCGCCGGCAAGACGCCGCATCCGCTCGACATGGCGCGCATCGAAACGCTGAAGGCGTTTATCGCCAAGGGCATGGCCGAAGTCGGCGTGCCCGGTGTCGGCCTCGCCTTCATCGACGGCGGCAAGGTCGTGTGGGAAGGCGGGCTGGGCGTGCGCCAGCTCGGCAAGCCGGAACCGGTCGATGCCCATACCAGCTTCATGGTCGCATCGAACACCAAGTCGATGGCGACGATGCTGCTGGCGAAACTGGTCGACCAGGGCAAGATCGGCTGGGACGACCCGGTGGTGAAGGCCTATCCCAGTTTTCGGCTGGGCAGCGATGCGACCACGGCAAAGACGCTGGTGCGCAACCTGGTGTGCGCCTGCACCGGGCTGCCGCGCAAGGATTACGAGCTCATCTTCTCCTCCTCGCCGGCCATGCCGGCGTCCGATACCTTCCGCCAGCTGTCGCTGACCGAACCGACCAGCGGCTTTGGTGAAGTCTTCCAGTACAATAATCTGATGGCGTCGGCCGCCGGCTATATCGCCGGCAGCTATTTCTATCCCGGGCTGGAGATCGGCGCGGCGTTCGACAAGGCGGTGCAGACCGAGATTTTCGATCCCATCGGCATGGCGGATTCGACGCTGTCGATCGATGCCGCGCTCGGCGCCAACCACGCCGACCCGCACGCCTACGACGTCGATGGCAAGGTCCGCGTCGCCACCATGGACCTCAACCGCGCGTTCAGCATGTCGCGCCCGGCCGGCGGTGCCTGGTCGTCGCCGCACGATCTCATCCGCTATGTCCAGCTTGAACTCGCCGGCGGCAAGACCGCGGATGGCAGGCAGCTGATATCCCAAAAGAACCTGTTCGAACGCCGGGTGCGCGGCGTGCCGGTGGGGGAGGACCAATGGTATGGCATGGGGCTGATGGAGGACAGCCGCTGGGGCGTGCCGGTCATCCACCATGGCGGCGACCTGCTGGGCTATCACAGCGACATGTTCTGGTTGCCCGGCGCCCAGGTCGGCGCGATCATCCTGACCAACGGCGACGATGGCGCCGTGCTGAGGGGGCCGCTGCTGCGCCGGATGCTCGAACTGCTGTACGATGGCAAGCCGGAGGCCGAGGCCGATCTGGCAGCGACGGTGAAGCGCCTCGCCGCCGAACGCGCCGAATTTCGCGGCAAGATCGCGCTGCCCGCCAACGCGGCGGCGGTGAAGGCGCTCGCTGCGTCGTATGTCAGCCCCGATCTCGGGCCGCTCAAGGTCGAACGGCAGGGTGACAAGGTCAGCTTTCGGTTCACCTCAATGGGTAGCGAGGTGGCGACGCGCAAGAACCTCGACGGCACGCTCAGCTTCGTAACGGTCTCGCCCGGCCTGCTCGGCCTCGACCTGGTGGTCGGCAGCAAGGACGGCAAGCGCACGCTCGTCACCCGCGATTCCCAGCATGAATTCGTCTTTACCGAAACCGCCAACTGACGAGGCGAGCGATGGATAATCCCAGCCTGATGAGCCATGTGTCGATCGGCGTTGCTGACCTTGCGCGCGCCACGGCCTTTTACGATGCTGTCCTGGCCCCGCTCGGCGCGCGGCGTATCCTCGATGAAGGCTTTGCCGTCGCCTATGGGCGGCAGTTTCCCGAATTCTGGGTGGGTCCACCGCATGATGGCGGCGCACCCACCCCCGGCAATGGCGTGCATTTCGCCTTTTTCGCGAGCAGCCGTGACGAGGTGCATGCCTTTCATGCCGCCGCCCTCGCCGCCGGCGGTACCGATGACGGCCCACCCGGCCCGCGGCCGCATTATGATGCCGAATTCTACGGTGCCTTCATCCGCGACCCGGACGGCAACAAGGTCGAAGCGATGTTCTGGGATGGCGCGGCGACGTGATGCGGCTCCATGATGCGGCGATCTCCGGGGTTGCGCTACGCCGGTGAAACTGTAGTGGCGATACCATGACCGATGATCAGATCCTCGCCGAATTCCGCGCTGCCGAAGCCTTGCTGGAGGGGCATTTCATCCTGTCCTCGGGCTTGCGGAGTTCGCGCTACCTGCAATGCGCGCGGGTGCTGATGGACCCGGCGCGGGCGCAGCGGCTGGCGCAGGCGCTGGCGGCAAAGCTTCCGGATGAGGTGAAGGCGCGGGTCGATGTCGTTGTCGCACCCGCGATGGGCGGCCTCATTTGCGGGCATGAACTGGCGCGGGCGCTGGGCGTGCTGTCGATGTTCGTCGAGCGGCCGACCGGGACGTTCGAACTGCGCCGCGGCTTCCGGCTGGAGGCGGGGCAACGCGTGTTGCTGATGGAGGATGTGGTCACCACCGGGCTGTCGTCGCGCGAAGCCATCGCCGCGGTGAATGCCGCTGGCGGCGATGTCATTCACGCCGCGTCGCTGGTCGACCGCTCCAACGGCACCGCCGACCTGGGGGTGCCGTTCACACCGCTGATCCGCCTCGACGTGCCAAGCTATGCCGCCGATGCGCTGCCACCGGAACTCGCCGCCATTCCGGCGGTGAAGCCGGGGAGCCGGGCGGCATGAGCCACCTTCGCCTCGGTGTGAACATCGACCATGTCGCCACCATCCGCAACGCGCGCGGTGGTTTGCATCCCGATCCGGTGCGCGCCGCGCTGATGGCCGCCGAAGCTGGTGCCGACGGCATCACCGCGCATCTGCGCGAGGACCGGCGGCATATCACCGATGACGATCTTGATCGGTTGGTCGGCAGCATCAGCCTGCCACTCAACCTCGAGATGGCGGCCACCGACGAAATGCTGGCGATCGCTCTGAAGCACCGTCCGCATGCGGCGTGTATCGTGCCCGAACGCCGGGCGGAACGCACGACCGAAGGCGGGCTCGATGCCGCCGGCCAGCACAACACTCTGGCGCCGATCATTGCCCGGTTGCAGGATGCCGGCATCCGCGTCAGCCTGTTCATCGCGCCGGAGCTGCACCAGCTCGATGCCGCCGCGCGGCTGGGCGCGCCGGTGGTGGAGCTGCACACCGGGCCGTACAGCCATGCCGAAACCGAGGCCGATATCGCCGCCGAAATGGTGCGGTTGCACCGCGCCGCCGAACACGGCGCCGCGCTGGGCCTGGAGATGCACGCCGGGCACGGCCTGACCTTCGACAATGTCGGGCCGGTGGCGGCAATGGCGCAGCTGCACGAGCTGAACATCGGGCATTTTCTGATCGGGGAGGCGGTGTTCACCGGGCTGGGGCCGGCGATTGCGCGGATGCGTGCGGCGATGGATGCCGCGCGGTGAGCGGAGAAGCAGGGTGAACATCCCCGCTGGCCTTACCGTGCTCGGGCTCGGGTCCGACTTGTGCAATATCGAACGCATCGACAACAGCATTACCCGCTTCGGCGACCGCTTCCTCAACCGCGTCTTTACCGCTATCGAGCGCGCCAAGGCCGACCGCCGGGTGATGACGCGCAGCGCCACCTTTGCCAAGCGGTTTGCCGCCAAGGAGGCGTGTTCCAAGGCGCTAGGCACCGGGTTTCGCAAGGGCGTGTTCATGCAGGACATGGGTGTCGTCAACCTGCCGAGCGGCGCGCCGACCATGGCGCTGACCGGCGGCGCCGCGGCAAGGCTGGCGGAAATGACGCCGCCGGGGTACAGGGCCGACATTCACCTGACGATCACCGATGACCATCCTTGGGCACAGGCGATCGTCCTGATCACGGCGAGCCCCTTATGACCGAGGCCCAGATGACCCGATCGAACCCGACGGCGGCGAAAAAGCCGACCAATTGGGCCAACGAGATCTGGCAGTTGTTCCTGCTCGTGCTGGCGGTGCTCGGGGTGCATTCGCTGGTTGCCAAGCCCTTCTACATTCCATCGGGGTCGATGTTGCCGTCGCTGCTGATCGGGGATCGGCTGATCGTGTCGAAATATCCCTATGGCTATTCCTATCTGTCGCCGTCGCTCAACGTGCTGCCTGAAATGTCGGGCCGGATCATGGGCCGGCTGCCGGCACATGGCGATATTGCCGTCATCAAGTCGCCGCGGGACAAGAGCGATTTTATCAAGCGTGTCATCGGCCTGCCCGGCGACACGGTGCAGATGCGCGATGGCCAATTGTGGTTGAACGGCAAGCCGGTGTCCAAGGTCGCGGTGGCGCCCATCGAGATCCCGGTCAGCGCCAACAGCGATTGCGTCTCGCCGATCGATGCGCAGTACCGCACCACCAGCGCTGCCGGTGTGGCGGTGTGCCGTTACCCGACCTATCGCGAAACGCTGGCCGATGGCCGCAGCTATCTGACGCTCGACCTGGCGGAAACCCCGCAGGACAATACCGAGCCGATGATCGTGCCCGAAGGCCATATCTTCCTGATGGGCGACAACCGCGACAACTCCGAAGACAGCCGTTTCGACCCGCTGCTCGGCGGGCTCGGCATGCTGCCGATCGAAAACCTGGTTGGCCGCGCCGAATTCATCACCTTCTCGCTCGATGGTTCGACCGACTGGAACCCGCTGACCTGGTTCACCGCGGTGCGCAGCGGGCGCTATTTCATCAATCTCGACAGCAAACCGGAATAGCCCCCCAATGGCCGACCCGGCGCCGCGGCCTCGCAAACCCCGCGTGCCTGTTGCGCCCAGTCCTATCGAGCCGCACACCCAGGCGACGCGGCACAGTCTTCAAACCGCGTTCATCTGGATCGGGGTGGCAGCGGCGTTCTGGCTCGCCTGGCACCTGGCGCAGGCATTGTTACTGGTGTTTGCCGGGCTGGTGTTCGCTGCCGGCCTGCAAAGCGCCGAACGAGCGCTCGGCCGGGTCTGGAAGGTTTCGCACCCGGTGCGGCTGGCGGTGGTCGTGTTGCTGTTCCTGGGGCTGGTCATCGGCTTTGTCGCGTTTGCCGGGCTGGCGGTGGCCGAACAGGCGCAGCAACTGATAGCAACGGTGCAGGGGCAGATCACCCGGCTGGGCAAGCTGGCGGGGGAATACGGGCTGGATATCGGCCATGACGGCGATGCGCTGGCGGCGTTCAAGGCGCAATTGAGTGGCCAGTTCAACCGGATCGCCGCCTTTGTCGGCTCGGCGATCGGCGGGCTGGGGGCGCTGCTGCTGATCGTCACGCTGGGCATCTATGTCGCTGCCGACCCGCGACTGTACGAACGCGGCGTCGAATGGCTGACACCGGAGCACGCCCGCGCCGAAATGCGCGCCACGCTGGTCGACATGGGGCAGGTGCTGCGCCGTTGGCTGGCCGGGCGGTTGCTGACGATGACCATCGAGGGCGTTTTCATCTTCATCGGACTGATGCTGGTCGGCGTGCCGCTGGCCGGGCTGCTGGCGCTGGTGTCGGGGGTGCTAGCCTTTGTTCCGACGCTGGGGGCGATGATTTCGGGCGCGCTGATCGTCGCCGTCGGCTTTTCGGTGGGGCCGACCGAGGGGTTGTGGGCGATCGGCATCTATCTGTCGGTGCAGCTGATCGAGGGCAATGTGCTGACCCCGCTCATCGAAAAGCGCGCCGTCGATCTGGCGCCGGCGGTGGTGCTGGCAGCGCAGCTGCTGTTCGGCGTGCTGTTCGGCATATTGGGGGTGGCGCTGGCCGATCCGATTGTCGCGCTGGCCAAGGTGGCGTTGCAACGCCGGAGCGCAGCGCACGCGCAGTGAGGCGCGAACGTCTCTTCTCTGTCATCCCGGGCTTGACCCGGGACTCAGCTTTCTTGGGCGCGTTCAGAAAGAAAGCTGAGTCCCGGGTCAAGCCCGGGATGACAACGGGTAGCGGAACCAGCGCTGCATCCCGGCGTTAACAGCCTGAAGCTGCGGCACAAGGCCGTAACGAACAGGAACGGAACACCACCATGGCCGACAATGAACCGCGCGACACGACCATCCGCACATCCTCCGTGCCGGGCTGGCTGCTCGCCATTCTGGTCATTGTCGCGCTGGTGGTTGCCGCCTTCGCCTTTGGCCTGATCAACATCGACCAGACGCGTGAAACCACCCTGCCCGGCGTGAAGGTGGAAACCAGCGGCGGCCAGGCGCCAGCATTCGACATCGATACCGCCAAGGTTTCCATAGGCAAGAGCGAGGAAACCGTTAAGGTTCCGACCGTCGATGTCGGCACCAAGGATGAAACCGTGACGATGCCGACGATCAGCGTCGAACGCGCCGACGATCCGAACAAGAAAGACAAGTAAGCCGCGATTCGACAGGCGCGCGCCCCTCGCCTAACGGCGAAGGCGTGCCGCCCTTCCCCCCCTCTCCCGCCATGGCGGCCGCCCTGGCTGAAGCACGGGCGGCCGCCGCGCGCGGTGAAGTGCCGGTCGGTGCGGTGGTCAGCCGCGCCGACGGCACGATCATTGCTGCTGCCGGCAACCGTACGCTGGAACTCCGCGACCCCACCGCCCACGCCGAAATCCTGGCGATTCGTGCCGCCGGCACCGCGCTGGGCAGCGAACGGCTGACCGGCTGTTCGCTCCACGTCACGCTCGAACCCTGCCCGATGTGCGCCTCCGCCATTGCCCAGGCGCGGATCGTGCTGCTGGTCTATGGCGCCTCCGACCCGAAAAGCGGCGGTGTCGAACAGGGGCCGCGGGTGTTTGCGCACCCGCAGACGCACCATGTGCCGCAGGTCATTGCCGGGATTGGCGAGGTTGAGTCGGCGGCGCTGCTCAAGGCGTTTTTTATGGGCCTCCGGCGGCCGGGGCCTTAGGCCCCGGACCCCGTTTATGGCAGTTTGCGGGAAAGCCAGTCCTGCAGCGCGGCGTTGACCTTGGCGGGCGCTTCCTGCTGCACCCAGTGTGAAACGCCCGGTAGTCGCACCAGCTCGAAATCGGGCACCAGCGGGCCATAGCCCTCGGTCAGCTCGATCCCCAGCGCGGTATCTTCCTCTCCCCAGATCATCAACGTCGGCGTCTCGATCATCGTCACCGGCTCATCGAGCACCCCGGGAAAATTGGCGCGGTAGTAATTGATCATCGCCGTCAACGCGCCGGGCCGCGCGGCATTGTCGCGGTAATGCGCGATGATCTCAGGGCCAAAGGCACTCTTGTCGACCGCCATGCCGGTGAACGCTTTGCCGATGCCCTCCGCATGGCGCGCGCCGAGCAGCGCCTCGGGCAACCACGGCAGCTGGAAGAACGCCACATACCAGCTGCGGCGTTTCTGGGCCCAGCTGGTCCGCAGCACGTCGCGGAACACCCGAGGGTGCGGCACGTTCATGATAGCCAGCCCATCGAGGCGGCGCAGCCGGCGCAGCGCCAGCGTCCAGGCGATGATCGCGCCCCAGTCATGGGCGACGAGCAGCCGGCGGCGCGCGCCAAGCGCATCGAACAGCGCCGCCGCATCGGCGACGAGGTGATCGATATGGTAATCGGCTTGCTGCGCGGGGCGGCTGCTGTCGCCATAGCCGCGCAGATCGGGCGCGACGGCGTGCCAGCCTTGCGCCGCCAGCAACGGCAATTGATGCCGCCACGACCGCCGGCTTTCGGGAAAGCCGTGCAGGCACAGCGCGATATCCGGCCCGCTGCCGCACTCATCGATGGCAAAGCTCAAGCCATTGGCAGCAACAGTCCGGCTCGAAACCAGATGGGGTCCGGGGCTTGAGGCCCCGGCCGCCGGAGGCACTTCGCCCGCCGGAGGCCCGTCACCCATTGAAATGCAACCGCAACCCCGGCCGCGGCCAGCGGCATTTCGCCATTTTGCCGGTAGTCGACAGGCAGACCCAGGCGTCCATCATGTCTGCGCCGCCAAAGGCGATATTTGTGGTGAGCAGATCGGGGAAGGCAAAGAACTCCTTGGTGCCGGTCGCCGGGTCGACCGAAGTGACGCCGGCTTCCTCGATCAGGGTGGCCTGGGCGATATTGCCATTGGCCTCCATCGCCAGGCTGTCGAGGAAGGTTTTCGTGCCCCAGGTCGTCACGAAACGGCCAGGTACGGCGGCGAGCGGTGACGGCACTACGCTGCCGGGGCCGGTGATGTCGAACTCCAGGATCACCCGCCCCGCGGTAACGGCGGCATAGACCTTGCTGCCATCGGGCGACAGGCCGACTCCGTTGAGATTGGGGCCATACACTGCGCAGACGCACGAACTGCCGTCGGCCTTGCCATAGAACAGCCCGCCCTTGGTTTCATGGTGCGGGAAATGCTTTCCGAGATCGGTGAACCAGAAACCGCCCGCCGCATCGAACACAATGTCGTTGGGGCCGGACAGGGCGAGGCCGTCATCGGTCTTGTCGTACAGCCGCTCGACCTTGCCGGTGGCGATATCGACCCGCTCGATGCGGCCGGTCGTATAATCTTCGGCGGCATTGCCGGGCAACAGCATGCCGTCCTGTTCGTACCAGGCAAACCCGCCATTGTTGCAGACATAGATGGCGCCATCCGGGCCGATGGCCGCGCCGTTCGGCCCGCCCCCGGTGGTGGCGACGGTCGACAGCGTGCCGTCGGGCGCCAGCCGGGTCAGCTTGCCGGCCTTGATCTCGACAAAGATGACGCTGCCATCGTCCATGGCGATGGGGCCTTCGGGGAATTGCAGGCCCTCGGCGACGATGCTGTGTGGATGCATTGGCTGTTCTCCCCGATGTTTTGCCACATCGTGGCGCGGAGTCAGCGGAAATGCCAGTGGCGAAAGCAGCAGCCCGCGCCGGGGCTCCGGCTGGCGTGGCGTCCGGACCCCGAACGAATGTCCGGACCGACGCCGGGCGCGGTCATCCGCTGAGCGGGCAAGCCAAGGCTGATCCTGGGACATCGCAGCCGTTCTTGGCAGGGTTGATATACGTCGGCTTCCGTCCCAATGCGGTCTTAAGCAGGCTTGTGGACCTACGTCCAAGAAAGCAGCCACACCATATCTCAAGCAACCGAACAGAAGCGCTTAAAAAAGCAGTTCAAGCCGGGGTCCCAGAGCGTGCCTTGTTCATATTGGTTAGAAGAGTGGACGGCGGTGGGCCAGATGCGGACGTGCGGTTGCCAACAGCAGCCGCCACTTGATATCGGTCAGCCGGCGGATAATGTTGGGTTCGATGCAAAGTTCTACGTCCGAATTCGCCGGCCGCGACCGCACCGAACTCCGCCGCCACCTGACCAAATATTGGAAGATGGAGGCTGGCAATGTGCTGCTGATTCCAGCGTTGGGATGCGCCATGCTGTGGTCAGGCGGCGTCACGCCCGATGCCGCCGCTATCGCGGGCATGGCGGCATGTTCGTTGCTGTTGGTGATCGGGACTGCGGCGTGGCGGATGGCGTTGGCCAGACTGGATGGCGATACGGCGCTGGCTGAAAAACTGACGGCGGCTTGCGCGTGGGCTGAATGGCCAGCGCTGGCGGTGCTGGTGTTGGCCACGACGATGGCTGCGGCGTCGGTGATTGAGGGCGGCTGGCGACCCAACAGTTTTGCCGCAGTCGGGTTCACGCTGATGGGCTGGCTGGAGTATGTCAATTATTACCATGTGCAGCTGCAGAATTTCGACTCCACCATCGATATGAAACGGCTGCAGGCCGGGCGCGGTTTGCGCCGCGCGCATCTTGGACGAGCGGTGCGAGTGTGGCGGGCGCGACGCCGCCGGTGAACCGAACTGCGGCGCTTCGCGGACCGGGGTGGCGTTCCGGCGCGAGGCGCGTCGGTTAGCGTTGCGGCGGTTTCCTACGCCCGACCGCCCCGACTTTAGCCCAATAGAAGAGGCGCACTCAAAGCTCAAAGCACATCTGCGCAAAACCGCCGATCGCACCATTCACGACTTCCGGGATACCATCGGCCTGATCCTACCCCTGCTAGGGATGCGCCAATTACCTCTTAGCCTGTGGATATGGTGCAATGTGATCTAAAACCAATCTGGCGAACCGCGCCGGCTTGGCCGAAGACGTCCGCTCCTGAGTTCAAGTCGAGCAGGTTGATTGGAGTGTTCGCAATTCTCCGAATCGGTCGTTCGGAGGCGGGGCCGCGAATGGCGACAGTTGGGTCGAAAGCCGCCGCGCCTAGCGTGCCCCCAAACGGACCTTTACCGAAACAGTGTGCAGCTGGTGGTGCCTTCTCGACAATGCCCGGTGCTTCAATCAGTGTCTGTCCCATGAAATCCTCGTCGCATGCCCAGCCTCTGGCGCCGTCGTTTCTGGCCTGGCTGGCCGCGGCGCTGGTCGGAGTTGCAGCACCGGCCCTGGTCATGCCGATGATTTTGGATGCGCCGGCGCCGGCGCCGCTGGCCTTGGCTGGCGGCCCCCTGTTGGCGGCGGGCCTGATGGGCGTTGGCATGATCGCAGCCGCCGCTGCCGGGCGCCTGTGGATCGGCGTCGTTCTGGCCCTGCTGTCCGGTGCTGGCCTCATCCTGTTGGCGCGGGCACTGGGCATGCCGACCGTTCCACACCCCTTTTCGACCGGTCTTGCCGTTATCATCGCCAGCTTCAGCTTTGCCGCGCGGGGCACGCTGTTTGCCCGCTCAGCAGGCGAGAAGGGCTGGTGGATCGCGGTGTTTGTGGTCGCCGGCGAGGCGGCGATGCTGTTGACAGCATCAGCCATGCCAGGCGCGTTGCCGGACTGGCTGCTGGTCCTGTTGCCCGCGCAATGGACCAGCACCGCGATCCAGACGGCGCTCACCGGTACCGGCACGCGCGCGGCGAGTTCGGCCTTGTTCGCCCTCGCCGGTACCGCGGCGGCAACGCTGCTGGTGGCGCGGTTGTGGCCGCGCCGCTGGCCGTATGGGGTGATGTTCTCGACGTGGCTCGGCCTGTCGGCGCTCGTCTGGTACCGGCCCGGCCCGCCGATGCCGCGCGCCGATCTCGCCATCGCTGCAGCACCGGCCGGGCCGATCGCGCCCATCGCCGCGACGGCGCCCGATGCCGCAACCGCCAGTGCGCTCGCCCGCATCCAGCGCCAGATCGAAAAATGGCCGGCTGCGGCCGAACCCGACTTGACCCAGCGCGCGCGCAACCTGCTGTTGATCGCCGCCGTGCCCGATCTCTACGACACCGAACCGCTGCAATCCCACCTGCCACTGCTGGTTGCCGCCGAACTGAAGGCGCGCCTGCCAGCCGAAGGGCGCGATGCCATCCTTGCCGCCATTGCCGCCGAGCCCGCTGCCGGCAGTGTCGCCGCGCGTGAAACCCTGGCCGTGCTGGGCCTGCCGGCCAATGTGGGGGACGAAACCCCAGTGCGGAACCGCATGGGGCTGTATGCAACGCGGTTCCATGGTGCTGACGCATCGCCGCCTTGATCGACTTGACTCGATGTGAGGCAGCGCAGCCTGCGTCGATGCGCGCCAGCGCAATCAACACTTCGTTCTGCGCGGCCACCAATGCGAACCGAAGCCGAGTGATTCTGATGCGATCGGTGTGAAGCGAAAACCGGGTCCCATTTCGACCAACGGCGGTTCGGATGCCCTTGGAGATACGGCGGCGAGCATGAAACTTGCCACCACGAGCAGAATGCCAAATGGGTAGTTCGCGTATTGGATTTGCGTAACAGATGCACCAAGGAGACCGTCTTTCGAACGATTTCCCGGCATTTTCAGTGTGTTATGAAGTTGGTGCCGGAAGAGGACTCGATGGTTGCTACCAACCAAATGATTTTGCTAAGAATTTTCTGCGAGATATTCTAAAAGGCCCCCATCAGGGCCCCCAAGTGAGTTCAAACGCGCAGAAAAATAATTCAACCGCAATCCGCTGGCGTCCGCGACTGGACGTCAACTAGGTTCACCGCCCCGGAAATCGTACGTCTGCGGACAGAGTTGGGGTCTGCTGTTGCCCGATCACAGGGCCAGTCGACCGCCTTCCCGCTGAGGCAGGCCTGCCCAACCACAGACTTCCAAGATAGAAAATGCATTTTTATTTCAATGTGATAGCGCAAGGCAACTTGCGGTGAGGCAGAGAGGCACCGGCAAGTCGCAGCTTAAACGTGAGGCGCCTCGCGGCAAAGGTATTGATATTAATACATAAATGGCAAGTTGCGGCCTTGCAGTTCACTGCATCGTGTGTGGCAAACTCTCCCGCTTGAAATCCGCATAAGACAGCGGCGGAAATCGTCTCTGGCCGGTGCGACATTCCCGGCCTTTGAGCAGCATCGGGGAATCAGAAGCTGACCAGTGCGCTCCAACGACTATGCAGCGGAGATTCGCGTCGGCAGCTTTCGACCCACAAGGCGACGTTCCAACACGTTATCTGGAATGACCGATCCTAGAAAAGCCGGACATTCCGCATCAGCCAACGCAGTAAACTGCAAACGCGTGACTCGCACTTTTTCTTGCTGTTTCAATGCCTTTGCGACAAGGCACCTCGTCACAAATCTGTGCCTTATTGGCGCCTCGCTGCCTCGCTGCAAGTTGTCTCGCGATAAACGATTGAACTCGCTGTAAATTTGGCTGACCGCAAGGCGCGGGCTTTTCTTTCGTGGATCTTAATATTGTGGCGGTTGGCCGCCGGCATTCGGTGAAAGCAGGTTGTCGGAAGTTCATCCGTTGGCGTCCGCGCTGCTGCACCGTCGCTCCGAGCGTCGCTGTCGATACGATCGACCGCAGCATATCCATGGCGCGCTGTTGCTGCGGCGCTGCTGATTTGGCATTATGTGGCCGGTCCACAAGCCTGCCTCTGAGCGGAGTTTGGAGACATGCCTTACATTCAATCGGCCAAGCGAGCCCTATCGCCGGCCAACGACCGGCAACTGAACCTGCCGTTCGACACTATCACCGTAAAGATTTCTGTCGCGGTCCAGATGACCGGGATTGGCCGGACCAAGATGTACGAGCTGATCAAGGATGGCCAGATCGAGGCCATCAAGGTCGGTACGGCAACCCTGGTCCCGGTCGATAGTTTGCGTCGCTTCCTTGATGGGTTGCGCCGAAAGCCGCCGCCAGCTCCGGGCGGATATCGGCTTGATGCCTAATGCTGCGAATTCTGCCGCGCTCACTTTATTGGTCGGCCTAGTCAAGCGCCCCAGGCTATCGGCCCTTGGTCGTCGTGAAGGGAATGATTGTCGCCCCGTCGCGGAGCATGTCGAGATAATCACTCCACCATTGCGCCATTTCCACGCGTTCCGGCCAATGCGCGCCGCGATGATAGGCGGACCGCACCTGGTTGCTATCGGCGTGTGATAAGGCGCGTTCGATCGCGTCCGGGCTCCATTTGCCGCATTCATTGAGCAACGAGGACGCTGTCGACCGAAAGCCATGTGCAGTCATTTCGTCGCTGGCAAAGCCCATGCGCCGAAGCGCCTGATTGATCGCGTTCTCGCACATTGGCTTCAGCGTCGATCCAAGTTTGGGAAATACGAATCGCCCGTCCCCAGAGAGCGCTTCGGCCTCGCGTAAAATGGAAATCGATTGAAGCGAAAGCGGCACCCGGTGTGCATGGCGCTGTTTCATGCGCGCTGCCGGGATCGTCCAAACCGCCTTGTCGAAGTCGATTTCGGTCCATTCAGCTTGCCGGATTTCGCCGGGACGCTGAAAGACATGGGCAGAGAAGCGCAGTGCCAGCTTGGTTAGCGCGTAGCCAGTATAGTTGTCGATCGAACGCAGTAGGCGCCCGAACTCCGCAGGCTCAATGATCGCAGCATGATGGGTAACGGTCGGCGCAACCAGCGCACCCTGCAGCGGCTGCGCAGGATCGACAGTCGCCCGGGCCGTGATCACGGCATAGCGAAACACGCGACTGGCAAAAGAACGCAAGCGGCGCGCGGTTTCGCGATGCCCCTTGCGTTCGGCGGCTTTTAGAATTGCGAGTAACTCATGCGGCGTGATCTCGGAAATTGGCCGTCTGCCTAGCGCTGACGACAGTTTCGACAACAGCCAGCCGAGCTTGGCAATCGTGACCTCGGCCTTCTTCTCGGCTTCAAGCTTTGCGATGTACTCTTCGGCGATTGCACCAAAGGTGTTCGATGCCGAAAACTGTCTGGCGATTCGAGCCTCACGCTTAGCAGCTGCGGGATCGCTTCCCGTTTCGGCAGCTCTCCGCGCGCTGTCGCGTCGATTGCGCGCCTCTTTCAACGCGACTTCCGGATAGCTGCCCAGCGCCAGCTTCTTCTCCTTCCCATCAATCCGGTATTTCAAGCGCCAAAGCTTGGAGCCACTTACCGTCACCAGGAGATAGAGCCCTTTCTCGTCGGCCAGCTTTCGGTCTACGCTTGCTGCCTTTGCCGTTCGGACCGCTGTTTCCGTCAGCGCCATAGATTCGCCCTCGCTACTCTCCCGCGAGACCGCTCGGAAAAAAGGCCCCCAAAAAGGCCCCCAAAAAAACGCGGCTGGGGGCGAATGACGGCGAACGCGGACGGTCAGCGCTTGAGTTAAAGTAGCTGAATTACAGGGATTTTTCAATCCCTGACGCCGCTGGCGCGAGGGGTCGCTGGTGCCCGGAAGAGGACTCGAACCTCCACGCCCTTGCGAGCGCCAGCACCTGAAGCTGGTGCGTCTACCAATTCCGCCATCCGGGCACGGGGTAGGAGCGGCGGGTTAGGGGCAGGCGGCAGGCTTGTCAACGCACTGTTGTCGCTTTCCTGTGCCAACACGGGCCAAGACAGGCGCGCTGGCCCACGCTAAAGGGCGCAGCATGACTGGTCTCCTCTCCTCGCTTGCCCCTGATGCGCTGGTCACCGTCGTTGGTGGATCGGGATTTCTGGGCCGTTACATCGTGCAACGGCTGGCCGAACACGGCTTTCGCGTTCGCGTCGCGGTGCGCCACCCCGAATCGGCACTGTTTCTAAAACCACTGGGTCAGTTGGGGCAGATCCAGCTGGCGCACGGCAACATCGCATCCGATGTGCAGATGGCGGCGGCGTTTCAAGGCGCCAGCGCCGGGGTCAACCTGGTCGGCATCCTGGATGAAAAGTCGGGTCAATCCTTTGCCGCCGTTCAAGCCGAGGGCGCTGGCCGTGCGGCGCGCGCGGCTGCGGCGGCCGGGATCGGCCATTATGTCCAGGTATCGGCGATCGGTGCCGATGCCGCGTCGGCGGTGCCCTATGCCCGCACCAAGGCGGCCGGCGAAGCGGCGGTGCTCGCCGCCATTCCGACCGCGACGATTTTGCGGCCCAGCCTGGTGGTCGGGCCGGAGGATCAATTTCTCAACCGGTTCGCAGCGATGGCGCGACTAGCGCCGGTGCTGCCGGTCATCGCTGGAAACAGTCGGTTTCAGCCGGTTTACGTGCTGGATGTTGCGGCCGCGGTGCTGGCCGCCCTGACCCGCGCCGACGCCGCCGGGCGGATCTTCGAACTGGGCGGGCCCGAGGCGCTGACGTTTCGCGCTATCTTGCAGATGATCAACACCGAAACCCGCGCCGGGCGGCCGCTGTATGAAGTGCCAGCGGGGCTGGCTCGGCTGATGGGGCGGATGGGCGATATCCTGCCGTTCATGCCGATGACATCGGATCAGCTGGCAATGCTGCAAAAGGACAATGTGGTCGGCGCGGGCATGCCGGGGCTGGCAGAGCTTGGCGTGCTGCCAACGCCGATGGCGGCGTTCGTGCCGGCGATGCTGGAGCGCTATCGGGTTTCGGGTCGATTCAACCGCACGCTGAACGGCTGAAGCACATGCAACAAAGTTTGGTGGACATCGTCCTGCTCGGCATTGTCGAAGGCTTGACGGAATTCCTGCCGGTGTCTTCGACCGGCCATCTGATCCTGGCCGGCGAGTTGCTGGGCTTCAAGGGTGAAGGCAACGCCACCTTCGAGATCGCCATCCAGTCGGGGGCGATCCTGGCGGTGGTGGTGGCCTATTGGCGGCGGTTTCTCGATGTGATCATCGGGCTGTTCGGGCGCCAGCCTTCGGCGTTCGCGTTCCTGCGCAACATCGTTCTTGGCTTTGTGCCAGCCGGCGTCGCGGGTGTGCTGTTCATCAGGGCGTTCGAGGCAATGCTGCTCAGCCCGATGACGGTGGCGGTGGCGTTGATCGTCGGCGGCATCGCGATCTTGTGGATCGAGCGCAATGCCGCGCAACCGGTCATCGACAGCGTCGAGACCATGCCGGCGCGCGCGGCGCTGCTGGTTGGCATCGGGCAATGCGTCGCGATGATTCCCGGTGTGTCGCGGTCGGGCGCGACGATCATGGCGGCGATGCTGTTGAAGATCGACCGCAAGACCGCGGCGGAGTTCAGCTTTTTCCTCGCCGTGCCGACCATCGGCGGCGCGACGGCGCTGCTGTTATGGAAGAACCGCGACAGCCTTGATGTCGGGCAACTGAACGCCATCGGCATCGGCTTTGCGGTGTCGTTTGTCGTGGCGCTGGCGGTGGTGAAGGGGTTCGTGGCGATCGTCAGCCGATTCGGTTTTGCGCCCTTTGCCTGGTATCGGATCATCGTGGGGTCGGCGGCACTGGTTTGGCTGATAGTGAGATAGGACCGAATCGGACCTAGAAAACGGTGGTAAAAGGCCCTTGCGGCGGTTCGAATCTACAATAGGACAGTTTAACTGTCCTTTGTGCGAAGTTTTGCGTGACTCTGCCGGTCGAAAGGCTTAACGCGGCCATCGGAAGGGGCGGATTCCATGGCTGACACAAGGATGTTGAAATTCACTGATCGGTCGCAGGCCTATCCGGCCAAGCGGTCTGCCGACGAACGCGCCCATGATTTCCTGGAAATCGCGCGGCCCTATATCATCGCAAAGGCGGAGGAGCAGGCGGCGCGCTGTTCGCAATGCGGGGTGCCGTTCTGCCAGGTGCATTGCCCGCTGCACAACAACATCCCCGACTGGCTGAAGCTGACCGCCGAAGGCCGGCTGGAGGAAGCCTATGAGCTGTCCGCCGCGACCAGCACCATGCCGGAAATCTGTGGCCGCATCTGCCCGCAGGACCGGCTGTGCGAGGGCAATTGCGTCATCGAAAAGGATTTCGGCAGCGTCACCATCGGCGCGGTGGAAAAATTCATCACCGATACGGCGTGGGACAATGGCTGGGTCAAGCCGGTGCGCATCATTGCCGACCGGTCATCGCAGTCGGTCGGTATCATCGGCGCCGGCCCGGCCGGGCTGACCACGGCGGAATATCTGCGCACCAAGGGTTATGCGGTGCATGTCTATGACCGGTATGATCGCGCCGGCGGCTTGCTGACCTATGGTATCCCGGGTTTCAAGCTGGAAAAGCCGGTCGTCATGCGCCGCGTCGACCGGTTGAAGGATGCCGGCATCGTGTTCCATCATGATTTCGAGGTTGGCCGCGATGCCAGCCTGGCAGAGCTGCGCGAACGCCATGACGCGCTGCTGGTCGCCACCGGGGTCTACACGCCGCGTGCCGTCGATGTGCCGGGTGCCGATGGCGCGAATGTGCTCGATGCGCTCGATTATCTGACCGCGTCGAACCGCGCCGGCTTTGGCGATGCGGTGCCCGATGCCGGACGTTTCGATGCGGCTCGCAAGCATGTCGTGGTCATCGGCGGCGGCGATACGGCGATGGATTGCGTGCGCACTGCGGTGCGGCAGGGCGCCGCCAGCGTCAAATGCCTGTACCGGCGGGATCGCACCAACATGCCGGGTTCGGCGCGCGAAGTCGCCCATGCCGAGGAAGAAGGCGTCGAATTCGTCTGGCTGGCCGCCCCCGCAGCGATCAATGCCGGGTCGGTGACGGCAAAGCGCATGCGGCTGGGCCAGGCCGGCCCTGATGGCCGCCGCGCCCCCGAGGTCGACCCCGGCGGCGATTTCACCGCGCCCGCCGATCTGGTCATCAAGGCGCTGGGTTTCGATGCGGAGGACCTGCCCGGCCTGTTCGGCGCCCCCGATCTGGGCGTCACCCGTTGGGGCACGCTGCGCGTCGACCACAAGACGATGATGACGTCACTGCCCGGCGTGTTCGCGGCGGGCGATATCGTTCGCGGTGCGTCGCTGGTGGTATGGGCCGTGCGCGACGGGCGCGATGTTTCGGCGACGATGCACAATTACCTGCGCGAAAAGGCCGGCGTGTCCGCCGCCCGCGCGGCTTGAATCCGAAGGGAAATTGATATGCTAACGCTGATTGCTGCTGTGGTTGTTGCCAGTGCCGCGCAACCCGCTGCGGCGCTTGCAATCGATCCGGCGCGCCTTTCGGCCGCGCGCGTACTGGTCAAGCAGCTCGATGTGCGCGGCCAGGTCCTGCGCAGCATGGATCGCGACGTGGCGGCGATGAAATCCGGATTTGCCATCCGGGCGATGCTGGCGCAGCAGCCGGGGTTCGTGCCGGCCTATCAGGCCAACAAGGCCAAGTTCGATCCGGTGCTGCAAAAGGCCGGCGGTATCCAGGCCGAGATCGCCCGCAAGGTCATCAACGAAAATATCGGCACAGTCGTGGCGGAGGCGGAGCGCGCCTATGCGCGCAACTATTCGCTCGCCGAACTGCAGGGGCTGAGCAAATTCTACACCACGCCGCTCGGCCAGGCGCTTTACACGCGCCAGCCGAAGGTTTCGGCGGAAATCGGTGGGGCCACGACCAGGATCATCGGCGGCAAGCTGGATGTGGCGATGCGCGCCAATGCCGGGCGCTTGCAGGCGGCGCTGGCGCCGCTGGATGCGGCCCAGCCGCCCAAGAAGAAGTAGGGACCAGCGCCGATGTTACCCACCACCTCTTATCCGACAGTGTCCGCCGCCGAGCGCGCCCGCATCGCCGAATTCGGCATGTACCGTCCCGACATGGAATCGGATGCGTGCGGCGTCGGCCTGATCGCCGCGACCGATGGCAAGCCGTCGCGGCGTGTGGTTGTGGCGGGTATCGAGGCGTTGAAGGCGGTGTGGCACCGCGGTGCCGTCGATGCCGATGGCAAGACCGGTGATGGCGCCGGCATCCATGTCGAACTGCCCCTGGATTTCTTCCACGAGCATATCGGCCGCGCCGGGCACAAGCCGAAACCGAACCTGCTCGCCGTGGGGCAGGTGTTCCTGCCCCGCACTGACCTCGCCGCACAGGAAACCTGCCGCACCATCGTCGAATCCGAAATCATCGGCTTTGGCTATAAAGTCTATGGCTGGCGGCAGGTGCCGGTCGATGTATCGGTGATCGGCGACAAGGCGATGCTGTCGCGCCCGGAAATCGAACAGATCATGATTGCCGGGCCACTGGCGGACCCGGCGCTGGGGCCGGCGGGCAAGGCCGCCGCGATCGAGGCGTTCGAAAAGGACCTGTACCTCATCCGCCGCCGCATCGAGAAAAAGGTCATCGAAAGCCAGACACAGGGCTTTTACATCTGCTCGCTGTCGGCGCGGTCGATCATCTACAAGGGGCTGTTCCTCGCCG